>NZ_CP014163.1:1526166-1831400 GCF_001543245.1 Aerococcus urinaehominis
TGTGGTTTTCTATGACAGCCCAGTTTGCTTGGGTGGGGGAACCATCGACAAGGCCTTTAGTGGCGACCAAGAAATGCAGTATGCTTAATCACAATAGGGCTAACCTTTCCGGTTGGCTCTTTTTTTAGTATAATGGCAGGTATGAATAAGGGAGGCCAGGCTTGTGACAGTAAATGATCAAGATTATATGATTGGCGAAATTACCGCCGTTTATTTTGAAAATTTAAATAACTACTACCGGGTCATGGCCATCGATATTGATGAGACTAATACCATGTATTCGGAGAAAAAAATTGTGGTGACCGGTAATTTTGTTACCATCCAGCAGGGATCGACCTATAAGTTTTATGGCCGCTTGGTTGACCACAGCAAGTATGGGGTCCAGTTCCAGGTGACCGGCTACGACCAGGTACAAATTGCTTCTAAAGAAGGGCTGATTCGTTATTTTTCTTCGGAAGAATTTCCTGGTATCGGTAAGGTCTTGGCTAGTCGTATTGTTGACCACATGGGTGACCATGCCATTGAAAGCATCATTAATGATCCTGACCAGTTGAAGGGGGTCAAGGGCTTATCGGAGAGTAAGCGACTGATGATTTTAGAGCGGTTAAAAAGTCAGCAGGGTGACCAGCAAGTCTTTATTAAATTAGCTGAATTGGGCTTTTCCGCCAACTTATCTAGTCGGATTTACGGTCTCTACCAGCAGGATACCTTAGAGGTTATCCAGGCCAATCCTTATTGCTTAATCGAGGACCTGCAAGGTTTTGGCTTTCAAAAGGCTGACCAGTTGGCCCAACGCCTGGATTTCCCCCTAGATGCGCCAGTGCGTTTGGCTGGGGGCTTCTATTTTATCTTGAACCAGGTCTGCTACCAGTCTGGTAATACTTATATCGACCGGGACCAGCTTTTGGGACTAACCATGGACCTACTCAGCCAGGCCCAGCCAGGAGGGCTAACCGGCCAGGTCTTAGCCGATACGCTGTCAGACTTGTGTGACCAAGGCAAGTTAATCGCTGTTGATACGGCTATCGCTCTGCCCAGTCTTTTCTATGCCGAGGTGGGCATTGCCAAGTCTTTGGACCGGATTAAGCGGTCAACAGACTTAGCGGATTTAGCAGATAATGGCCAGGTGGACTATGACCAGGAGATTCTAGCGGTAGAGGAAGAACTAGGTATTTCCTATGGTCTGGCCCAAAAAGCAGCCATAAAAGAAGCCTTGACCAACAAATTCTTTATCCTAACTGGGGGGCCAGGGACGGGGAAAACCACGGTACTAAATGGGATTGTTAAGATTTTTGCTAAAATTCATGATTTGGCCCTGGACCCCGATGATTATGAACCAGGTGGTTTCCCAATTGCCATGGCGGCGCCCACTGGTCGAGCTGCCAAGCGCATGCAGGAGACAACTGGCTTACCAGCTTCTACCATCCACCGCTTACTGGGCTTGACCTCTGATGACCTGGATTACGGTGACCAAGATCTTGAAGCTGGCACCGTCCAACTCCAGGCAGACCTGTTAATTATTGATGAAATGTCCATGGTGGATACCTGGCTGGCCCACCAATTGCTGGCGGCGGTCCCGCCTTACATGCAGATTATCTTAGTTGGGGACAAGGACCAGCTGCCATCAGTAGGTCCTGGCCAGGTTTTATCAGACTTAATTCGCTCAGGCAAGTGTCCCGGTCGGGAATTAGATGAAATCTACCGGCAGGATGACCAGTCCACCATTGTCAATTTGGCTCATCAAATTAAAGAAGGGATTGTGCCGCCTGACTTAACCAAGCAGCAAGCTGACCGGTCTTACTTTGAATTATCTAGCGGCCAGATGGCGAAAACTGTAGCTAAAATTGCCAAGCGTGCCCAAGAGAAGGGCTACGACCTGCAGGATATTCAAGTTTTAGCCCCCATGTATAAGGGTTTAGCTGGTATTGATAAGTTGAATGCTTGCTTGCAAGCCACCCTTAACCCCAATGAAGGGGGCAACCGCCGGGAACTGGTCCACTTTGACCAGGTTTTCCGGGTAGGGGACAAGGTCCTGCAGCTAAAAAACCAGGCAGAAAAAAATATATTTAATGGTGACCTGGGTCAAATTGTCTCAATCTTTTTTGCTAATGAAGTAGCTTCTAAAACCGATGAAATGGTGGTGGCCTTTGATGACCTTGAAGTCACCTATAGCCGAGATGATTTCAAGGAATTAACCCTGGCCTATTGTACCTCTATTCACAAGGCCCAGGGGTCAGAGTTTCCTATTGTGATTCTACCCATGGTTAACCAGTATTCACGTATGCTTAAACGTAACCTAGTTTATACTGCGATAACTCGGGCCAAGCAGTCACTGATTATGTGCGGGGAAAAGTCAGCTTGGATACAAGCCATCCAAAGCGTAGGCGGTCAACGTCTGACGCTACTTTATGATTTGATTTTGATGGACGCTAGTGAGCTAGTCGTGTCTGAAGCTAGTCAAGCGGCAGACCAGGCGCAAGCTGACCAGGCTGAAACTAATTCAGAAGCAGATGACCAAGCGACTGCTTCGAATTCAACGGCAGGCCAGCCTGAAAATCAAGAGGATCGCGATTCCGGCCGTTTAACGCCTGATTTGGTTCGGGCTGGGCAAGTGGATCCGCTGATTGGCATGGCAGGCTTAACCCCTTATGATTTCTAGACGGGTCTTGACTTTTAGCCAGTAAATCCTTATACTTTAGGAGTATTTTTAATAAAAAAATCTGCGGGAGACCATATTTTAACCCCTTTAGCGAGAACAGATAGTGTAAGTGTTCACTGGTTAAGATGCTAGCCCCTATAAGCGATGTGTCGAAAGACACCCGGTCCTGGCCGTTATCCAGCTAATGAGATGTAATGGTGTCCTGTCATTACAAGTAAGGTGGTACCGCGTACTAGCGCCCTTATTTGTAGGCAGGGCTTTTTTTATTTAGGAGGAAGAAAATGAAAAAATTATCAGCTAATGATGTCCGCCACATGTGGCTTGATTTCTGGCAAGACAAGGGACACAGTGTTGAGCCGTCAGCTTCTCTCATCCCAGTCGATGACCCGAGCTTGTTATGGATTAACTCCGGAGTAGCCACCCTTAAACCTTACTTTGAAGGGGTTAAGACACCTGAGAATCCGCGAATTACCAATGTGCAAAAATCGATTCGTACCAATGATATTGAAAATGTGGGGGTAACTGCCCGCCACCATACCCTCTTTGAAATGATGGGGAACTTCTCAATTGGCGATTACTTCAAGGATGAAGCCATCACTTGGGCCTGGGAATTATTAACTGGTGCTGATTATTTTGCCTTTGAACCAGAAAAACTGTATATGACCTACTATCCTGAAGATACTGCTACTTTGGAAAAATGGCGGGAAGTGACCGGTATGAGTGATGACCACTTTATCGCCTTAGCAGATAACTTCTGGGATTTAGGTGCAGGCCCATGTGGCCCATGTACTGAGATTTTCTATGACCGGGGCCCGGCCTACCAAGACTTATCTGATGATGATCCTGAGATGTATCCAGGTGGCGAAAATGAACGTTACTTAGAAATTTGGAATATCGTCTTCTCTCAATTTAACCATATGCCAGATGGCCAGTATGTGCCCTTGAAGCAAAAAAATATTGATACGGGCATGGGCTTAGAACGGATGGTTTCGGTTATCCAGGATACCCCAACAAACTTTGAAACAGACCTCTTCATGCCAATTATCGAAAAGATTGCCAGCATGACCGACCACCAATATGGGGAAAATCCGGCTTTTGATACCTCATTTAAGGTAATCGCTGACCATGTGCGGGCGGTATCCTTTGCCATTGCTGACCGGGCCCTACCATCTAATGAGGGACGCGGCTATATCTTGCGTCGCTTAATCCGCCGGGCGATTATGCATGGTCGTCGCTTGGGCATTAACCGGGCTTTCTTAACTGAACTGGTACCGGTTGTAGCTGAGATGATGGCGGATTTCTATCCGCAAATTAAGCAGGACCAAGATTTTATTCAAAATGTCATCGGTAATGAAGAAGCCCGCTTTATGGAAACTATTGAAGAGGGTGAGAGTCTCTTACAAGGACAAATCGCTGACCTGAAAGCAGACAACCAGACGCAATTGGCGGGTAGCCAAGCCTTTAAGCTTTATGATACTTATGGCTTCCCACTGGAATTAACCCAAGAATACCTGGAAGAGGCTGGCATGACGGTAGACTTGGCAGGCTTTGACCAAGAGATGAAGGCCCAACAAGAGCGGGCTCGGCAAGCACGGAAACAAGATTCGGGTATGGCAGTCCAAAATGATGTCCTATCAACCATTGATGCCCCTAGTGAGTTTACTGGCTATCACAACTTAAGTGATCAAGGCCAGGTTGTAGCCATGGTGGTTGATGGCCAGCAAACTGACCAGGCTCAAGCTGACCAGGTTGCTTATGTGATTACCTCTAAAACGCCATGCTATGCGGAAATGGGTGGTCAGATCGGTGACACTGGTGAGTTACAAAGTCCTGCAGGTGAATTACTGGGACGCATTGTTGACACCCGCCAGGCCCCTAACGGCCAGCATCTGCATGAAGTTGAACTAGTCGAGGGTCTTCAATTAAATCAAGAAGTTAAACTAGTGGTTGATAAAAAGCGTCGCCACGCCATTATGCGTAACCATACCGCGACCCACTTGCTCCACAAAGCCCTCAAAGATATTCTCGGTAAGCATGCCAACCAGGCTGGTTCTCTGGTAGCACCTAATCATTTACGTTTTGACTTCTCTCACTTTGGTCAAGTGACTGACCAAGAACTGAAGGATATGGAACGCTTGGTTAACGAAAAAATTGCGGCAGCCTTGCCAGTTGCCACCATTGAAACGACTATTGATAAGGCTAAGGAAATGGGCGCCATGGCCCTCTTCGGTGAGAAATATGGCCATGAGGTCCGGGTGGTTAATATTGATGGCTGGTCAATTGAGCTATGTGGGGGTACCCATGTGGCCAATACAGCGGAAATTGGTCTCTTTAAAATCTTGTCAGAATCAGGTATTGGAGCTGGTATTCGCCGGATTGAAGCGGTCACTTCTCTAGCTGCCTTGGATGTCTATAGCCAACAAGAAAATATTTTGACTGGCCTAGCTAGCCACTTTAAGGTGAAGCATTTTAACGAAATTATGCCAAGGGTTGAAAAACAAGCCCAAGACCACCAGCAAGTCGTCCAGGAATTGAATAAGTTACGCGACCAAGCTAATGCTAATGAGGCTAAGAACCTCTTTAATGAGGTCCAAGAGATTGCTGGTCTGAGAGTGATTACTGGTCACCTGGCTAACCATGCTATGAATGACTTGAGACAAATGTCAGATGTTTGGAAGCAACAAGATGTATCTGATGTCTTGGTACTGGCCGGTGATGCTGATGGTAAGGCCAGCCTACTAGTAGCACTTAAACCAGCTGCCCAAGACCGAGGCTTTAAGGCTGGCGACTTGATCAAGCAAGTGGCCCCTGCCATCGGTGGTGGCGGTGGTGGTCGTCCTGATATGGCCCAAGCTGGGGGTAAAAATCCTGCTGGTATTCCAGATGCCTTAAATCAAGTTAAGGAGATTTTGGCCAAATAGTTGTTCTTTTCCTATATTTTGGGTAAAATGAGGATACTATGGAGGTGTCAAAATGACTGTAAAAGATGAGACTATGCTATTTCGTTTCGGGAATGAACCTGAAAAAGACATTAAAGAATCGCTAGATATTGTCTATCACGCCCTAGAAGAAAAAGGTTATAACCCCATCAATCAAATAGTAGGTTACCTCCTATCCGGAGACCCTGCCTATATTCCCCGTCACAACGAAGCGCGTAATGTGATTCGCTACCATGAACGTGATGAAATTCTTGAAGAATTGATTCGCGCTTACATGGGCCAAGGCGACCAAGACTAATGCGCTATTTAGGTTTAGATGTGGGGTCCAAGACGGTTGGGGTCGCCTACAGCGATCCTTTCGGTTGGACAGCCCAAGGTTTGGAAATTATCCCCATTGATGAGGAAAAAGAAATATTTGGTTTGGACCGCCTGGGGGAAATCATTAAGGAATACCAGGTGGAAAAGGTTGTTATCGGCCTGCCAAAAAACATGAATAATAGCGAGGGTCCACGTGCTGAGGCCTCGCGTGCCTATGGTGACATGGTGGCTGACCAATTTAAGCTACCAGTGGCCTACCAGGATGAGCGCCTGACCACGGCCCAGGCTGAGCGCTTCTTAATTGAAGCGGGGGATGTCAGCCGGCAAAAAAGAAAAAAAGTAATCGATAAACTAGCTGCGGTCCTAATTCTGCAAACTTTCTTGGACAGTCAGCTTTAAGCCAGTCTTACGATTAAAGGAGAATAAGATGAGCCAACACACACACGACCACGAACATGACCATAACCACGACCACAATCATGCTCATGACCACGAACATGAGCATATTACCATTGTTGATGAAGCAGGTAATGAGCAGCTTTATGAGATTCTCTTGACCTTCCATTCTGATGACCATGATAAATCTTATGTAGTGGTTTATCCGGCTGGCGCTGGTGAGGATGAGGCAGTTGAAGTGTCTGCTTTTGCTTATATCGAAGATGAAGATGAAATGTCTGGTCAATTATTACCTATTGAAACGGATGAAGAGTGGGATATGGTAGAAGAAGTCCTCAATACCTTTGTGGAAGAGGAAGAATAGAAAAACAGGGTGCGAGACGCGGCGTTCAGGCATGGCCATTGGAAGGAAGCAGACCAATAGCTGAAAGCTATTGTGTCAGATTTCTGAAGTGGCGACATGCCTGCTGGGGTCCAACTAAGGGTGTGAGCCCCGGCTGTTTGTATACCTATAATAGCGAAAGCCCGGGGCTTATGCTCCAGGCTTTTTGCTATCTTGTAACCATAACTTAATACTGGTTGACCATCTTGTTCTTTTGTCGCTAGGCTTTTTTAGCTATAATAGAGTATAAGTTTAAATAAAGGAGCGATGGCATGGCCCGATTTTCTAAGAAGAATCCTAAAGATAACCACGATACGTTGACCCATATTGAAAGTGAATTTACGACTAATTACTCAAGCAAAGGCTTACGCCGCCATAACCGTTTGGCTGGTTTTGGCAAGTTTTTTATTAGCTTCCTGGTAGTGGCCCTTTTAGCTGGCTTAGGTGCTGGTGGTTATTATGTTTTAGCTGGTAATCCCTTCACTCAGGGCAAAGAAGTTTCCGTAACCATTCCTGATGGTGCTTCCAGCCAAGAAATTGGCCAGATTTTAGCTCAGGCTGATGTTGTCGCTGACGGGCCTATGTTTGCCCGCTATATGCGGTTAACTGGCCTGGATAATTACCAGTCAGGCCAATATACTTTTAGGACTGGTGCCGGTTTTCGTCCAGCTGCCCAAAAGTTGGTTGCTGGCGACCAAGATAATCATTCGGCTAACCAATTAACCATACCGGAAGGGACCACCCTTGACCAGGTTGCGAGTATTTTAGCTAAATACACGGGTAAAAGTGAAGATGAGGTCCTAGCCTTTTTAGATGACGACCAGTTCTTTAGCCAAGCCAAGGCAGCTTATCCAGAACTACTGGCTGAGGTTGCTAACCAAGACCAGGTCCGCCACCGTTTAGAGGGCTATCTTTTCCCAGCTACTTATAATCTAACACCGGACCAAGACCTGGCTGATATTGTGCTAACCATGATTGACCGGACCGACCAAGTCCGCCTTAAGTATGCTGATGATTTGGCCAAGAGCAAGCTAAGTTTCCATGAGGTATTAACCTTGGCTTCACTTATTGAGGCTGAGGCACCAGACTTGGAAAACCGGGAACGGATTGCAGGGGTCTTCCTCAACCGTTTGGAAATTGATATGCCCATCCAGTCAGATATTTCGGTCCTCTATGCCAACCAAACCCATTCAGCTTATGTGACCATTGAGGATACAGAAACGGATTCACCTTACAATCTTTATCAAAATACTGGCTTGGGCCCAGGTCCTTTTAATAATCCGGGGGAAGAGGCCATTGAAGCGGCCCTTAATCCAATTCCAAGTGACGACCTATATTTTGTTGCCGATCTAAAGACAGGTAAGGTTTACTATTCGAAAGACTATGAAAGCCATAGTAAACTTGTAGACCAGTATGTTTCTGAGGAAAATGCTGACCTTTAAGCTGATGATCACTTGATCGAGAAAAGAAAGGAAAAATCCAGGGATTAGTCTTGTCAAATATTGACTGATGCGCTATCATGATAACAATGTTTTGAGAATGAGTGGATACCTGCTCATTCTTTCTTTATGTATAGAAATGAGGTAATAGCATGGCTGAACAAATTATTATTGGTGTAACTGGTGGTTCTGGATCTGGTAAGACAAGTGTCACGAAACAATTGATGTCCCACTTCGACAACCTTTCTTTGGTTTATATTGAGCAAGATGCCTACTATAAGGACCAGAGTGATAAGCCGATGTCAGAACGGATTAAGACCAATTATGACCATCCCAAGGCCTTTGATATGGAACTTTTAAAAGACCATGTGCGTCAATTAATGGCTGGCCATGCCATTGATATGCCTGTTTATGACTACAGCCAGCATACCCGGTCTGACCAAACCGTGCATTTAGAGCCTAAAGAAATCATTATTATTGAGGGCATTTTAGTATTGGATGATCCTGAGTTGCGTGATTTAATGGATATTAAGGTTTTTGTGGAAACAGACGCTGATGTCCGTATTTTACGGCGGATTGTGCGCGATATGGAGGAACGGGGCCGGACCCTGGAATCAGTTATTGACCAATACCTATCTGTAGTTAAGCCTATGCATGAACAATTTATCGAGCCAACCAAACGTTATGCCGATATTATTATCCCTGAAGGTGGCAGCAATACTGTGGCCATTGACCTCTTACAAACTAAGCTATCTGCGATTTTATTAGGTAATTCTGCCGAAAAATAGTTGTTAGTGAACCGAGAGGGAATATTACTTGAATATTTAGCCAAAGGGTGCTAATCTTAACCCTATATTTTATGATTGTTAGGAGAATGTTAGTAAATGGATGAAAAAACATATCCAATGACTGAGGAAGGCAAGGCAAAGTTACAAGCTGAGCTGGACCAATTAAAATCAGTTGACCGTAAAGAAATTGTTGAGCGAATTAAAATTGCCCGTTCATATGGTGACCTTTCTGAAAACTCAGAGTATGAGGCAGCCAAGAATGAGCAGGCCATTTTAGAAGGTCAAATTTCTAAACTAGAACAAATGATTCGTTATGCTGAAATCATTGACCCAGATGATGTTGCCGCTGATGTGGTGAGCTTGGGTAAAAAGGTCAGCTTTACAGAATTGCCTGATGGTGAAGAGGAAACTTATTCTATCGTAGGTAAGGCTGAAGCTAGCCCCCTAGATGGTAAAATTTCTAATGATTCACCAATTGCTCAAGCCTTAATTGGTCACAAATTGGGGGAAGAAGTTGAAATTGAATCACCAGGCGGTTCTTTCTCAGTTAAAATTACGGGCGTTGCCCAACTATAAGACTTAGAGGGCTTAGGCAGGTTTGCCGGCCCTTTTTTGCTAGGAGGTCCAGCTATGTTTAGGTTATTGCTACTAATTGGCCTGTGTGTCATGCTTGCTAGTCTCTTATTTTCATTACAATCTAACTGGCTAGCAGCTGTGTTTTTTGCCCTGGCCTTAGCCAGCCTCGCGCTAGCAGCTTGCTGGCCGGCCAACCGTCACCGCTATCGTTACCAAATCCGCTTGGTTAATCTAGCCTGGTTGGGCTTGGCGGTGAGTTTATTATTGGTTAGCCGCTGGGGGCTGGCCCTGGCCTTCTCTTTAGTGGCTGGCCTAGCCTTTTTTCTGGTTAGCTACAGGCAGGGCCGGGCGCCTGACCAGGATGCAGTTGAGACACAAGCTTGGCTACATTGGCCGGCTGAATTAGCCAACCAAGCTAGCCAGCCCCGATTTTTGACGAGTGGCTACCAGTACTTTAGTGTTTTTGGTCCCAATTTTGTAGACTTGGCTTCCATATTTATTGATCAAAGCCAAGACCAGGTACAAATTATTTGCTTATTTGGCCGGTTGAAAATTGTTGTCCCGGATGGGGTTGAGCTGGTCTGCCGTTACCAAGCTTTGAGTGGCGACTTGGTCTACCAAGACCAGCAGTATTTTATAAATAACCAATACCAGGTGTTGTATCTCGGCCAGGCTAATAGTAATCAAACTCGGCCAGTCCAAGTTGTTGTGACCCAGATCTTGGGTAAATGCGAGGTGGTGGACTTATGATTTGGCGACGTTTGTTACGCTTGGTGGCTGTGAATTGTTTATTGCTGGTGGTCGTTTTAGCCCTAGTTTTACCCGACCAACTGCTTGCCTTAACTGGCCTGACGCCCTGGCAACTTATCCTAACTGGAACAAGGTTGCTAGCGACAATTCTAGCCCTGGGCTTAGTTGGAGGCTTAATCCAGTACCTGTTATTATTCCAGGGGGAGCGTCAGCTGACTAAAAAATTAAAATTTTTACTTGATCATCACTATGATTATGCTGACCAGCTAGATGGCCAAGACCAGGTTTACTACGGCCCTAAAATCCAGGCACTATTGGCAGAGTTAAGCGACCAAGCCAAGCATAGCCGACCAGCTAGTGGGGACCAGTTCAGGGGTGATCAGGCGGACCTGGTGGCTGCAACCATTCAGGCTGAACGACAAAGAATCGGCCGGGAGCTCCATGATTCGGTCTCCCAGCAGTTATTTGCTATGGCCATGCTCTTATCTACTCTGGACCAGATGATTCCCAGTGACCAGGCTGAGGGCCAGTTAGTAGCCAAGGTAAATGAGATGGTCGCCCAGGCCCAAGCCGAAATGCGGGCGCTCTTATTACGTTTACGGCCGGTATCCCTGCAGAATCATAGCCTGGTCCAGGGTATTAAGCGCCTGTTTAATGAATTAGATGGCAAGTTGGCCATCAGTTTAACCACCGATTTGGCGGATATTAGCCTGCCAGCTGAAATTGAAGACCAGCTCTTCCGCGTGGTTCAAGAACTATTGACCAATAGTCTCCGTCATGCCCAGGCTAGCCATATTCACTGTGCCTTGTTTTATGACCAGGGAATTGTTCTCCGCTTTTCTGATGATGGCCAAGGTTTTGATAGCCAGGATGACCATCTAGCGGGCTATGGTCTAAATAATATTAAGCAAAGAATCCAGGATTTAGGAGGCCGGGTTAACTTTAATAGTCAACTGGGCCGAGGTACCCAGGTGGTCATTAAACTACCAGCCTATTTAAAGATAGAGGAGGAAGCAGACAACCATGATTGATGTGTTAATTGTTGATGACCACGAGATGGTACGCTTGGGCGTGGCAAGTTTTATTAATATCCAAGCCGATATGCAGGTAGTGGCAGAAGCCAGCAACGGCCAGGAGGGCTATGATTTAGCCATGAGCTACCAGCCAGATGTCATTTTGATGGATGTGGTCATGGACCAGATGGACGGTATTACTGCCACCAAAAAAATATTGGCGGACTGGCCCCAGGCGAAAATTTTGATGGTCACTTCATTTTTAGATGATGATATGCTTTATCCAGCTTTAGAGGCTGGGGCGGCAGGTTACCTGTTAAAAACCTCGTCAGCCCAGGAAATCGCCCAGGCCATCCGCCAGGTCGACCAAGGCGAGGAAGTCTTGACGGACAAGGTGTCGGATAAAATCCGGACCGATCAATTTAAAAAGCAGGAAAAAACCAAGCATGATGACCTGACCAAGCGGGAGCTAGAGGTTCTACTCTTAGTTGCCCAGGGGAAAACCAACCAGGAAATCGCTCAAGACCTCTTTATCAGTTTAAAGACGGTTAAGACCCATGTTTCTAATATACTGGCTAAGCTAGAGGTTGAGGACCGAACTCAGGCGACTATCTATGCCTTCCAGCATGATCTAGTGAAATAGATATAATGGTTGCATAAAAGACCAAATAAGTTAGTTCATTAGGACAACTTATTTGGTCTTTTATAGTTGTATATATTAATGTCTGTTAAACTGACTAAAATAAATGGTTCTATACTTTTTGGTGTTGGTGAGTACAAACTCACTGACACCTTTTTTATTTAGAATCATAAAAAACTAGTGAATTCTTTATAATTAAGTTGTCACACAAAACTAAAAAGGAGAATTCACATGGCTCAAAATGATTGTAGCAAAAACCTGAAAAATAAAAAAGACCGAAGTTAAAACTTCGATCTTTAATATCACCAACACGATTTGACAAAGAGTCAAAAAAAGACTGAAGTTTCATCATAACTTCAGTCTTTCTTGTTTATATGTTAAACACTCATAACAACAGGCATAATCATTGGATGGCGCTTAGTCCGCTTGTAGAGGAAGGGTCTAAGGGCATTCTGCATAGATTCCCGTAGCATGTGGGCATCAACCGGTTTGCCAGAATTGAGGTGGCCGATGACATTGGTCATGATCACCTTTTGGGCATCCTGGATGAGGTCGCCTGATTCTCGCATGTAGATAAAGCCACGTGAGACAATATCAGGGCCAGCTAGGAGTTCATTGCGGCTAAAGTCGATGGTGACAACCACAACAACTAGGCCATCTTCTGACAGGTTGCGGCGGTCGTTCAGGACAATATTACCGATATCACCGATACCCTTGCCATCAACATAGACATCGCCAGCTTGGACAGAACCGGCACGGCGAGCAGTGTCTTTGGTCAAGGCTAAAACATCACCGGAATCCATGACAAAGGTATTGTCTTTTGCCATGCCCATATCGTGGGCCAGACCGGCTTGAATCGATAGCATCCGGTATTCACCGTGGACTGGCATAAAGAATTTCGGTTTGAGTAGGGACAGCATTAATTTCTGTTCCTGTTGGCCACCGTGGCCAGAGGTATGGATATTATTAACCTTACCATGGATGACCTTGGCACCAGCCTCTAAGAGTTGGTTGATGACCCGGTTAACTGATACGGTGTTACCAGGAATTGGTGAAGATGAGAAGATAACGGTATCCTCAGGTTGGATAGAAATTTGCCGGTGGGTCCCGTTAGCAATCCGGCTCAGGGCAGCCATAGGTTCACCTTGAGAACCGGTACACATAATCATGACTTCATTGGCTGGATATTGGTTGACCTGGTTACCTTCAATCAGACTAGCGTCTGGTATAGATAGGTAGCCTAATTCACGGGCATTGCGGATAGCCGCTTCCATTGACCGACCAAAAACAGCAATTTTACGGTCTTGTTCCAAGGCGACTTCAATGGCCTGGGTCAGACGGGAAATATTAGAGGCAAAGCTGGCGAAAATAATCCGCCCATCAATGTCAGCCATAATATTTCTTAAGGAGTCGCCAACTACCTGTTCGGACTTAGTAAATTCCGGGATTTCAGCGTTAGTCGAGTCACCCATCATACAGAGGACGCCTTCAGCACCTAACTTAGCCATTTTATGAATATCAGCTGGACGACCAACTGGAGTAAAGTCAAACTTGTAATCACCAGTGAAGACAATGTTTCCTGGTGGCGTTTTAACCACAATACCCATGGCTTCTGGAATGGAGTGGGCGGTTAGGTAGAAGGAGACTGAAGTCTTGCGGAATTTAATGATGGAATCATCGTCAATTTCGTGTAGTTCAGCATCCCTTAAGAGGCCGTGCTCGTCTAACTTGTTACGAATCAAGGCCATGGCTAGCTTGCCAGCATAGATCGGCACATTGATTTGCTTGAGGAAGAAGGGAATCCCACCAATATGGTCCTCATGACCGTGAGAAATAAAGAGCCCCTTGATTTTATCCTGGTTTTCAACGAGGTAAGTATAGTCATTAATCACGTAGTCAATACCAAGTAGGTCTTCTTCTGGGAATTTAACCCCGCAGTCCAAGACAATGATTTCATCTTGGAATTGAACCACGTACATATTCTTCCCGATTTCGCCAAGTCCCCCTAGGGCGAAAACGCCTACTTCGTTATTTTTAATATTAGCTTTCACTAATTATCAAACTCCGTTAACTGATAATATTCTCGACTTTGTTCATAAGCCAAGTGGTCACCTTCTAGAATTTGAATGTACTCGACATTGTAGGGGGTATTTTGTTCAATGGCTTGGCGCACTTCTCTTTCGCTCTCTGCTTCCATGTAGAGGGTCTGAGTTGCCTCGCGTCGTGGTACTTCAACTTTTGATTCTTGGTAAGTTACTTTAAAAATCATGCATTAACTCCTTTACTTTTTATTTTTTACAGTTCAAATGGCTACTAATAGTTTACCACAATATTAGCTAATAAGGAATTCTTAGTCTTTATTAGGCGTAGTTTTGGCCTATTCTTCGGCTTCAGCAATTTCATCACTTAAATTAGCTAGGCTGATATCCTGGTCGAGAAAGTCACTGTCTTGAGTGGGGAAGTTTTGCAGGAAGGCATCTTGGTGTTGCCAGAAGATCTCGCCATCAGTTAGGTTGAAGTCAAACAGGTGGCCACCAAACTGGCGGTCATCAGAAATAAAATGGAGGTGGAAGCCCGGGGCAGCCACATTAGCAAAAATTTCTGGTGTATAGAAGCCCATGACCGTGCCTTGGGTGGTTGCTTCAGAAAAAAGCGCTTGATTTTGCGAGGCTTCAATTAAGCGGGGGTAGGGCCGGTCTTGCTTGGGTACGGCCCGGACAGTGACATCGGTAAAGGTGCCCTTAATCATGACAGCGTGAAAAAGATTTTTAGAGGCAAACATTTCTGGTAAGATCAGCTTGATGGTTTTATCACTGAGCACTGAGCTGGTCTGCATGTGTTTGGCCTTGCCTAGATCAAAATCAGCTACGGCCGCATAGGGGACGAGTTCGTCACCAGACAATTTGATGACATCGCCATTGGTCCGGCATTGGTAGCCGATGCCGTCTAGGATAATCAATTCGCCATCGAAATCATCTAGGGTACCGATGCCCAAATTACCAAATTCAAGTAGTTCTTTCATAGATAGGGTGCCGGCAAAGAGCCCTTCCATTAGGGCACCCAGGGTATTATGCTGGAATAAAACAGCCTTGTTATCAAAATATGCGGCCATTACAATCATCCTTTCACAGGCTTTTCACTATTATAGCAAATCTCAGCTAGCATATAAGGGGTAAAGCTTGCTATAATGGCGGGGAGGTGATGATATGCCAGTTTTCATAAAAACTTGTAAGTATGCTCTGGCAACTTTTTTAGCTATTTATATCGCCCAAATCTTGGGCTTAGATTATGCGGTATCTGCTGGTGTCATTGCCATTCTCTCTCTGGCTGACACCAGTAAAGGCACCTTTATTTATATTGGCAACCTGGTTTTAACTATGATCTTGTCGCTAGCAGTAGCCAGTCTAGTTTTTAACCTTTTTGGCTACCATATTTGGACCTTCTCCTTATTCTTGGCTTTGACCTATCCTTTGGCTGTGTACTTCAAGAGCCACAAGGCCATTGCGCCTTGCGCGGTCTCTGTCTCCCATCTCTTGATTGAACAGACGACCTCCTTTGACTGGCTGATGAATGAGTTTTTACTACTCATTATTGGTGCCGGCATTGCCATGGTGGTCAACCTCTACCAGCCATCAGTTTCTAAGCAGATGGAAGACATCAAGGACCAACTGGAGGTTTTGATGCAGGATATTCTCTACACCATGGCCCAACACCTAGACCAGGGGACTGGGGTGGATCCTATTTACGGGATTGTGGACCTGGCCGATGTCAAGCTGAGGCAGGGGATTGATCTATCACAAATGGAGCAGGCCAACCAATTGACCCAGTCTAGCCTTTACTATGCCCAGTACTTTGAAATGCGCTACTTGCAGCTGCAAATTCTCTATAACATGATTGAACGCTTGACCAACTTAAATATGAAGAGCCAGCAGGCGACCATGCTGGCGGCTTTTCTTAAGCAAGTTGCCGATGAGCTCCATGCTGAAAACCCTGTCTTAGGCTTGCAGTCCCAATTGGATGCTTTAGTCGCTGACTACCGGAGCCAAGACCTACCTAAGACCCGGGAAGAATTTGAAAACCGGGCCAAGTTGTTTGAAGTGCTGACCGATTGTCAGAAGTTTTTAAAATTGAAGCGGGGCTTCGTCGACCATATGCGGACAGTTAACCGGGTCACCCAGCATTTAGGCCGTCATTAAACCTGACCGCATCCGGTGCTAATTAAAAAGAAACTAAAATCACTTTAGACCGAATTTTAAAGTGGTTTTAGTCTCTTTTTGTCATATTTGTTATAGTAAGGCTAGTATGTAGCCTTTAGATATGCAGGTAGACAGCTAGGTACATAAAGGCCGCCGCTAGTGAGACAAAGAGGTGCCAGATAAAATGATAATACCGGCGTGCTTGGCGGCTGTAGAAGTAGGTGCCAGCACTATAGGTTAAGCCACCGGCTAAAAGCCAGGCCAGCCCTGACCAGCCTATCCGCTGGCTAATCGGCCAGATGACCAGGAGGACTAGCCAGCCCATGGCTAGGTAGAGGTAGGTAGAGAATTTTTTGATGGTTTTGGGATGGCGGATTTTCATATAAATACCGACGAGGGCGATAGTCCATTCCAGGCCAAAAATTAACCAACCCAGCCATGAATTTAAAACTAGTAAGCAAAAAGGGGTATAGGTGCCGGCAATTAGGAGGAAGATACTGGCATGGTCTAATATTTGGAGCTGGTTGCGAATTGGCGTAAAATAGAAGCAGTGGTAAACTGTTGAGGCAGTAAAGAGGACCACCATGGCCAAACCGTAAATTGTGTAGGCAAAATAGGCTAAGCTGGTATGGGCTTGCTGGTAGAGGGCTAGGGTAGCCAAAATCGCCAAAGCCGCTGAAATACCGTGGCTGGTCGCGTTGAGGGCCTGGTTAGTGACGTCATAAGCTGTAATATGCGTATGGTTGGACTGGTTGCTAGACATGGAATGCCCCTTTCGTTTTTAGAAATTATAACATAGTCCCAGCTGGGCATAGGAGATAGGTGATTTAAATGGCGAAATATTTTGATGTGTCCCTGGCCGACCAAATCCAGGAAAAGACACTTGAAGAGATTAACAAGATGGACAAGCTTCATATTCTTTTGGTGGGGAAGACCGGGGTGGGTAAGTCTACCCTGGTCAACAACCTCTTTCGCGAAAAATTAGCGGCAACTGGGGTTGGTAAACCGGTGACGCCGCATCTACGTCGCATTGAAAAAGAAGGGGTGCCCCTGGTATTATATGATACGCGTGGCTTAGAGCTAGACCAAGCTGTCCAAGACCAGGTGACCAGTGAAATCAAGTCATGCTTGGCCCAGTTAGCTAAGGACGGTGACTGGATGCATTGTGCATATTATTGCATTAATGCCAATGCTAACCGGATTGAAGAATTGGAAATTAATTTTATTAAGCAACTTGCCCAAGAAATGCCGGTAATTTTAGTCCTGACCCAGGCTATGGGCCAGGGAGTTGATGATTTTAAGGCTTATATCAAAGACTTAAACCTACCGATTCAAGCTTTGATCCCAGTTATGGCAGCTGATTACCAAATTTCAGCCGACTATACCATTTCAGCTTTTGGCTTGGACGAATTAATGGCACGGACCCTGGAAATTATTCCTGAAGACCGCCAGGCGGCTTTTCATAATGCCCAACAGGTCGATATCCAGGCCAAGGCTAAATTAGCGCGACGTTGGGCGCGCCGCTATATTATTTCTAGTTTTGGGGTAGGTTTTACCCCAATACCTTTTGCGGATGCTTCAATTCTTGTCCCCATGCAGGTGGGTATGCTGGCCCATATTACTGCGGTTTTTGGTATCTCCATGGAAAAATCCAAATTGGTATCGATTTTAGCCGCAGTTGGTGGCACGGGTGGAGCAACCTTTTTGGGACGGACCCTGGTTGCTAATGTGGTCAAATTAATCCCAGGAGTCGGCACCATGGCTGGTGGGGTGGTATCAGGGACAACCGCAGCCGTAGTGACCTCGGCTTTAGCCATGTCCTATATCGAAGTTTTGACCCTCATAGCCCAAGCAGACAAGCAGGGAGAGGACTTGTCAGCCAAGTATCTGGGCGATTATATGCGGCAAACCTTCAAGGCCCGGCTCAAGCGTGGGGACCAAGACGCTGATTTTAAAGCCATTAAAAACCAGTTAGATCAAGACCAAGACTACGAATCAGCTGAGAGTCACCCAAATAAAAAGGGTAGTTTATGGTCGCGTTGGCGGCGGAAATAAAATTAACTAGTTATTAAGATTATATCATCTTGTTATGGTATAATGAGTTCAAGAATTAGAATAGGTGAAGAAAAATGAAGAGACAAGCGGAATTCCAGGCTTGGATTGAGGACTTAGAAGAATTTTCCTTACCACGCTGGGACGACTTAACCGATATGCCGATTTATATGGAACAGTTGCTCCATATGATTGAAAAGTATTTGGAACTCTTCCAATTTGGTGAGGAGGGTGGCCAGTCCTTAACCCCGTCTATGGTTAACAATTATGTCAAACTGGGCCTTATTCCTAAGCCTGACAAGAAAAAGTATAACAAACGCCATGTGGCCTACTTGATTATTATTACTCTCTTTAAGCAGGTCATTTCTATTGCTGAGATTCAAAAAGCCCTCTTGTTTTTAGCCAAGCAATTGGGCTCTAAAGCAGCTTATGATCGTTTTTGTGAAATTCAGGAACTAACTATCCACAGCCGGGTCAAGGCCTACCGCCAAGGCGAGAGTGATGGCGCTATTATGGCTGCCATGACGGCTTTTGAGCAAGATGATAATTTTGATGAGTACCTAATTTGGTCAGCCTGTTCGACCATGACTAACCTCTTGTTTGCCAAACAGATCATTTCTTTGATTGAGCCGGAGGACAGGTTAGCAGAATAAAGATAAGTGAGGGAGATTATGGGACAAGAAAAAATTGGTTTTATTGTAGATTCTGGTAGTGATGTACCAGCTGAATTAGTGGCTAGCCACCATATTAAGGTGCTTCCTTTGACAGTGACCTACCAGGATGGTCGTGAATTTGACGATGGCGACCTAGATCTAGATCAACTTTACCGGGATATTGATGACCAGTCACCTAAGACATCCCTACCTTCAGGGGAGAAGATTTTCCAAGCCTTTGAAGAACTTAAGCGTGCTGGGTGTACGCATGTGATTGCCACAACCATTTCATCAGCCCTATCAGGTACCTTCAATAGTGTGCGATTGGCGGCCCTAGAAATGGCTGACATGGAAACTTTTGTCCTAGATACCAAGTCTATTGGTATCGGTGCCGGGCTTTTTATGGTTGCGGCTTGCTATTATTTAGACCAAGGTGATGATTTCGACACCATCTGTGATAAATTATCCCGTTCAGTGGACCCTAGCCATATCTTCTTCCATATTTCAACCCTCCACTATCTAATCAAGGGGGGCCGGATTGGTAAGGTGATGGGCACCCTGGGCTCTATGCTGAAAATTCAGCCCATTATTACCTGTGACGAAGAGGGCATTTATACCACTGTGGCCAAGTTTAGAGAATCACGTCGCGACAATGACCAGCGGGCCATTGACAAGCTCCTAGACCAGGTCGACCGGGTTAGCGATAAAACCAGGACTTATTTTGTCGGTAGTTCAGGTGGGTCCAAGGCAGCCCAGGCCAAGATGCGGACGCTGTCGGAAAAATTGCCGACCATCCTCCCACATATCCAAGCTAATTATGCAGTTCCCGTTTCTCCTGTTTTAGGTGTTCATACTGGACCTGATATTTCTGGTTGCGCCATTGTCCCTGTGATTGAAGATTAATGACAAGAAAAAAGTCTCCTTGAGCAAGATGCGCTCAGGGAGACTTTTTTTACTAGTTATTAATGCAGGCTAGGCTTCTGGGGTAAAGTCGTAAACAAAGCTTTCTTCTTCGGGTTTATAATCAACGGCAAAATCATAGCCGTTGAAGAACCATTCGTCATGCTTGTCCATGTAATATAGGACCCCATCCTTTTCGGTTGAAGCGATCACTTCATCAGGGGCTTCAACTGAGACGGCAACAGAAAAGCCTTCGTGGACAGCTGTTTTACCGTAAACCTTGCTGGTAAAGCGTAGGGCATCGCCTTTTTCGAGACCCATTTCTTCTTGGGCAAACTTGTGGGCTTGGTCACTTACTGTAATTTTCACTTGCCTTCCTCCTCTTTCTTCATTGTCTTCATTATAACGGCAATTTTTGTCGCTGGCAACGATTGCGCCTGCATATTGGGCGGTATCTGCTAGCTTCTATGTTAGAATGATTATAAGTTAGATAGAAAGGAAATACTTATGTCGTTATTTGAAACTAAAGATTTAGGCTACCGGGTGGCTGACCGGCAGATTTTGTCCGATATTAATTTGACCATCCAGCCGGGCCAACATACCCGGATTGCGGGGCCGTCGGGATCGGGCAAGTCAACCTTACTTAAACTTTTAGCCAACTTAATTGCTAAGAGTCAGGGAGAAATTTATTTTGCGGGTAAGGCCCAGGGAGATTATCCGCCAACTGATTACCGCCAGCAGGTGTCTTATTGTTACCAGAATCCTAGCCTGTTTGGTCAAAAATTAATTGATAACCTGGCCTTTCCGGCCCAGTTGCGCCAGGATGACTTTGATGAGGAGATATGTCGCAACTACATGTCCGCGCTAGGGTTAGACCATTTGGACCTAGACCAGAGCATCAATGATTTATCTGGTGGTGAAAAACAGCGTTTGGCCTTAGTGCGCAACCTGATTTATCCGCCTAAGGCTCTGCTGTTAGATGAAATTTCTTCATCTCTAGATGCCCAAACCAGCCAAAAAGTGGTGGATTTTCTGGCTGACTATGCCAAGCGCCACCAAACTACCTTGGTCTTAGTATCCCACAATGATTATGAAGCGGTCCTTTGCCAGCAAGAAATTTACCTGGACAAGGGCCAAGTTAAGGAGGTTAAGTCATGAATCCAGCCTTAAGTGTAACCCCTATGTCCTTGGTGGTGGCTTTTTCTTTGGTCTTAATTGCCATGGCCATTGCCCACAAGGAGAAATTAGGTTTAAATAAAGAAATCGCTGTTGCCACCGTCCGCATGCTCATCCAACTGACTGTGGTAGGCTTCCTCTTGACCTACGTCTTTCAACTGGATGCCGACTGGGTGACTGGTATTATTATGGTACTGATGGCAGTGAATGCCGCTTGGAATGCTTCTAAGCGGGCCCAGGGGCTGCCACAAGCTTTTAAAATCTCTATTTTGTCCTTGTTTCTAGGTGTCTTTACCGCCTTAGCTGTCCTATTGGTTTCTGGGTCGCTGCAGTTTATTCCTCAACAAATGATCCCGATTACTGGGATGTTGGTCGGTAATGCGATGAATATTATCGGCTTGAGTTTCCGCAACTTGCGGTCTGGTTTCCAAGCCCAGGCCCAGCAGGTTCAAGAACGGATAGCTCTGGGTGCTAATCCCAAACAGGCTTCTTTTGAAATTATCCGCCAGGCCATCAAGGGGTCCTTGCAACCAACCATTGATTCTACTAAAATGGTTGGCTTGGTTACCTTGCCCGGCATGATGACAGGGATGATGTTCGCTGGGGCTGTACCGACTACAGCAGTTATGTACCAAATCATGATTTACTTTATGATTATGGCAACCGCCTCTATTACCGCCACAGCAGCAATTTACCAGGCTTACCGGGCCTTCTTTGATGGGGAAGGGCGCCTTAACCGTCAGTCGCTGGAAGATTAGAAAATTTTTGTCAGCTGGCGTGAATTATGATATTGTAGGAGACATAAATTGTAGTGTTTAGACAAGGGGGATGCTTGTGGGCTTGAAATTTACCAAGGGTTATGTGGTCAGTTTTGACCAGGTTAATGCCTTAGGAGAGATGACTTTAAAGGCCTTGTTTGACCGTTTGATGATGACATCCGGTTTCCAGGAGCGAAGTTTGCCTGGTTTACAGGCTTTTCGTGACCAGAACCAGTTAGCTTGGGTGGTGACTGCTCACCAGTTAGAAATTAATCGACTGCCGCGCTATGGAGAAGAAATCGCTATTGAAACGGAAGCCTTGACCTACAATGCCTTCTTTACCTACCGGCAGTTTAAGGTCTATGACCAAACTGGCCAAATCTTGGTCACGGCCCTGTCCACCTTCTCGATGATTGACCTTAAAGACCGCAAGGTTGTCCGGGTGCCGGATGATATCATTCAAGCCTATCAAGTAGCCCCAGCTAAAAGAAAAGTAAAACGTCTACGCCTGGCCAAGGATTTGACTGCTAATGACCAAGTTGACCAGGTGACCGCTCAATTTTTAGATATTGACGGCAACCGCCATGTCAATAACGGGGTTTACTTAAATTGGGTGACCAATAGCTTGGGTGCGGACTGGTGGCTAAATAAACAGTTGACCCACTTGTCTATTGCCTACGAACGTGAGATTGCCCTGGGCAGTCAAGTAGATGTGCTGACCTATGACCAAATGGATGAAAGTCACCAGACCTACCATGAAATAAAATCTAACCAAGGCCGGCATGCCTTGGTGGCCCTTACCTGGCAGGACCGGGCAGGGCATCTAGAATAGAAAGTTAGAGGATTTGTTGTGCTAGATACCAGTGCCTACCATATTATTGACCGCCAGCAGTGGGCGGCCTACCGCGACCAGAATCAACCGGGACCGACCTTGTCTTTGACTGAGGCCCAGCTCCAGCGCTTGGTTTCTTTAAATGATGAAATCAGCCTCCAGGATGCTAAGGAAGTCTACCAACCCTTGACCCAACTGGTTAGCCTCTATGTCCATAATTATTGGCAATTTTCTGACCGCCGCAACCAATTTTTGGGTATCCAAGACCAGGTGCCCCCCTTTATTATTGGTATTTCTGGTTCGGTTGCAGTTGGAAAGTCAACGGCGGCCCGTTTGTTGCGGCTATTTTTAGCCCAGGCTTTTCCTGACATTCAAGTCGACTTGGTTACTACTGATGGCTTTCTTTATCCCAACCGGATTTTACGCCAGCATAATTTGATGAGCCGCAAGGGTTTTCCTGAGTCCTATGATATGGACCGTTTAATTCAGTTCTTATCTGATGTTAAAAATAATGTGCAAAACATTAGCTATCCCATGTATTCTCATGAGATTTACGATATTGTACCGGGTAGGTCCCGGGTCTTGGAGAATCCTCAGATTCTGATTGTCGAGGGGATTAATGTCTTCCAGGTGCCGGCCAATAAAAATATCCTGATGACCGAGTTTTACCACCTGTCTATCTATGTGGATGCCGATACCGACTTGATCGCTAAATGGTATTTGGAGCGTTTTAATATTCTACGTGACCAGGCCAATTCGCCTGATGAGTATTATTACCGCTTTGCTAAGATGTCCTACGCTGAAGCCCAGGCCTATGCTAAAAACATCTGGGAGACCATTAATTTGGTTAACCTAGACAAGTATATCTTGCCTACCCGCGACCGGGCCGATATTATCATCCATAAAACGGATAACCACTATATTGATGAATTGTGGATGAAGAAATATTAGCCTATAAGTTTTTACTAAGCCTGGCTCAATTTCTTTAAAAAGTAAAAACTAAGCTCTATAATAAGAGCTTAGTTTTTTATTTGGAGGGATTTTTGTGTCAATTTATTTCGGGGTTATGGTAGAGATTGCTGTGATTTTTATCTTTACCACTATCGGCCTATTACTAGGTGATTTTCTCCCTGACCGGGTGCGGGCTGGCTCCCTGAAGGCGATTGGTGCCGTGATTGCCTATCTTGGGGTAAGCGGGGCCAGTGATAGCCAGGATTTGGTCATCTTGATTGCTAGCCTCTTAATTGGCACCATGATTGGTGAGTGGCTTGATTTAGAAGGACGGCTCAACCAGGGGGCCGACCATTTGAAGGCCCGTTTTACCAGGCAAGCGACTGACACTAACCATAGTTTTGCTCACGGTTTTGTGACAGCTTCTATCGTGATCTGTGTCGGCGCTATGACCGTGTTGGGCGCTTTGAATTCCGGCCTTCATGGGGACCACAGTTTACTGTTAGCTAAGGCTGTGATTGTGGCTATTACTTGTATCGTCTTTGGGGCGACATATGGCATCGGTACTTATTTTGCTAGTTTAACGGTTATCATTTACGAAGGGGGCCTGGTGACACTAGCAGCTTGGTTGGCCCCACTTTTAACTGAACCAGTGATTGCTGAGATGTCCGCGGCTGGATCCTTAATTTTAATTCCTCTTGGTCTAAATATGCTAGAAGCGACTGATATTAAGGTCACCAACCAAATTCCAGCTATTTTTGTGCCGATTGGCTTAGTGCCCCTGGCGGATTGGTTGACTAGCCTGTTTTAGAAAAGATAATAAGACAAAAGAACCTCGCCTTGAGCATTTGGCTTCAGGCGAGGTTCTTTTGTTGATTAAGGCTAATTTTTTGGGATCATGCGCCGGTAGCGATAGATTGAGGGTTCTGATACACCCAGAATCTGGGCAACCTGGCTGACTGACCCTTTAATTTGAAAGACGCCACGTTCTTCTAAGCGGGCAACAATATCCACCCGGGCTTCCTGGGTTAGCTGCACGTTCTCATTCAGTTGGTCAGCACCGACGACTTGGAGGATGATATCGTGGAGGCTCTCGGACAAGACTTCCGCAAAATCGTCCTCTGCTTCAGGACGGGAGTCGACCATTTCAGCGGTCCTGATATTGATTGGCAGGTTAAGCATACGGATAATATCGTCGGCCATTTCAAACTGCTTGCTATAGTCCATATTGATACAGAGCATGCCTAAGAGGTCTTGCTGGTTATTTTTAATAAAGAAAGTCGACCCTTGGAGCAATTTACCTTGTTGCGTCTTGGTCTTGTAGTCGACTAGGTAATCCTGGTCCAAATAGGTTTTATTATTGATTAAATCCAGGGCAAATTGGGTGATGGGGGAGTCCTTACTGCGTCCTGAGAGCTGGCCGTTGATAATTTCAGCGATATACATATCACCATCCGTATCAAAGGCATGGAGGACAAATTCAAATTGGTCACCGATAGCCTGACCTAGGAAACGAACGAGGCTAATATATTGTTGGATTATTTCATCTGGCATGTGGGCCCCTCCTGACATTAGCAAATATTATATTCATTATACCCAAAGCCCCCAGTAAAACAATAAGTACTTATAGATGTAATAATAAATTATCATCAAAAAAGCGCTTAAAATACAATAATTGTATAATCAAACAGATAAACTAGGCTTATTAACGTTGATTTAACAAGCTTTCTCTTTAATGAGAATAATTTATAATAACTTATTATTATTATCGTGATAATAAATTATTGATTAGGTAGCGCTTACATGATAAAGTTAATTTAACTTAAACGAGGAGGTTAATTATGAGCAACATACCCAAGGCAATCGGTCCTTATTCAATTTATACGGTGATGGGTGACTACTTGTACACGTCTGGCCAGCTGCCCCTGGATCCTGAAAGTGGTCAATTGGTAACAGGCTTTGAAGCCCAATGCCGCCAATCCTTTACCAATATTAAAAATATTTTGGCCCAAGAAGGTCTGGCTTTAGCTGACCTGACTAAAGTAACTGTTTATCTGTCAGATTTAGAAAATTTTGCGGTGGTTAACCAGGTGATGTCGGATATTTTAACGCCACCATATCCCATTCGGACTGCTTATGAAGTAGGTCGCTTGCCCCAAGATGCCCTGGTCGAAATCGAAGCAGTTGCTAAAATGACTTAGTCTTAGATAAGATGAAAGAAAGTAGGAAGTAATAATGGAAATTTTAATGGGTACTGTATGGCTACTTGTCGTACTAGCTATTTTCACTTTATTTAATTACAAGGCGCCGCATGGTGCTAAGGCCATGGGGGCCCTGGCAGCAGCTGCCTGTGCTTCGTTTTTAGTAGAGGCCTTTCAAGACTCCTTTTTCGGTTCAGTGCTAGGCATTGAATTTCTTGGTGAAGTCGGGGCCGCCAATGGCGCCTTAAGTGGGGTAGCAGCGGCTATCCTAGTAGCCATTGCCATTGGTGTCCAGCCTGGTTACGCAGTACTCATTGGTCTAGCAGCCTCTGGTACCGGTATCCTGCCAGGCTTCGTCGCTGGCTACCTGGTTGCCTTTCTCGTGAAGTGGATTCAAGAAAAGGTACCGGGAGGCTTAGACCTGATCACTATCATTATTGTTGGTGCGCCTCTGACTCGGGCGGTGGCACTCTTTATGAGTCCGATTGTTGATTCAACCCTCTTGCGGATTGGGGAAATCTTGATTGCTTCGGCAGAATCTAGCCCAGTGATTATGGGAATTATTCTGGGTGGGGTAATTACGGTTGTGGCGACAGCGCCCCTATCTTCTATGGCCTTAACAGCCATGCTAGGCTTAACAGGGACGCCAATGGCTATCGGTGCTATGGCGGTGTTCGGGTCATCCTTTATGAACTTTGTGATTTTCCACAAGCTGAAATTAGGTGAGCGCAAGGATACGATTGCCTTTGCCATTGAACCTCTGACTCAGGCCGATGTGACCTCAGCCAACCCCATTCCCATTTATACCATCAACTTCTTTGGCGGGGCAGCTAGTGGTGTGTTGGTCGCCTTGATGGGTCTGATTAACAACACACCTGGGACAGCCACCCCAATTGCCGGTTTTGCGGTAATGTTTGCCTATAACCCAGTTACTAAAGTCTTAATTGCTGGTTTGGGCTGTATCATGCTATCAATTATTGCTGGCTACCTAGGTTCACTAGCCTTTAAGAATTACCCAGTTATCACTAAGCAAGAGCTGGCCCACCGTGAAGATTAGGTCAATGTCTTGTTGATTATTACTAATATAAAACTGAAACAACTTTTAATGGAGGAATTAATATGTCTTTAGACCAATATCTAAGTAAACAACCCCAACTAGCCCAAGTATTAAATTATGAACCCATTTTCTGGATCAATGACCACTATCATGGGGTTGACCAGGCCAACCAAGTTTCCCAGTATTCAGTCGCTGATGTTAAGGATGCTGAAGACCGTCTGGCGCGCTTTGCCCCCTTTATCGCCGACCGTTTTCCCGATACTCAGGCTAATAATGGCTTGATAGAGTCCTATATTAGCAAAACTGACCAGTTCAAGGCCTATTTAGAAGATAAGTATGATACCCAGATTAAAGGGGACTATTACTTAAAACGGGATGATGACCTACCGATTGCGGGTACCATCAAGGCTCGGGGTGCTATCTATGAGGTGCTTAAACACGCTGAAGATATGGCCTTGGAAGCTGGCTTATTGACCGGCTATGATGATGACTATCGTAAGTTCGCCAGCGATGACTTCCAAAATTTCTTTAAAGACTATGAAATTGTGGTTGGTACCACTGGTAATTTGGGTATTTCTTCTGGTGTCATGGGGGCAGCACTTGGCTTCTCGGTGACCATTCATATGTCAGAAGAGGCGAAACAATGGAAGAAAGACTTCTTACGTTCGCACGGCATCCAGGTGGTTGAGCACAAGACTAACTTTACTGAGGCGGTTAACCAAGGCCGGGCTGCTTCTGATGCTGATCCGAAGTCCTATTTTGTTGACGATGAGCACTCGGTTAACCTGTTCCTGGGCTATACGGTAGCCGGGTCACGATTGAAACAACAACTCGATGAAGCCGGTATTGTGGTCGACGCTGACCATCCGCTCTTTGTCTTTAATCCATGCGGAATTGGGGGTAGCCCAGGGGGGATCTGCTTTGGTCTTAAACAAATTTTTGGAGACCATGTCCACTGTTTCTTCGCCCAACCTACCCATATGCCGTCCATGTTATTAGGGGTCATGACTGAAAAATATGCTGGTATTTCAGTGACGGATGCTGGCCTGGATGCCAAGACCAATATGGATGGTTTGGCGGTCCCAAGAACGTCAGGTTTTGTGGCTGAATTGATGCACAATTACTTCAATGGCGGCATTACCATTACTGAAGAAGACCAAAAAGAACTCCTAACCGCTATGATTGATACTGAAAATATTCCGCTTGAGCCCGCTGCCTTGGCAGGGACACCAGGGCCAGCCATGCTCTTTGCGACTGAAGCCGGCCAAGCCTACTTAGACAAGTATGATCTAAGAGACAAGATGGACCAGGCCACCCATATTGCTTGGGCAACTGGTGGGTCAATGGTGCCAGCCGATGAGATGCAAGCATTTTATGATGAAGGTAAAGATTTAGTCGCTAAATAAAGTTGGCAATTGATTAAGGGCTAGCAGGGTAAACTTGCTAGCCTTTTCACAATATTAGGGTCTGTGCTATAATAGAATTGTTAGGAGATGAGAAAAATGACCGAAAAAAATAATGATCAAGAAGTAAACTTGGCGAAAAAAATGGAAGAGGTCAATCAAGCAGGTTGTGACTTTTGTGTTGGCACCAGCTACCAGGCAGTTGAATCAGAAGATGCTTTTGCCCAGTTATTAAAGGCCTTGGGTAAGGATCCAGCTGAATCAGAAAACTAACTTGCCATTTTGGTTAAATAAGTTATAATTAAGCCATAAATGAAAGCGCTTAATTATAAGGAGATGATCTAATGGGTAAGTTAGCAGGTAAGGTAGCTATTATTACAGGTGGCGCCAATGGCATGGGGGAGACCCACGTCCGCTTATTTGTTGCAGAAGGGGCTAAGGTGGCTATTACCGATATTGATGCGGAAAAAGGCCAGGCTTTAGCGGACGAACTTGGTGATGTGGCCATCTTTATCAAGCATGATGTATCTTCTGAAGCGGACTGGCAGGCGGTGGTTAAGGAAACCGAGTCGGCCTTCGGACCAATTAATATCTTAATTAATAACGCCGGTGTCTCGACGGTCCTATCTGCTGAACACTCTAGTTTAGATGAATATATGCAGGTTATCAAGATTAACCAGGTTTCTGTCTTCTTGGGTATGAAGTATACCATTGCTTCTATGAAGGAGGCCGGTTCGGGTGCCATTGTCAATATTTCTTCGATTAATGGCTTGAACGGTGGTGCTATTGCCTACACTGACAGTAAGTTTGCGGTGCGTGGCATGACCAAGGCGGCAGCCAAGGAATTCGCCCGGTATGGGGTTCGGGTTAACTCAGTCCACCCGGGCATTATCCGGACGCCAATGGTGGAGAACTCTGAGGCCTACGAGCAAATCCAGCAAATGGTTGGTATGGTGCCCCTGCAAAGAATGGCTGAGCCAGAGGAAATTTCAAAATTGGTGCTATTTTTAGCTTCTGATGATGCCAGCTACTCAACTGGATCTGAATTTATCGCAGATGGTGGTATCCTAGCCTAGTAAACCAGTAAATATAGTATTTTGTCAGCCAGCCAGGCTAGCTCTTGGCTGGCTTTTATTGTTTGTGGTGGTGCGGGGGCTTAGCAAGTAGTTGATCAGGATTTGGGATGAGTAGGTTCGGATTGATATTGCAGTGGTTGAAGTCAGCTAAGGCTTAAGATAGCTTAGAATGAACTGGGACTTTGCCAGTAATAAATGAAAAAGCGCCGGCCACTAGGGCCGGCGCTATCATAATCATTAGTTTTAGACTTGCTTGCGGATCATGTCGTGTTTTTCAACGGGTTGGTCTACCTTCATAGTAACAATCTGCATGGCATGGGGGGCGCGGTCGATGGCTTGACCGTCCTCATCCCGCATAGCGGTTAGTTCTTGTTGGAAGTGGCGCATGCCGGGACCGTAAAATTCGATCTGGTCGCCGACACCAAAATTGTTGCGCTGTTGAATGGTTGCGATTTGGCTGGCCTCGTCGTAGTCGACAACCTGGCCAACAAACTGATAGCGGGGGAGGCGGCGACGCTTGCCAAAGAGCTGCTCATTTTCAGTTGGCTTACCGTAGAAGAAACCAGTAGCTAGTTCGCGCTGGGCTGCCTTCCAGAGTTCGTCAATCCATTCTTGTTCTACTTCATAGTTATCTGGGTCTGCCAGGTAGGCATCAATGGCCTTGCGGTAGACATTAACGACCGTTGAAACGTAGTGGATAGATTTCATCCGGCCTTCAATTTTAAGGGAGTCGATACCATTATTAATAATATCTGGAATATGATGAATCATGGCCAGGTCAACGGCTGACATGGCGAAGGGTTCTTTGATGTCACTACCTGCTTCACCCTTACCAACCATGTGCTTGTCCCCTAAAGCTGGCATATCATAGAGGCCATAACGCCAACGGCAAGACTGGCAACAACCGCCCCGGTTGGCATCACGGTCGGCCATATGGTTAGATAAGGTGCACCGGCCTGAGTATGAAATACACATGGCCCCATGGATAAAGGCCTCGATTTCGACGCTAGTATTTTGGCGGATCTCTGCGACTTCAGCCATGGAAACTTCCCGGCCTAACACGCACCGGGTCAGGCCAGCTTCTTGCCAGAAATTCAGCGTTTCATAGTTAACAGCTGATTGCTGGGTAGACAGGTGCATTTCGAGACCGGGCGCTTGACTGGCACAGATTTGCATGAGGGCTGGGTCAGAGATAATGACCGCATCAATACCGATATCGCGAATGGTTCGGAAGAAGTCACCTGAACCGATCTCATCACCAACGTGGGTGACCATATTAGAGGCCACATAAACTTTAGCACCATGTTGGTGGGCAAAGTCAACGGCTTGGCGCATTTCATCATAGTCAAAGTTACCGGCCCGGCTCCGTAAACCATAGGCCTCGCCCCCAATATAGCAGGCGTCAGCGCCATAATGAATCGCAATTTTTAATTTTTCTAGGGTCCCGGCTGGGGCTAAGAGCTCAGGTCTTTTTAAAGTTTTCTCAGTCACAAGGGTCAACCTTTCTATTGTTATTGGACTTTGTCTTTGGCGTAAAGGAAGAAACCGGTTGATAATTCCCGGTTAGCGGGGTGGAGGGCGGCTAATTTCTCGTCATAAGCTTGGGCCAGGTCCTCATGCCATAAACCTTGGGCAATCAGGTCGCGGGCCTCCACAAAGAGTTGGTTAATATCAACGAAATCTTGGCCCGGACACAAGACACCATCGTTATACCAGTGGTTGATGCCGATTTCAGTTAATTGGTCCAGGTGTTGGATCAAGTCCAGGTCATTGTTGGCAAAAATATGGGTGCCGTGGCTGTCTTGGTAGACAGAGTAGTGGGTATCCGGTTTGTTAGGTTCTGATAAAAAGAGCTGGCGTCCCTCAAGTTCCTCGGTGTCCTTACCGATAAAGTTAAAGTAATTATCCAAGAGCAGCCGGCCTGACTGGTGGATACAAGAAGCCCCATAAGTTTGGACAATAAGGGGGATTTGCGCAGCCTGGGCCATATCAACCAGTTCGGCATAAGGGACTTCGCGGGCGACCAGGGAGGCCACTGCGCCGTATTTGGCCCAGAAGTTGACCTGGCCGGGACTGGTTACTAAGACCGCTGCGTCATAGATATAGGGCATGCGGTATTCGGAATCCTTGAGAATTTGGATAAGGCCCGTATCTCCTACCATCAATAGGTCAGCCCCAGTGGCCTGGACCTGTTTGAGGAAGGCTCTAGCCGTTTTAATTTTATCGTTGTGGAGGATGGCGTTGGCAGCCACGATGACCTTTTTACCAGCCTGGTGGGCATAGTCAACGGCAGCCTGTATTTCTTCAAAGGTCAAATAGCCGGGTAGACGTAAGCCGTAATCTTTTTCACCGACAACCAGATAATCAACCCCAATGTCAACTAACTGGCGGGCTTGGTCTAGTGATTCAGCTGTTGCAATCAACTCAATCATGGAATTCCTTCTTTCTTTAACTTTTTCACAATCTTTTCTATTGTAAGACCTTTTTCCAAAAATGTCTAGACTTTTGAGCAGATAGCTTGACTTAACTCTGACGGGTAAACCAGCTGGCGAGAAAGTCAGGGTTAGAAAAATATTTAATCAACTTTTAAAAAATCTTAAAATATGCTATAATCGCCCTATCTTTTTAGAGGGGGATGCCTGATGTTAAAAAAATTAAGTTTATTATTAGCGGCAGCTGGTCTTTTGGCTGCTTGTGGGGGTAGCAATGACCAGGAAACGATTAAAGTTGGGGTGACTGGTGACCAGGGCCGGGAGCTCTGGGAGGATGTAGAAGCCCGCTTTGAGGCGGATACTGGTGCGGATATGGAAATTGTGGTCTTCAATGACTATGTCCAACCCAATGTGGCCTTGCAAGATGGTGAACTAGACCTCAATGCCTTCCAACACTCTGCCTATCTAAGAGACTATCTTAATAATGAAGGTGGCCAAGAAGACTTAACGGCCTTAGCCTACACCTTTATTTCACCGGTCCTGGTTTTCTCTGACCATATCGACCAGGTTAGTCAAATTCCTGATGGGTCTAAAGTAGCTATTCCCAATTCACCGACTGTTGCCAACCGGGCTTATTTAGCCTTGCAGGCAATGGGCCTCATTAAGTTGGACCCAGCGGTTGGTTTTGAGCCTACCAAGGATGATATTGTGGAAAATACGAAGAATATTGAAATTGTGGAAATGGAAGCCAGTCAGGTGCCGCGTTCTTTGGCTGATGTTGACTTGATTTTAACGGGAACTGATTTCGCTGTGGATGCCGGTCTTAAAATCGCTGATGCGATTTATTCAGATACCGACCAATTAGACAAGGTTGATCCGACCAAGAAAAACATTATTGCTGTTAAAAAAGATCGGGCGGAAGAAGAATTAATTCAAGCAGTGGTGCGCCACTACCATCAGCCTGAAACAGCTGAAAAAATCAAGGAAGTCTCTCAAGGTGCTAACCTACCAGCCTGGAGCGACCAAGATGATGCCTTAGGCGATTTTGAAAAATTAATGGCCAAGTAATAGAGAACTCGCTAATAGCAAATAAATAAGCCCACTAGGCAGAAGTGCCTGGTGGGCTTGTTTTGATTTAATAAAATTTGCTGATATAGGCCGCTGAGGCGGTCATGATTTCGAAGGGTACCCAATGGTCCTGGTCCTCAAATATGGTAAAGTCAACCAGGTCAGGGTCAATCGCTTGCTTGATTTGCGGCACCAGCTGGCGGTTGATCGCCGTTTTAACCCAGTCATCTTGGCCCCCATTATAAATATAAAAGGGAAGGCCGGCGATTTGATTAGTTTGCCGGGCCAGGTTATGGTCCTTAATATAGGCCCAATACTGGGCTTGGTCGGCTGCCTGGTCAGGGGTCAGGTCTGACTTTATGCTGGCCCCTAGCTTGCCCTGACTCAGTTGGTCTAACTGGGCCTCCAGGTCCAGGGCAGCAATGTACTGGACAGCGGCGGCTAGCCGGTCCCGGTAGCCCGCTATAATCAGGCTGACGGTCATACCACCCATAGAGGTGCCAAAAATCGCCACTTGATCTACCTGGTAGTGGGCCAAAACAGCCTGGGATAACTGGTCAAATTCTTGGCAATTATGGGCTAGGCTGGCCAAGAGGTCGACCTGGGGCTGGTAGTGGTAGCCAGCTGGCCGGCGCTGGCCGTGTAGGTAGGCATCTGGCAAAATGACCTGGAAGCCTTGGCGGGCAAAAGCAATTGCTTGAGGCAGGACAGATTCCTTGGTATTGGTCCAGCCATGGTAGCCAATAATGACCCGGTTAGCCTGGGCCTGGTCCGGATGAACGGACAGGCAGGGAATACCAGCAAAATTTACTTCTTCAATGGTATACATGGTCGTCCTCCCTCCTTACTTACGTGACGGGTCGAGGCGGCCTTCCAACCAGCCCATAAGTAGGTCAGCCACAATGGACATGAGGGCAATAGGGATGACACCGGCCAGGATAATGGCGGTTCCTTCTGAGGCGTTAACCCCGCGTGATAGGATGGAGCCTAGGCCACCAGCCCCCACAAAGGTCCCAATAGTAGCAATCCCAATGGCTGTGATAAAGGCATTGCGGATGCCTCCCATAATAACTGGCATGGCTAAGGGGAACTCGACCTTAAAGATTAATTGCTGCTTGGTCATCCCCATACCGATGCCAACATCCACAATATCAGGATCAATATTGCGAACCCCTGTGTAGGTATTACGCAAGATGGGCAGGAGGGAATAAAGAAAGACTGTCAGCACAACCAGGTTAGCCCCTAGGCCCATAACCAGCATAACCACTGAGAGCAGGGCTAGCGATGGGACTGTTTGGATGATATTCGCAAATCCGAGTACATACTTGGCCCAGCGGTCTTGCTTGGCAATATAGAAACCGAGCGGGACGGCCAGGATAATGGCAAAGAGGGTCCCGTAGATGGCCATTAAGGCATGTTGGCCAAATTGATAGACAATATAAGCCATATTTTCTGAATAATAGACCATAAGTTGGTCCCAGAGATTTAATTGGGTCATATCGGTCATTAGTTAGCCAACTCCTTTCTGACAGGTTCTAAGTAAGGTGCCTTGTCCTCAAAAAAGTTCTTACGTAAGAGCCACTCTCTGGCTACAGTAGCGGGCTCGAGCAGGTAGTTATCTGAGGTATAGTTGAGTCTTTGCATTTCTTCATTAGAAATTTCACCAGCTAATTTGGCCATTATGGCATCAATTTCCGGATGGGCCTCCCGAACCTGGTTGGTGACCACTGGGCTGGCATCATAAGGGGGGAAGAGCTGGCGGTCATCTTCTAAAACTACCAGGTCTTCAGCAATAATCCGGCCATCGGTGGAGTAACCTAAGACGACATCAACTTCACCAGAAGCCACCGCCGTATAAACTAGGCCGATGGTCATCGGATAGAGGTTAGGGAAGTCAAAGCCATAGGTCTCGACAAAGTTGGCATAACCATCACCGTCACGGTGGATCCATGAGTTGTCAACGCCGACCTTGACTTGGTCAGCATAAGGGGCCAGGTCAGAGACCTTAGAAATTCCTTTTTCTTCGGCATCTTGACGACGAATCATAAAAGCATAGGAGTTGGCAAAACCATAGGATGGATACCAGGTTTGGTCAAATTCCTCTTCAAAGCCGGCCACTACTAATTGGTAGGCCTTGTCAGGGTCGGTCACAGCTGGCAGGCCTAATTCACCAGTTAAACTGGTACCTGTATAGCGGACGGAAGCCAGGTTGGCGTCCCCGGTCATAAAGGCGGCATGGTTCATAGATGACGAGCCTAGGTTGGTGATATGGTCAACCGGGAGATTGGTATAGTGTTGGATCATATACATGTTAATATAGCCCATAATTTCTGCTTCGGTAGTTCCTAACGAAGCAATCGAAATGCCATCCTGGTTGCCCGAGCTTGATAGGCCAGGCAAACTGCAGGCAGCCAGGCTAGCGGTGGCTAAAAGTAGGACTAGGATTTTTTTAAGAGATCTAAGCATCTTTAACCTCCTGACTAGATGTGGTTTGGGGGCTAGTCCAGTCCTCTAACTTGGCCATCAGCCAGTCGACAACCAGGGCGAGGATGGTAACTGGAATGGTGCCTCCTAAGATCAGGTCCGGCCGGAAGAGGTTGAGCCCGTTAAAAATCATCTCACCCAAACCACCGCCACCGATATAGGCAGCCAGGGTGGCCCAGGCAATGACATAAACCGCTGACAGGCGGATGCCAGCCATAATGACTGGTATAGCTAGGGGGACTTGGACCTTGCGAATCAGTTGCCAGCGGGTGAAGCCCATCCCCTTACCGGCGTCCAGGATATCCGGGTCAACCGCCGTCATGCCCAAGTAAGTATTTCTAAGGATGGGTAAAAGGGAATACAGGAATAAGGCAATAACAGCTGGCCTTTTGCCAACCCCAAAAATCGGAATCATTAAGGCTAAGAGGGCTAGCGTAGGTATGGTTTGTAAAATAGATACCAGGGAAATAATGCCATTGGCCACTTTACGGTGTTGGGACAGCAAGATGCCCAAGGGGACAGCCACGACAATGCCAGCGATTAAGGCAGTTAGGGAAATGGTGATGTGTTCGCCCAAAAGTCGCAGGACTTCACTACCTTGACTCTCTAAGAAGTTAATCATCAGCCGTCACCGCCTGGTCTTGGAGTTGGTCGAGGATGACTTCAGGATCATCCCCCCATACGGCTTCATAGATTAGGTTAACCAGGGTCGCCCGAGTCACTAAACCGGTTAGAGTACCGCTATTGTTAACCACTGGCACGTTGGCTTGCTGGCCTTTTAAAATCCGCTGCATGGTGTTTTGGACCAAGGCATCTTCTTTAACTGGATTTAATTTCCGTACCATGACCTCTAAAACTGGCCGTTGTAGGTTCTTGTTTTGGGTGATGTCAGTTAGGCTGACCTTGCCTAGCAGGTGGTTGTAGTCGTCCACCACAAACAGGCTGTCGACATAGTTGTCGCGCATGATTTGCAGGGCATCACCGGTGGTTTTACCCAGGTCGATGGTGAGCGGGTTGGTATTCATGATTTCCTTAACCTTAACCAGGTTGGTTTTGGCCTGAACTAGGCGGTCCTCACCCAAGAAGGAGCGGACATAATCATTGGCCGGTTTACTGATAATATTTTCTGGGGTATCGTATTGGACCAATTCCCCTTGGTGCCAGATAGCAATTTTATCTGCCAGGCCTAAAGCCTCATCCATATCATGGGTAACAAAGACAAAGGTGGCCTGGTATTCTTCTTGGAGTTCCTTAACTAGTTCTTGTAGGGCATCGCGCGTAATGGGGTCCAGGGCGCCGAAAGGTTCATCCATAAGGACAATTTCCGGGTTTGCAGCCAGGGCACGGATGACCCCGATTCTTTGCTGCTGGCCACCGGATAATTCAGAAGGATAGCGGTCTAAATAGTCTTCAGGTAATTCCACCCGGGCTAAGAGCCGCTTAGCAATATCCTGGCAGTCGCCCTCTGAATAGTCCAAGAGGCGGAGCACGGTTACGATATTTTCATAGATGGTCATGTGGGGCATAAGGCCGACCCTTTGAATGACGTAGCCAATTTTACGGCGCATTTGTACCGGGTCCATATCGGTGGTCTTTTTACCATTGATGAGAATTTCACCCTCAGTGGGGTCATGCATGCGGTTAATCATGCGTAGGGCGGTAGTTTTACCTGAACCAGAGGTGCCGATAAAGCAGACAAACTCCCCCTTATTAATGGTAAAACTGGCTGGTTTTAGGGCTTGGACGCCCCCAGGATAGGTCTTAGCGACCTGCCTAAATTCAATCATGATTTCACTCCTTGTTAGTTTAAAAATTAAAAATTAACAAAATTTACACATATATATTTAGACTAGCAAGAAATTGCCTGATATGCAAAAGATATCTCGGGATATTGTGAAATAAAAACAAAAAAGGTCTGTACCCAAGGGTTCAGACCTTCTTTAGTTGTGAATTTAGTAGCCCATGCTGATTTCAGCTGGGTCATCTTCATTAAATTGTGACCGGTAAAGATCGGCATAGAAGCCGTCAGCAGCCAGTAATTCCTCGTGGTTACCGTGCTCGATAATATTTCCTTCCTGCATGACTAGAATCATATCAGCATTACGGATGGTTGAGAGCCGGTGGGCAATGACGAAGGAAGTCCGTCCTTCCATAATCTTGTCCATGGCGCCTTGGATCAGTTTTTCCAAGCGGGTATCTACTGAGGAAGTGGCTTCATCCAGGATTAGGATATCAGGATCAGCAATAATAGCCCGGGCAATGGTCATCAATTGCTTTTGACCCAGAGACACGTTATTGGCCTCCTCGTTAATTTCCATCTTGTAGCCCGATGGCAGGGTGGAGATAAAGTGGTCGACATTGGCTACCTTGGCCGCATCGCGTACCTGGTAGTCTGTGGCCTGTAAATCACCGAAACGAATATTCTCTTCAATGGTATCGGTATAGAGCCAGGCATCCTGGAGGACCATGCCCATATGGCTGCGTAAGTCAGCTCGGTCCAGGTCCTTGATGTCGATGCCATCAATTTTGATGGCGCCTTTGTCAACGTCATAAAAACGCATGAGCAGGTTAATCAAGGTCGTTTTACCGGCGCCAGTCGGACCAACCACAGCCACGGTGTCCCCGGGCTTAACGGTAAAGTTGATGTCAGTCATCAGGGGCTTGTCTTTGTGATAACCGAAACCAACATGGTCAAATTCAACTTGGCCGGCAACCTGGTCACGCAGCTGAGCCTTAGCCGGGCTCTGGTCTTCTTCAGCTTCGTCTAGGAAGGAGAAAATCCGTTGGCAGGCGGCAAAGGCTGACTGAATCAGCCCCATCATCTGGGTAATCATGGTGATGGGTTGGTTGATTTGCCAGACATATTGGACAAAGGCTTGCAGGTTACCGACAGTTAAGCGGCCAGCGATGGTCATGAGCCCACCTACCACCGCAATCACCAGGTAGCAGGCATTGGCAATCATGTTGAAGAGGGGCATCATCAGTCCGGATAGGAAGGAAGCCCGGAAACCATTTTCATAAAGCTGGTGGTTCTTGGCTTCAAAAGCTTTGACTGATTCCTCCTGTTGGCCATAAACCTTGATTTCGGTAAAACCGGATAGCTGCTCTTGGGTGAAGGCAAAGAGGTCACCCAAGGCATCGGCCTGGGCCTGGAAGGCAGGCTGGGACCAATTTAAAATCAAGCGGCCCAAGAGTAAATTAAGCGGAATCATGACGATAATAATCAGGGCCAGTTGCCACTTGAGATAAAGCATGAAAGCAATGGCGAAGGAGATGCTGAGGAAGCCGTTGGCCAGCTGGATAAAGGATTGTTGCATGGCGTTGGAGACAGCATCCACATCATTAGTCATCCGGCTGAGCACATCGCCTACCTGGTGACGGTCAAAGTAAGCCACTGGCAGGCGGTTAATTTTTTCAGCGATATCATTGCGCAGGTCATAAATTGCCGATTGGACCACATTGGTGAGCCAGAATTGACCCAGAAACATAGAAACATGGTAGACCATACCACGGGCAAAATAGAGGACCATAATTTTTAAAATATAGTCGTAATTGATGCCTGCTCCTGGCACGCCTTGCGCCATAGCAACCACATTCTTGGTCACTTCGGTAATGGCTAGGCCAATCACAAAGGGCTCCAGGGTTTGGGAAATGGTTTGTAAGAGTGACATTAAAAGGGCCCCGAAGAATTGCAAGCGTTTCGGTCGCATGTAGGGCCAGAGGCGGGCCAAACTTTCTTTAATAGTCATTGTTTAATTCCTCCTCTGTCAGTTGTGATGAGGCAATATCGTAGTAAATCGGTGAAGATTTAAGCAGTTCTTGGTGAGTACCCCGGGCCACGATCCGACCCTTGTCTAGGACAATAATCTGGTCAGCATGCATAATGGTCCCAACCCGTTGGGCCACAATAATGGTTGAAGCCTGCTTGGTTTCTTCCTTAAGGGCCGCCCGAACTTCCGCATCGGTCTTATAGTCTAGGGCCGAGAAGGAGTCGTCGAAAATATAGATTTCGCGACCGCCAATAATCGAGCGGGCAATAGATAGCCGCTGCTTTTGCCCCCCTGATAGGTTAGAGCCACCTTCAGCTAGGTGGGTATTAAAGCGGGTTTCCAGCCGCTCAATAAATTCGCGGGCGTGAGAAATATCGGTGGCATGGACCATTTCTTGCTCAGTAGCATCTTCCTTACCATAGCGGAGGTTATCGGAAATATCTCCAGTAAAGAGCAGGGCTTTCTGGGGGGTATAACCGATTTTTTTCCGCAGGTCATCAAGGTCATAGTCACGGACATCGATGCCGTCAACTAGGACCTGACCGGCAGTTGCGTCATAGAAACGTGGAATCAATTTAATGATGGTTGACTTACCGGAACCTGTTGATCCGATAAAGGCGGTGGTTTCACCGGCCTTGGATTTGAAGGAAATATCGCGGAGAACGGGTTCTACAGCATCTGGATAGGCAAAGTCAACATGACGGAATTCCAGGGTTCCCTGTTCCGGGGCTCCTTTCACCGGATTGTCAGGATTCTCTACGGTAATTGGTGTGTGTAAGACCTCTTGAATCCGGCCGGTTGACACCATCATGCGCGGGTACATCATGAAAATATTAGAGAAAACAATCAGGGAGAAGAGAGCGTGGAAGGCATACTCGATAAAGGCCACCAGGTTACCAATTTGTAGGTTCTGGGCCTCAATCTGCTGGCTACCGTACCAGAAAATCACAATAATCACGGCATTAAGCAGGAAAGAGAAGACAGGTGGTGTGGCTGCCATCCAGCGGAAGAGCTTGGTTGACAGCTGGCGGAATTTTTGGTTGACTGCCACAAAGCGGCTCTCCTGGAAGTCTTCTCGGTTAAAGGCTCGGATTACCCTAAGCCCAGTAATGGACTCCCGCAAAATCCGGTTAATTTTATCCAGGTTGCTTTGCTGGGCTTCAGAAATGGGCCGGCTGACCTTGGCTACCAGGACAATCATGCCGATAATCAGGGGAACTACAGGCAAAATAAAAAGACCTAGTGACGGGGAGGTCAACCAAATCATGTAAACAGAGACCCCAATCATAACCGGTGAAGACAGGCCTTGACGCAGGAACATTTCAGTAAATTGTAGCAAGATAAAGGCATCCGTAGTAATCCGGGTGGTTAGGGACGGCACACCTAATTCTTGAAATTCGTGGTGGGACAGGGATTGCATCTTGGCATAGACCTCGTTACGAATAGTCATGGTCATGTGATTGACAATTTTCGCCGTGGCATAGGCAGTTAGGAGGCGCCCTAAGAAACCGACCACAACTATCGCCAGCATGATCCAACCATAAAAAAGCACTTGGTCACGGTTCTGGGGAATGATGGCCTGGTCAATCATATTGGACAGGACAGTTGGCATACCCAGGGTCACAAAGACAAAGGCCATAGTACCTAAAGCCACAAAAAATAGCTCTTTAGGATAGGCCTTGAGGTAGTTTAGGATAAAACGCATAGACTAGCTCCTTATTCTAAATTTTTACTTGCCCTCTCATTGTAAGCAATGAAAATAGTGATTGCAAGTTTAAGTAAATGTCCTTTTTAATCTAGCTGCGGAAATTAAGGATCGGCTGCTGAACGCACAGTCATTTAACTCATCCGGAAATTTTACTAGCCATTTAGTTTATGAAATCAAAAAACCGCCTGTGGGGGCAGGCGGTTGGTTCCTATTTTCATAGGAAAAGCAACTAGGGGTTGCGAGATACTTATATTATAAGTAAGGATTATTTAATTCTTGTAAATTTATTGTAAAAATTTTGTAAATTTGAAAAAGTAGCCGCGACGTGTTAAAACAGGCCAGCATTTACCAGCCTGTTTTCTAATTTAGCTTATTCATAGAGTTTATCAACCCGAGCTTGGACATCTTCATTAGCTAGATACTCTTCATAGTTGGTATCAAGGCGGTCAACCATGCCATTAGCTGAAACGTGGATGATTCGGTTGGCAATGGTGTTGATGAACTCGTGGTCATGACTGGAGAAGAGGATAGCACCCTTGAAGGCAATCAAGCCGTCGTTAAGAGCGGTAATAGACTCTAAATCTAAGTGGTTGGTTGGGTCATCGAGGACTAGGACATTGGCCTTCTCTAGCATCATGCGTGAGAGGAGGACGCGGACCTTTTCACCCCCGGATAGGACATCAACTTTTTTATTGACATCTTCACCAGAGAAGAGCATGCGACCGAGGAAGGAGCGTAAGAAGGTATTGTCCTGCTCTTCCGGGCTGGCAAACTGGCGTAACCATTCTAAGATGGTATAGCTTGACCCTTCAAATTCGTGGGAAGAATCCTTAGGTAGGTAGGACTGGCTCGTGGTGACCCCCCACTTGTAGGAACCAGTGTCAGGCTCTAATTCACCCATCAAGATTCTAAAAAGGGTGGTGGTGGCGATATCATTGCGGCTGAGGAAGGCAATCTTGTCTTCACGGCCGACGGTAAAGGTGATATTGTCTAATACCTTAACGCCATCAATGGTCTTAGAAAGGTTTTCTACTGACAGGACATCGTTACCGATTTCCCGTTCCATATCAAAGCCAACGAAAGGATACTTGCGGCTAGATGGTTGGATATCATCTAGTTCAATCTTATCGAGCATCTTCTTACGGGAAGTCGCTTGCTTAGACTTAGAAGCGTTGGCAGAGAAGCGGGCGATGAAGTCTTGGAGCTCCTTGATTTTTTCTTCTTTTTTAGCGTTTTGGTCAGCTTGGAGTTTAGCTGCCAGTTCAGAAGATTGCTTCCAGAAATCATAGTTACCCACATACAATTTAATCTTACCAAAGTCCACGTCACAGATATGGGTGCAGACCTGGTTTAAGAAGTAACGGTCATGGGATACGACGATCACGGTATTGGGGAAGTTAATAATATATTCCGCCAACCACTCGATGGCTTGACCGTCCAAACCGTTAGTCGGCTCATCCAAGAGCAGGACATCAGGGTTACCGAAGAGGGCTTGGGCCAGGAGGACCTTAACCTTATCAGCCTCACGCAATTCGCTCATTTGTTGGTAGTGCATATCTTCGGTGATTCCTAGGCCAGTTAATAATTGGGCAGCCTCTGATTCGGCCTCCCAACCATTCAGTTCAGCGAATTCACCTTCTAACTCACCGGCCTTGATACCGTCTGCCTCGGTGAAGTCTTCCTTGGCATAAAGGGCATCACGCTCGGTTTTAACCTCATAGAGGCGTTTGTTACCCATGATGACTGTATCCATGACTGGATATTCTTCATAACCAAAGTGGTTCTGGCTTAGAACCGACATCCGCTCGTTGGGATCTAAGTGGACATCCCCAGTTGATGGGGCGATTTCCCCTGATAAAATTTTTAAAAATGTTGATTTACCAGCACCATTAGCGCCGATAATACCGTAGCAGTTGCCCTCTGTAAATTTAAGAGTGACATCGTCGTAAAGTTTGCGATCTGAAAAATGAAGACTAACATTGTTTACCGCTAGCATATTTTCTTCCTTTCTGGGCTTGTTTTCCTAGACTAATATACATGATGGTCTGGATAAATGCAAAGAAATTCGGCCTTAAGACCTGTCGCAGTCTCAGGGCAGACTTGGTAAGCGGACAGTAAGCAGCTTGTTCGACCCCTAGCTAGCTAAAATGAGTCAATATAAAAAGCTAGGCCCCGGCCTTGGTGACCAGTCCTAGCGCTCAGTAGCTAGCTAGTTCGTCCTAGTCTAGCTGTTTTATTTTTTTGCTCGGTTAAGTTTGCTTGGCCACTTGCGATTGTTACCGTCCTGGTCTGATTGCTGGCGTTCCAGCCGCGCCTTGACCATAAAGACATACTGGGCATTAATTGGCGCTTGATCATTTTGGACATAGGCATAGCTGGAATCAGCGCGTTTATAGCGGGCCTTGGTGTTATCATCGAGATAAATTTGCAGGATCTCTAAAATTTCCTTTTTAATATAAGGGTCTAGAATCGGAAATTCAATCTCCACCCGGCGAATCATATTGCGGGTCATCATATCGGCTGATGATAGGAAGAGCCGGTCCTGGCCATTACGGTTGAAGTAGTAGATGCGACTGTGTTCTAGGAAGCGGCCCACTACTGAAATCACTCGGATATTTTCACTCAGACCAGAAATACCTGGAATCAAGCAACAAATACCTCGGATAATCAAATCGACCTTGACCCCAGCCTGGCTGGCTTCATAGAGTTTTTTGATGATATCCAAGGAGGTCAGCGAGTTCATCTTGGCGATGATATGGCCGTTACCATAGCGTTGGTGGCTGGCAATTTCCTCATCAATTTCTTCCATAAAGGAGTCGCGGATATCAAAGGGTGAGACGTGGAGCTGGTGGTAGTCGGGTTGGTCGGAGTAGCCAGAGAGATAGTTGAAGAAGTTAATGGCATCCTCAATGATTTCCTGGTTGGTGGTCAAGATGCCCATGTCCGTATAGCCGCGGGCGGTCTTGTCATTGTAGTTACCCGTGCCCAGGTGGACATAGCCTTGGAAGCGGTCCTGCTTTTTCTTAATAACCAGGGCAATTTTAGAGTGGGTCTTGAGCTGGGTCATGCCATAAATGACATGGGCACCCGCTTTTTCAAGGACCTTGGCCCATTGGACATTGTTTTCTTCATCAAAGCGGGCCTTTAATTCCACTAGCACAGTGACTTCCTTACCCAACTGGGCTGCTCGTTTTAAGGCAGCGATAATGGGCGAGTCAGCCGACACCCGGTAGAGGGTTTGCTTGATGGCTAGGGTATTGGGATCATCAGCGGCCTGGTCGATAAATTCCACCACGGGATCAAAGGAATCATAGGGGTGGTGGAGGAAGACATCCTGCTTTTCCATCACCTTAAAGAGGTCGCGGTCATAGAGTTCGCTGGGGTAAACGGCTTTGAACGGTGGAAAGCTCTCTTCCGGATAGTAGTCCTCTAAGTAGTCGATGGCTTGGCCCAAACCAGTTAGGTCAAGGGGGGCCATCCACCAGGTAGAGGTCTTGGTCTGTTAATTCCAGACTGTCCAGCAAAAAGTCGATATCGGCTTGGTCTGTGTCGGGGTTAATAAATCGCTGGTCGATTTCTATCCGCACAGCCATCCCTTGGCGACGCTTAATCAGATAATCTTCAATCACAGCTAAAAGATCCTGGGCCCCTTCCTCCTGGATATCCAAATCAGCATTGCGGGTGATGCGGAAGAAGAAGGCAGATTTAACTTGGTAGCCTTGGAACAGCTCGCCAATAAAGTGGCGGATAATTTCTTCAGTGTAAACCAAATAATGGTTCCCATCATGCTGGCAGGTGTGGAATCGTTTCATCAGTTGGGGCAGAGGGACGATAGCTAGCTTTTCTTCCTGGCCAGCCTTTTTTAAACGGACAAAGAGGTTGATAACCTTGTTGTTGAGGTTGGGGAAGGGGCGGTAGGCATCAATACCGAGCGGGGTTAGAGCTGGGTAGATGTCATTAAAGGACTCCAGCTTTAATTGGTCAAGGACCTGGTCAGACAATTGGTCCACCCCTTGGAAATAGATGCCCCGGTCTTGGCACAGGGCGACCAGGTCATGATAGAGGCCGTATTGGTAGTCGACTAGTTTGTGGTTGACCTCAGCAATGGCTTGTAACTGTTGGGCAGGGGTCCACTGTTTTTTAGAATCCCTGGTTTTGACCTGCCAGTGGTCCTGGTCTTGGAGCCCCGCCACCCTAACCATCATAAATTCATCCAGGTTAGAAGCGCCAATGGAGATAAAGCCCAAGCGTTCCAAGAGGGGGTTGCGGCTATCTTCAGCTTCCGCTAAGACCCTTTGGTTAAAGGATAGCCAGGAAATTTCCCGGTTGTCATAATAGTCAGGATTATTAAAATCGGTTATTTTTTGCTTTTCACTTGTCAAGCTAATCATCCTTTCAAAAAAGTTGCTACTTACTTTCTTGACCTGCCCCCACAAGTCTGATTATCTCGCTTGGTATTACTTGGCCTTAATAAAGTCGATAGCTAAGTCAGCCCCTACAATGCGTTCGATATGCTTAATCTGGTTGTTGGCCTTATTGGGCTCGGCAATCAGGTTGCCGTGGTAGTAAATTTCTAACCGGTAGTCACCCTTTTTCTTAACCAGCTTAATATCTTTGACGATATTATAGTGGGAATCGTTTAAGCATTCTGCGAACTTAATGATGCCGCCGATATGTTGCAAGCACTTGAGCTGGTCGCTCGAGAAGGTAATTGGATAGGTTTGGCTATATTGCTTGAAGAGGCCCTTGTTTTTATAGGAGGCCACTAGCGCCAAGGCTAATTGGTCCTGGTGGGAGAAGCCAAAGAGGCTAATATTAGACAGGATGTAGAAGCTGTGCTGGGAAGCGGCAGCTGGGTCGATTGCCTTGCCCAAGAAATAAGCATAGGCGCCGTAGCGCAGGAGTTCGCTTTCCTGGTCAGTTAATTTGAGCAAGCCAGCATCTATCATGGCCTGGGCTAACTCTTGGGCAATGACCATGCGCTGGGCCCCATCGGCCATGGAGAAATGGTAGCGGTCGGCCAAACGTTCCACACTTTCAGTGGCCACTTGGTTGATGTCATAGGCGCCAGGATAGCGGTCTTGGACATACTGATAGAGGATCCCTTCCCGCAAACCGTTGTTGGAGAATTTAAAGCAAGGCGCTTGGACAAAGTTAACCAGTTCAGTAAAGACGAGGCTAGCCGGCACGATAATGTCAGCCCGGTCAGCATTTAAGCCTTCTACCTTGTCCATTTGGTCCGCATCAACCTGGCCAAAATAGTCTAAAACCTTGGTCAGATCATCGGGGGCTAAAACATAGTTATGCAGGCTACCCATGGTGTAGCCGGTTTGGGCCTGGTGAACCCGGGCCACGTTCCGGGCGGAACCACCAATGGCGATAATCGGCAGTTTTAAATCTTTCATAAAAGGCTGGTCACTGAAGGCTGCCTGGATATAGGCCCGTGTCTTTTTAATAGCTTTTTTATCATTATGGGCCTTGCCTTGGAAGAAGAGGGATTGCAGGGTTACTGCACCAAAGGGGAAGGAGTGGGAGTGGACAATCTGCTTGTCCTTAAAGTAGGTAATTTCAGTTGACCCCCCACCGATATCGACGGTAACCGCTTCCCTGTCAGCCATGGTGTGGATGACGGCATTGAAGCCGTAGTAGGCCTCCATGGGGCCCGAAACCAAATCGATGGTGAGCCCGGTCCGTTTTTTGACCTGGTCGATGATATCATTCACATTAGCTGACTGGCGGATGGCTGCGGTGGCCTTGGGGAGAATTTGGTCGCACTTCATGATAGCGGCCTCATGGTTAAAGGCATCCATGATATCGCAAAGGCAATCAATCCCTTCCTGGCGCATGACACCGTCTTCCAGATATTGAAAGAGGCGGGCTGGGACCTTAATGTTTTGTATTTCACGGAAGTCCAAATTATTAGCCAGCTGGAAAATGACCAGGCGGATGGTATTGGATCCGATATCAATTAGGGCAATTCTTTCTTTCATAAAGCTACCTTCCTAACTAGACTTGCGACAGGCAATTTTACTGGTTAAATTTTTCTCTAGTTTGGGTCATTGCCAAGCTGCGTTCAATGGCCTTAGCGACACCGGCATGACGGTTGGATTCAGTCCGGTACTTGGCGTGTTTAAAGACACCCTCCTCGGCGTTACCCATGGCATAAGAATAGCCAGCGATCTCCAGCATCGGGACATCGTTATAGTTGTCACCAATGGTCATGGTCTTGTCTAAGTTGTAACCATGGGCTTCGGCATAACGCTTGATGGCCTCACCCTTGGTGGCAGTTTTATGGGAAACTTCCATATTATAAAAGAAGGAAGAGGTGATATAGATATCCTGGTAGCTGGCTTCTAAATCATTCCAGGTGGCTGCTAGGGCTGGTTGACCAGCTGGATCGACGAAGGTAATTTTGACAATTTTTTGCCCTTCCTTATCAATCAGGTCAGCCAGATTATCCCGGTATTCGATGCTATCAACCTCATGGGACTGGGTAGCTCGCTGGCTGGCTTCCTCCAGACTCAGTTCAGGGTTTTGGGCCACAATGAGGGTAGCAATCATCTTGATCCGGTCTTCTCTAGAAGAAGAATAAACATTTTCGGCAGTCATGGCTTCCAGGTAGAAACCGCGGTCATAACCCATTGCCAGGATTCGTTTGGCCTGGTCATCATCTAAGGCGATTTCAAATTCCACTTGGCCGTCACGGTCGAATTGGATGGCACCATTGAGGCCAATAATCGGACAGCGGATACCGGCATTGTCTAAGGGAATCTTGGCTTCTTTAAAGTTACGTCCCGTACAAACTACAAAGGGAATGCCGAGACTATAGGTTTCTTTAATGGCATCAATGTTTTCCTGGGGGATTTCCAGGGTCTGGTCTAAGAGGGTACCGTCCATATCGGAAGCAATAAATTCTAGCATGGTTTTAACTCCTTTTTAAATCAAAACAACGACTTCTTTAAGCTCATTTTAACATGTTTTGCTATACTAAACTAGGAGAAGCAAAAGGGTGTCTTAAAAGTCACTTAAGGCTGAATCGATGATGCTGACTAATAGTGATTGAATGCATGTATAAAGGAGTAATTATGATTCCACAACTTGAGGGTTTAGTTTGGCAGGACCGCTTGGCAGCCTGCCTGGCTCAGCCAAAAATAAAGCAACTGGCAGATTTTGTTGCCCAAGAACGGGCCCATTACACGGTATATCCACCATCCCGTGACGTCTTTCACGCCTACCAGCTCACCGACTATGACCAGGTCAAGGTGGTCATTCTGGGCCAAGACCCCTATCACGGGCCTAATCAAGCCCAGGGTCTGGCATTTTCGGTCCAACGTGGCGTCAAGGTCCCGCCATCCTTGCGTAATATCTACCAGGAATTAGCCAGCGACCTAGGCATTGCCCCAGCTCAACATGGTGATTTAACATCCTGGGCCCAGCAGGGGGTCTTTTTATTAAATACCGTGCTGACGGTTCGGGCTGGAGAGGCCAACTCCCACCGCGGTCAGGGTTGGGAGTTAGTCACTGATGAAACTATCCGCCAACTTAACCAGCGTGACCAGCCCATTGTTTTTATCTTGTGGGGTAAGCCAGCCCAGACTAAGCGGGCCTTAATCGATGAGCGTCGTCATGCGGTGATTACTGCGCCGCATCCGAGTCCCTTGTCAGCCTACCGGGGTTTTTTCGGCAGTCGGCCCTTCTCACAAACCAATAAAATACTTGAAGCCAGTGGCCAAAAGCCTATTGATTGGCAGCTGCCGGAATAACTTTTAGTTAAAAAGGAGTTGGAAACCTAAAGTTCCAACTCCTTTGCTTGTTTATGATCTAAATCTTACTAGTTATTGCCACAGCTAATCCTTTGGCTTTCTAAAAATTAAGCCGATAAAATAAGCTAGGACCAAAAAGCCGATATTAAACCAGATTAAATAATTAAAATCGGTCAGCGAATTTAGACAAATATACAGGCCTAAAATCAGCAGAGCTAAGATAGTCGTCTTGAGGCCCTGCCTTACCGATACCGGCAAAACAAGTTCTTAAGCGGTAAAATTCGCAACCTTCCAGTGGTGCATTCCTGAGCGCCAGCCCTCACACCCTTTTTAGTCGGGTTCGAAAAAGCTGAACTGAAGTCCTTTCATAAAATCCGCCGCAATATCTGCGATATTGGGCGTCTTTTATTCCAAGGATTCAGTTCAAAGCGCTTTTTCTCACACCCTTTTTAGCTATGTTGGTGGCAGTTGCACTGACCGGGTTGGCAGGAACAAGGCACTTGGTCTACCAATTTTTTTGCCTCTAGGCAGGCGAGAATTTGATCGTGGCCAGCCTGGTCCAGATCAACCTGGTTGATGACTTCCATGACTAATTTGTAGCCATTTTTTTTGCAGGTGTGGTCAGTCAGCTGGTTGATACTCTCGGCTAGGGCCTGACTTTCAGAAATGGCGGCCTGGTAGCGGTAATAGTTTTTTTTCTTTTGGGTTTTTACCCAACCTTTTTTAACTAGACGAGCTAGCAGGGTTTTTATGGTGGTTGCCTGCCAGTCGTTAAAGGCGGTGGCGGCTTGGATGATGGCCTTGCTTTGGCTATCAGGATGGGCCCAGATTATCCGCATGATTTCCCATTCCGCTGGGCTGATCATCTCAGCAGTTTCAGACATTTCACATAACCTCCTTGGTCGCTGTAATCATTTATTGGTCAAGCCAGGTATTTAACCAGTTTAAGATATCCTGGTAGACAGCCTGGGCCCCGCTATACTGAAGTACCTCGTGGCCCTTGTTGGGGTAAACCAGCAAGCGGGCTGACTGGACAGGAGAAGCCTGGACCTGGTTAGCCAAGCGGTCCAGGTCACGGCCACCGTTTACCAGTGGGTCTTTTAATCCCCCGATAATCAGGAGTTTTAGTTGGGGGTCCAGGCGTTTGGCCCAACTTGGCCGCGTGGCCCGACTAGCTAGTTTCACTAATTCCGCAAAGCCATTATTGGTGAAGGGAAAGGCCGCCAGGGGAAAGTCATGAGTCTGGCCGGGTGCGGGGGGATACCAGAGGGGGTTGTCAGTCATGACGCCATCCTTGGTTTTGACTAGACCACCACCAAAGAGCTGGCGGTGGATGGCATAGTTAACCGCCTGGGGCTGGTAGAGGTTAAGCAGGTCAGCTACTTGGCCACCTAAAAAATATAGGAGGGAAGTGGCATTGGTGCCAGTTAAAATGCTGGCATCGACCTGGTTGCTGTACTGGTCCAGGAACAGGCGGGTAATATAAGACCCCATGGAATGGCCGAGGATAATATAAGCTAGGCCAGGAAACCGATCCTGGTTGGCTTGGACCACCCGCCTTAAATCTTCAACCAAATCACGGCTGGCCTGACGACTGCCAAAGTAACCCAAACGCTGGTTGGCTTTGGCCAGGGGCCCGTGGCCAATATGGTCGTGGCCCACCACTACAAAGCCTTGCCGGCTAAACCAGTTGGCTAAGTCCTGGTAGCGGGTAGCATGTTCCGACATACCGTGGACGATATGGATGATGGCCCGGGGTTTACGGTTGGTTGCTGGCCAGACATAATAGGGGATATAGGGGCGGTCAGGCAAACTAGATGGCAAATTGGTATAAGTTTGGTAAGGGACTTGCTGGTTCTTGGTCATAGGGCACCTCATTATTAGTTTTACTATCGTTTAATTGGCTTTTTTATATTTTAGACGACATTTGTAGACAAAGCAAGTTCAGGGTGTTATGATTACAAGTGTAGTCAAAGTTTTCAAGATATAATCTGACTAAAGACTGGTGGTTTGACCTGGCTTGAGCCAGGGACCAGCCAGCTAAGGAGGAAATCAATATGAAACAAAATTTTAACGTCACCGGTATGCACTGTGCAGCCTGTGCCCAAACCATTGAAAAGGCCACGCAAAGATTAACGGGGGTTGACCAGGCTGGGGTTAACCTGGCCAATGAACAGTTAACCGTCGATTTTGATGACCAGGCTATTTCTGCCCAAGAAATCGCGGATCAAATTAGCCAGGAAACCGGCTATGGTATCCAGCTACCTAGCCAGGAAATGAACTTTGCCATTACCGGTATGCACTGCGCGTCTTGCGCCCAAACTATTGAAAAGGCGGTCGGTGACCTCGCAGGTGTGGACCAGGTCAGTGTCAACCTGGCTACCGAGCGGATGCAGGTCAGGGGGGCCAGCAATTTAGATAGTCAGACCATTGCTGACCAGGTGGCCCAGGCGGGTTACCAGGCTGAAGCCATCGGTCAAGCCAACCGCCAAGCCCGGCAAGACCAGGCCCAAAACCAACACCAACATATACAAGGGCTCTGGCACCGCTTTTTATGGTCAGCCCTACTTAGCCTGCCCCTCTTATATATCGCCATGGGGCCCATGATTGGCTTACCAGTGCCAAGGATTATCCATCCTGACTTATATCCGGCCCGGTTCGCCTTGGTTCAGCTGGTCTTAACCACTGGCGTCATGGTGATTGGCCGTGACTTCTTCAAGTCTGGCTTCAAGTCTCTCTTTAAAGGCCACCCGAATATGGATTCCTTGGTGGCCCTAGGAACCAGCGCGGCCTACGGTTATTCCCTCTATGCCCTCTATGAGATTATCGGCCAGGGTCAAGGCCATTATGCCCACCAGCTCTACTTTGAATCAGCCGCCGTTATTCTAACCCTGATTACCCTGGGTAAATACTTTGAAGGCCGGTCCAAGGGGCAAACCTCGGCCGCTATCAAAGAACTGATGGACCTGCAACCTAAATCAGCCCAGGTGGTCAGAGACGGGGAGACAGTAACGCTACCAGTTGACCAGCTAGCAGTTGGAGATAAAATATTGGTCCGTCCCGGAGAAAGTATTCCAGTTGATGGGGTCATAATTGAAGGCCAGTCAGCGGTTGATGAGGCCATGATTACCGGTGAATCTATGCCGGTTGATAAGACAGTGGGCGACCAGGTGGTTGGTGCTGCGATAAATAAGACCGGCTCCTTTGTCTTTGAGGCCACCCAGGTAGGCGCCGACACCAGCCTAGCGCAAATTATCCAGCTGGTTGAGGATGCCCAGGCTTCCAAGGCGCCTATTGCCCGCTTAGCCGATAAAATTTCCGGAGTCTTTGTGCCAGTCGTGATAGCCATTGCTATTTTGTCTGGGTTGGCCTGGTACTTTATTGGCGGGGAGTCGGTTAACTTTGCCTTGACCATCACCATTTCCGTTTTGGTGATTGCCTGTCCTTGTGCCCTGGGTCTGGCGACGCCAACTGCCATTATGGTGGGTACCGGCCAAGGGGCCAAGGCCGGTATTCTAATTAAGGGTGGTCAAGCCCTGGAAACGACCCACCAGGTGGAGACTGTGGTTTTGGATAAGACTGGTACCATTACCAAGGGACAGCCCCAAGTGACAGATATGCTAGTCTTTAATGACCAATTTAGTCAAGACCAAGTGCTAGCCCTAGTAGCTAGCGCGGAAAAGCAATCAGAACACCCCTTGGGCCAAGCCATTGTGAACCAGGCTCAGGCTCGTGACTTAGATCTAGGCAAGGCGACTGCCTTTGAAGCCCTGTCTGGTATGGGCATCCAAGCCCAGATTGGGGACTACCAAGTGGCTATCGGCAACCAAAAACTGGTGGACCGCTTGAGCCAGCTAGGTAATGACCACCGCCAAGCGGCCAAAAAATTGGCTGACCAAGCCAAAACCCCTATGTATGTCCTAATTGACCAGGACCTAGTTGGCCTGATTGCCGTGGCTGACCCAGTTAAAGAAACTTCTAAAGCTGCCATTAAGGCCCTCCACCAAGCTGGTCTCGAAGTGGTGATGCTAACTGGAGACAACCAGGAAACCGCCCAAGCCATTGCTGACCAGGTGGGGGTCGACCGGGTGGTAGCGGATGTTTTACCTGGTGACAAGGCCGACCAAGTGGCCCAGCTTAAGGACCAGGGTAAAAAGGTAGCCATGGTCGGGGACGGGATTAACGATGCCCCAGCCCTAGCGACAGCTGACGTCGGTATTGCCATTGGCTCAGGGACGGATGTGGCCATCGAATCAGCCGATGTTGTCCTCATGCATGATGATCTTATGGATGTCTACCAGGCCATCCGCCTCAGTGAAGCGACCATCAAAAACATCAAGCAAAACCTATTCTGGGCCTTTATCTACAACATTTTAGGCATTCCAGTTGCCATGGGGATCTTCCACCTTTTTGGCGGCCCCTTGCTTAACCCAATGTTGGCGGGGGCAGCCATGTCCTTATCATCCGTGTCTGTGGTATTAAATGCCTTGCGCCTGCGTAACTTTTCTAGTAAATAGTAGCAGTTGCTTGCAACCTCCTAGGTCTTCCTAGGAGGTTTTTCTTGCCAACGGAGGATTTTGGGGCTCTCATGCCTGCGAGATTTAATTGCAAAAAAAAGCCCGCCATGGTAGTCTTAGCTTATATAAATACAATTTTAAAGGAGTTGCTTGCTGTGAATTACCTCATCCTCGCCCCTAACCAACCCGCTAATAGCCGCGAATATGTCCGCCGCTTAGCTGACCACCAGGTACAAGTTTTGGCCATTGGCGACTGCCAATATGACCAGCTTGATGGCCATTTAAAAAGCCATTTGACCGAATACTACTATGTGCCTAGTTTAGCTGACCAAGAAGCAGTGGTCCGTGGTTTGGCCTTCTTTATCCACAAATATGGCTTGATTGACCGGGTCACTAGCTTTAGTCCGGCCTACCAAGAGCTAGCTGCTCACCTCCGCCAGCAATTTAATATTGAAGGCGCCAAGCCACGTGAAATGGGCCGGGTGACTAATAAATCCCATATGAAGCAGTTCTTTGAAAAAGCCTTTGTGCCGGTAGCCAAGGGCCAGGCGATTAAAACCAAGCGCCAATTAACCAGTGCTGCTAAAAAGCTAGACTTTCCCTTAATTGCCAAGCCGGATGCGGGCTATGACCTGGCCCAAATTTATTATCTAGCTGACCAGGATGACCTGGATCAATTTGCGGAAACTTGGGATTTGACGCCATATTTACTGGAAGAAGCCTGTGATTTTGACCAGCTTGTTCAAGTTATCGGTATGGTTGATGACCAGGGGCAGGTGGCTTTTGCGGCAGCTGTCACATCTCCGAAAGGCTTGCGGGAGAGCCAAAGCCAGGGTGGGGAGTTTGCCTTTACCATCCTGCCAGAAATGGATGACCTATTAGTGGCCCATGTGGATAAAATTGTCAAGCAGTTTAAGTTTAAGCACACCATGTTTAGTCTGGAATTCCTGCAAACGGGTGACAAGTACCTGGCTCTTGTTTTCCAACTGGGTAATCCGATGCCAATCTTGGCGGATTTGGTTAATTACAGTTTTGATATGGATTCCTATGACTATTTTGCCCGCCTAGAGGCGCAAACTGGAGACCTAGACCAGCCTGAATTTAAAGAGGCGGTTTACCTCTACCAACGTCCCCTGAATGGAAATTACCGCTACGATGATAGTGAGATTAGGGACCTGTATCCAGAAACAGCCCTAGCCTACCAGGTGGCAGATGGTCAAGAAAGTTTCCTAATTAAAGAGGAAGCGGGCGAAACAATTTTCGCTCCAGCTGAATAGAATATTTGAATATAAAAAAGTGTCGGTGACTTATAGTCACCGACACTTTTTTGTCTTTTATGCCAAGAATTTCGTTCAAAGCGCCAAGTCTCACACCCTTTAGTCGGGCTCGCTTTGGCAGACCAGGCGTCCTTTCGCAGAATTCAAGACAATATCTGACGATATTGCTTGTCTTCTACTCCAAGGTTCCTGGTCTAAGCGCCAAAGCTCACACCCTTATCTTAGGCTGCTTCTTGGCCGGTTGTTTGGCCGCCAGTGTTTTGGCCACCGCTATCGGTAGCTGGTGGGGTTGATCCGGCTGGCTGGCCCTCTTGGCCTGTTGTCTGGCCTTGGTCAGGGCTGATTTCTGTACCGTTTTCTAGACCAGAACTATCACTTGGTTGGTCACTGCTTTCTTGGCTCTGGCCATCAAGGCTAGACGAGCTAGCGGACTGGCTAGAGCTAGCAGATTGGTTGTAGTTGTAACTAGAAGTGGTCCCCCGGTTTGGTGTATATAAACGAGTGTTTTCAAAATCACCACTATATTGGTCATAGGTTTCTTGGTTAACCAGGGATTGGACGACCGAGCTGGTTGAAACTGGTGGTCTGGCGGGACCTGTTTCAAAGGCAATGTTGACCTGGTGGACTGAAGCGGGTTGTTCCCAATCATTTGGCCGACCATTGTATTCTACTAGGTAGTTAGCCAGGGTCCTAAAGATTTCACCGGCCAGGTAGGTTTCTTCTAGGCTGAGGTAATGACCAGCTACCAATGGTTCGTCGTAGCCTAGCCAAATGGCCATGGCATAGTCAGAAGTGTGACCAGCCATCCAAGCATCAGGAGAAGCATTTAGTGGGATACCCAGTTCAGCACGTTGGGCTTCTGTATAGTTGGTGGTTCCTGATTTCATGGCTTCTTGGTAAGAAGGAGACCCATACTTGGTCAGGATACCGGTCTTGGTAGAATCCTGGAGCATATCAGTAATCATGTAGGCAGTTGAATCAGCCATGGCCTGGTTTTGGTCGCGCGATACTTTAACTTCTTTACCGTCAGTCGTGACGAAGTAGTCGACCGCTTTTGGCTCGTTGTATTGGCCGTAGTTACCCAAGGTCGCATAGGCGGCTGATAATTGGATTGGTGAGATTTCACCACCGATGGCATTGGATTCATAGACACCTTGGCCGCCGTTAAGGGAGATGCCCATGCCTTTCATAAATTCATCGGCCTGTTCCAACCCAACTTCCTGTAAGAGTTTCAAGGCCGGAATATTCCTTGATCCAATTAAAGCTTGGCGGAGGGTGATTTTACCCTGGAAGCCCAGGTCATAGTTCTCAATGGTGTCACCAGAAGAATAGGTGGCTTTTTCATCGACAATCGCTGAATCAGTACCATAGTTGAGGTATTCAATGGCTGGGGCATAGTCAATCAGGGGTTTGATTGTAGATCCCACTGACCGGTTGTCAGCTTGGGCACGGCTGTATGATAGGGCGTCAGTTTGGTTACGACCGCCAAAGAGGGCGACGATGTTTGACGTCTTGGTATCCAGGATAGATACAGCCGCCTGCATATCAGGATCAGTAAAGAAGGCACCAACATCATCATTCACTGTTTCGTAGAGATAATTTTGGACATTCATATCCAAGTGGGTATAGATATCTAAACCATCAGAGAAGATGTCATAGCCCTCTTCTTCGATTTCGGCAATGACCTTTTGAACATAGGCATCAACCACAATGTCGCTATAAGAACGTTCATTTAGGTAATCAATATCTAAGAGGTCATCGGTGACTGGCGCCTGGATGGCTTCATTATATTCAGCCTCAGTGATCTTATTGTTTTCCAGCATTTCTTGGAGGACGAGGTTACGACGTTCCTTGGCTGCTTCCGGATCAGTATAAGGATTATAGGTATTAGGCGCCTGGGGCATACCAGCCAAGAGGGCGGTTTGGGCCAGGCTTAGTTCATTGAGGGGCTTGCCGTAGTAGATTTGAGCGGCCGTCCCCATCCCATAAACCCCGTTGGCCATATAGACTTTATTAATGTAGAATTCAAAAATTTCTTGCTTGTCATAATGGCGTTCTAGTCTCAGGGCCAGGAAAATCTCCTGTACTTTACGCTTATAAGTCTGGTCCTCTTCATTAGTTGAGAAGACGGATAGCTTGACTAATTGCTGGGTCAGGGTTGAGCCACCTTGGACAATGCCACCGGCTCTCAGGTTGGCAATAAAGGAACCGATAATGCGGATGGGGTCAAAGCCATGATGGTCTAAGAAGCGTTGGTCCTCAATTGACGTGACCGCGTCAAAGGTTTTTTGGTCAATTTGACTGGAATCAACAGCGATATGCTCATTCTGGCTGGTTTCATAAACGACAGCACCATCTCGGTCATAAACAGTTGATGAGGCCACCCCACGGAGGTCCTCTTCAGAAATATCTGGTGCACTCATGCCCCAAGTAAGGCCGATGCCTGCTAGGACAACGCCTACGGTTACCACGATAGCTGCCAAGACGAGCAGGACCTTTTGCCAGGTAAAATTAGAAAAATCTAACTTATCCTGGTTGGACCGTCTGCGCTGGCGGTTGGGACGTGGTCGGTTACCATTTGAACTCATATATATCCTCCTATCTGCCGGCTTGTCGGTCGGCAATTAATTGGTCAACTGCAGCTAGGTAGTCCAGGTGGGGACTAATCCGCCGGGGGATTTCATAGCCGCAGTCCTTGATTTTGGCAAGTGAGATAGACTTTGCGCCATCAGCTTGGCTGGCCTGCCAGTCCCTAAATAAATCTTGGTAGGGATAGAGATAGGCCTGGCCCAGGCTGGCAAAGTAGATGATTGTAAAAGTGATCCCACCCTGGTCCTCACACTGGCCCATATGCCGTAGTTGGTGGCTATGGATATTGTGAAGGGGAAAGCGGGTTTTCTGGTTGGTTTGCTTGGCTTCAAAATCTAAATAATAGCCCTGGTAGATGCCATTATAATCGGTAGTTGATGCCTGCCGGTAGTAAGCCTCCCGGATGACCGCCCGTGACCGCTTGGGATAGTCCACTTTAACAATCTGAATGGGGGTCGGTTTTTTATGGATGACCGCCAGCTTGCGGTTGAGATACCACTGGTTGGACTTGTTGATCATCTCTTCGAGTTTCATCCCCCGTTTAGCAAAGCTGGCTGTGCCCTGCTGGTTGCTAATTGGTTGGTTGGTTAAGCTGTGGCCAGCCGGTTGGTAGCTAGACCCATCTGGATAGCGCACAATATACCCCCTTATCCTTATCTAGGCTGGTGGTTGTCCGCCCTAAAGGCAGGACAAACCATCAAGCTAGTCATAGTGCCTGATTGCAACTATTATAGCAAATTTTTTTATAAAGATATATATTTTGACTAGAAAGGGCTAGCTTGAGGAAATCTTCGCTGGGTCTACTAGCGGTGGCTAAGCTTTAGGCGGGCGGGATAAAAAGTATCGAGTGCTAGACAAATTAAGCAAATTCATGTAATATTATTTGTTGTGTGGAGTGTACTAAGGTATACTCTATTTTTAAATTTAAGAGTTAGGGGATTATTGAATGTCTGTAAATTATGAACAAACAAGCACCAATGAAGGTGTATTACACTTTACCATCGCGCAAGACAAGGCCCAAGCAGCCTTGAAACAAGCCTACAACAAGGTTAAGAAAGACGTTTCTGTACCAGGCTTCCGTAAGGGTAAGGTTAACTACCAAGTATTTGTTAAAATGTTTGGTGAAGAAGCGCTTTATGAAGACGCAGTTAACATTGCTTTACCAGAAGCTTATGCGGCAGCGGTTGAAGAATCTGGCTTAGATATCGTAACTCAACCACGCTTTGAAATCGAAGAAATTGGTAAAAACCAAGACTGGACAATCAAGGCTCAAGTAGCAACTAAACCTGAAGTTAAATTAGGTGAATACAAGAACCTAACAGTAACTAAGCAAGACCGTGAAGTTACTGAAGAAGATATTAACCAACGTTTAGAAGCTGCCCAAGCTAACTTGACTGAATTAGTGGTTAAAGAAGGTCCAGCTGAAGAAGGGGACACTGTTGTGATCGACTTTGAAGGTTTCAAAGATGGCGAAGCCTTTGAAGGTGGTAAGGGTGAAAACCATTCATTAGAATTAGGTTCTAACTCATTCATCCCTGGTTTTGAAGACCAATTAGCGGGCGCTAAAGAAGGCGACGAAGTTGAAGTTAAGGTAACCTTCCCAGAAGACTACCATGCTGAAGACTTAGCTGGCCAAGAAGCGACTTTCCAAGTAAAAGTTCACGAAGTAAAAGCTAAAGAAGTTCCTGAGCTTGACGATGAATTCGCCAAAGATGTGGACGATGAAGTTGAAAGCTTAGACCAATTACGCGATAAATACCGGGCTGAGTTACAAGAAGTTAAAGACAATGCGGCCCAAGAAGCGGTTGAAGAAGAAGCCATTCGTCAAGCCGTTGACAACGCCACCATCGAAGACCTACCACATGAAATGGTCCACGAAGAAGTGCACCGTCAAATGGAACACTACTTAAACGAAATGCAACGCCAAGGTATCTCACCTGAGCTTTACTATCAAATTACTGGTACTAGCGAAGCTGACTTACACCAACAATTTGAAGCTGACGCTGATGTCCGCGTAAAAACTAACCTAATTCTTGAACAAATCGTTGCCGATGAAAACATCGAAGTTTCTGAAGAAGACGTAAACGAAGAAATCAAGAACTTAGCTGAAACTTACGGCATGGAAGAAGCGATGGTACAACAAGTTGTTACCCAAGATATGCTACGCAATGACATCGCCCTTAAGAAGGCTATGGAATTAATCACTTCAACTGCTGTTGAAGCTGAATAATGTAACAATTTAATGCAGAGACGGCAGGCTGTCCCCCAGATAGCCTGCCTTTCTTTGTGCTTGTAGGTGAGCGGAAATTTAGCGTGTTTTGTGGTCGAGAGCAAATCTCATTGTTTCGGATGTGGTGATTCACTACCCTAATTAGGGGAAAGGGTGTAGAGAACTAGCCAGGCGGTGAGCGGTCTGAGTTCTATAATCAGCTTTACTACCCTAACTAAAGGATAAAGTGTAGAGAATTGACCAGGTGGTGAGTGGTCTGCGTCTTACAAGTAAAATCACTACCCTAACTAGGAGAGAAAGTGTAGAGAATCGTTCTAGCGTTGAGCGGTATGAGATCTATACTCAGAATCATTACCCTAAATAGGAGATAAGGTGTAGAGAACTGGCTAATCGGTAAGTGATATGAGCTTAATAATCAGCTTCACTACCCTAACTAGAGGAAAAAGTGTAGAGAATCGGCCAACAGCGAATGCTTTAAATCTTAGAGTTAGCTTCACCAAACCTGCTAAGTAAAATCCTGGCGTGAATGAGTCAGCGCGCCAAAGCTATCCTCAGTGGTCAAGCTTAGTTAAGCAGAAAAGTTTTACCAAACCCTTTAGATTTGATAAGATAGATAGCGGATATAAAAGAAGGGAGAATGGCAATGTACAAAGACGATAATAACAACCCTGCTCATTGCTCGTTTTGTGGCAAGTCCCAGGACCAAGTTGATAGAATGATTGCCGGCCCAGATGTATTTATTTGTAATGAATGCGTCAGCCTAGCTGAAGAAATTATTGAACAAGAGGCCCTGCTTAGCGAAGTTGGTCAACCGACTTTTGATGTTGATCCGCCTAAGCCGAGTGAAATTCGTGACCACTTGAATGATTATGTGATTGGCCAAGACCAGGCTAAGAAGAACCTGTCAGTAGCGGTTTACAACCACTATAAGCGGGTATCAGCCAACTTGGACAAGCAAGGCGATGACCAAGTCGACCTGCAAAAATCTAATATTCTCTTGGTTGGTCCGACTGGTTCTGGTAAGACTTATTTAGCCCAAACCTTGGCTAAAATTCTCCAGGTTCCTTTTGCCATTGCTGATGCCACGAGCCTAACTGAGGCTGGTTATGTGGGTGAAGATGTGGAAAATATCTTGCTCAAGCTCATGCAAGCGGCTGATTTCGACGTGGAGCGGGCTCAATACGGCATTATCTATGTCGATGAAATTGACAAGATTGCCCGCAAGTCAGAGAATGTCTCGATTACCCGCGATGTGTCTGGTGAGGGTGTGCAACAGGCCCTGCTAAAAATCTTAGAGGGTACGGTTGCCAATGTGCCGCCTCAAGGTGGGCGTAAACACCCCCAACAAGAGTTTATCCAGTTTGATACCACCAATGTCCTCTTTATTGTGGGCGGCGCCTTTGATGGCATCGAAGGGATTATCAAGGAACGCTTAGGTGAGCGGGTAATTGGATTTGGCCAGTCAGCTATTGATGAAAAGCTGGATGACCCTGACCAAGCCCTAGATTACTTGACCCCGCAAGACCTGCAAAAATATGGTTTGATTCCCGAGTTTATTGGCCGCTTACCGGTGATGGCCCACCTCAACAAGTTGACTGAGGAAGACCTGGTCCATATCTTAACCCAACCTAAGAATGCCTTGGTAAAACAGTACCAACAGCTCTTTGCCATGGATGATGTCGAACTAGCCTTCACTGATGAGGCCCTGGCAGCCATTGCCAAGCTAGCCTTGGAACGTAAAACTGGAGCGCGGGGACTACGGTCGATTATTGAAGAGTCTATGCTGGATATTATGTTTGAAATCCCTAGCCGGGACGATGTGGCCAAGGTGGTTGTGACCGAATCAGTAATTAATGACAAGACCCAGCCCGAACTATACGGCCATGATGGCCAAGCCTTGGACTAATTAGGGGAGGAAACCATGCCTGTTCATATTCAAAATGCTGAATTTCTAATTTCAGCGGTTAGACCTGAACAATATCCTGACCCCGTCCTACCGGAAATTGCTCTGGCTGGTCGCTCCAATGTGGGTAAATCTTCTTTTATTAACAAGTTGATTGGCCGCAAGAAGTTGGCCCGGACTTCCAGTCAACCTGGTAAGACTCAGCAACTCAATTATTACCAGATTGAGGATGCCTTTTACCTGGTCGATGTACCGGGCTATGGCTATGCCAAGGTGTCCAAAACGGAAAAGGAAAAGTGGGCCAAGATGCTGTCGCGCTATTTTGAGACCCGCCAAAATCTAGAAGCCGTTTTCCTCGTGGTTGACTTCCGTCATGAACCGCAAAAAAATGATATTCAAATGAAAGAATTTTTTGATGCCCATAATATTCCTTACTTTGTCATCGCCACCAAAACGGACAAGGTGAAGAAATCCCAGTGGAACAAGCATCTGTCCCAAATTTACAAGGGGCTGGGCCTGGAAACCATTGACCAGATCCTGCCCTTTTCATCGGAAACCGGTGAGGGTCGGGAAGAAGCCTGGGAAGTGATTGCTGCCCTGCTTGAAGGCGAGTATGACCAGTAAGGGATCTGGGCCAGCAATTTTATAAGAGGGAGATGCCTGTGGCTAACTTTATTCCTAATGAAATTGTGAACCAAATAAAAGCTGAGGCCGATATCGTTGATGTTATCGGCCAATTTGTCGACTTGGAAAAGCGGGGCAAGAACCATTTTGGCTACTGTCCCTTCCACGAAGAGAACACCCCCTCTTTTTCTGTCAATGAAGAAGACCAATTCTTCCACTGCTTTTCCTGTAAAAGGGGGGGCAATGTTTTTAGCTTTTTGATGGATTTGGAAAATTACTCTTTTCCTGAAGCTGTGGAAAAAACTGCTGAACTAGCTGGCATCCAGGTTGATTTTGACTTTGCCAGCCTCCACCAAGGGGGCCAGCATAACCAGGTCAACGCCAAGCACCAGCGCCTCTACCAGCTCCATGCCAAGCTGGCTGACCTCTACCACTATTTGCTGACAGCCACTAAGGCTGGCGACCCAGGTCGGACTTATTTGGCCGAGCGGGGGCTGGACCAGGAGACCATTAAAACCTACCAAATTGGCTATGCCCCTGACCAGTCAGACCTGATCTACCAGCAACTCCTGGCTGATGGCTTCACTAATGAAGAAATGCTGGCGGCTGGGGTCATGGTGGGACATGGCGACCGCCTGCAAGACCGTTTTCGCGGCCGGCTGATTTTCCCCCTCCGTGATGACCAGGGCCGGGTGGCTGCCTTTTCCGGCCGTTTATTCCAGGACCAGCTGGCTAACGACGAGGCTAGTGGCAGCCACCAGGCCAAGTACCTCAATAGCCCGGAGACCGAAATCTTCCACAAACGGGACTTTCTCTTTAACCTGGATCTGGCCAAGCAAGAAGTGCGGCGGTCGGGGCAATTAGTCCTCTTTGAAGGCTTTATGGATGTGATTGCTGCCCACCAGGCTGGTTTGAAAAACGGGGTGGCCTCCATGGGGACCAGCCTGACTGACCAACATATCCGGATTTTAAGCCAGCAGACCAAGCAAGTGGTGATCGCCTATGATGGTGACCGGGCTGGTTTGGATGCCAGCCAGCGGGCCCTGGACCATATCCGCCACCAGGCACCAAAACTTGAGGTCAGCCTGGTGGTCTTTCCCCAACAGCTGGACCCGGATGACTTTATCCAGCGGGAGGGGGCGGACCGTTTTCGTCAAGTCTTTAGTGACCAGCAGTTAACCCCTTTTAATTTCTTGCGCCTCTACTACCGGCGTAAGTACAACCTGTCCTTGGAGTGGGGCAAGTACCAGTATATCGAGGCCCTTTTAAGTGAAATTAAGCAGGCCCAGGACCCCCTTAAGCAGGAAATTTACCTGCAGGAATTGGCCCAGGACACCGATATTTCCTTGGAAACCTTGACCAAGCAACTCCAGCAGCTGGACCTGAGCCAGCCTAGCCCGTCCGGGTCAGCTGGCCAACCACCAGCGACTAGCGCTTCACCCTATGACCAGGTGAGCCTGGCACCCGCTAAGGCGCGTTCTAATTCGCTATTGGCGGATTATTCCTTAGTTGAATTGTCTGAACTCCAGCTTTTCCACTATCTGTTATATGATCCGGAGGCCTGGTTGCAACTCGAATTAAAGGCCCCAGTTTTTATGATGGCCACGCCCTTGATGCAGCGACTTTATATCCTGCTAGTGGCCTACCGGGACCAGCTGGCGGACCCCAGTTTACTGGATGCGGGTGACTTTTTAGACCACTTGGTCAACCGTGATGAGCAAGAGCGCTTGGTGATTGCCATGCAAATTGGCGGACCAGCCAAGTTAAGTGCTGACCTCTTGACAGATTTATTGTATAATATCTCTACCCGGGCCCAACTAGAGGCCCGTAAAGATGAATTACTTTCACAAGCCCAAGAAGCAGGCCTGGCAAATGATTTTAGCCGGCAAGCTGATCTTTATACGGCCTACCTAGATGTATTGCGTCAGTTAAAGAAATTATCATGATAGGAGCTGAACTTAATGGCCAAAAAAACAGTTGATGGTGTAAGCTACAGTCAGGCCGTCAAGGACTTGATTGCTAAGAAAAAAATGCTAGGAGAAATCCACTACCAAGAACTAGCCGATGATCTCGCCCAACCCTACCAGTTAGATGACCAGGAAATGGACGAACTCATTGACAAGCTTGAGGACCAGGGTATTGCTGTTGTTGATGATGATGGCGGCCCAACCCAGCGTCAATTAAAAAATGAGGACCGGGATGATAAAAAGAAAAAGGATAAGGATGATGAGGTTGATGAAACCCAAATTCCTTCTAACGTTAAAATTAACGACCCCGTCCGCATGTACCTTAAAGAAATCGGCCGGGTAGACCTCTTAACCGCCGACGAAGAAGTGGCCTTGGCCAAGCGGATTGAAGAGGGTGACCCAATTGCCAAGCAAGAATTGGCTGAGGCCAACTTACGTTTGGTGGTTTCAATCGCTAAACGCTATGTGGGCCGGGGCATGTCCTTCCTTGATTTGATTCAAGAGGGTAACATGGGTCTGATGAAGGCTGTGGAAAAATTCGACTATACCAAGGGCTTTAAGTTCTCTACTTATGCCACTTGGTGGATTCGCCAAGCCATCACCCGGGCTATTGCCGACCAAGCCCGGACCATCCGGATTCCGGTCCACATGGTGGAAACCATTAATAAATTAGTCCGCATCCAGCGGCAATTATTACAGGATTTAGGTCGGGAACCTACCCCAGAAGAAATTGGGGCTGAGATGGACCTGCCAACCGAAAAAGTTCGGGAAATCTTGAAGATTGCCCAAGAACCAGTCTCCCTGGAAACGCCAATCGGTGAAGAAGATGATTCCCACTTGGGTGACTTTATCGAAGACCAGGATGCGACCAGTCCAGTGGAACATACCTCCCAAGAATTGCTGAAAGAGCAATTAAATGAGGTATTAGATACCCTGACTGACCGGGAAGAAAATGTCTTGCGCCTGCGTTTTGGCCTTGAAGATGGCCAGTCTAAGACCTTGGAGCAAGTTGGCCAACAATTTGGTGTGACCCGGGAACGGATCCGCCAAATTGAAGCTAAAGCTTTGCGCAAACTGCGCCACCCAAGCCGGTCTAAACAACTCAAAGACTTCTTGGAAGACTAACAGGGTGTGAGGCTGGGCGTTTAGGCAGGGACCACTGGAAGGAATTAGTCCAATAGCTGCAAGCTATTGAGACTAATTTCTGAAGTGGCGCCATGCCTGCCCAGCCGAACTCGACTAAACCAGGGTGTGAGTTTTGGCGCTTAGACCAGGATCCTTGGAGCACCAGACAAGCAATATCACAGATATTGTCTTGACTGGTGTGAAAGGACTGCTGGTCTGCCAAAGCGAACCCAACTAAACCAGGGTGTGAGCTTTGGCACTCAGGAAAATTAATGCACATGAAAAAGGCTGTGGCCCTGCGTCACAGCCTTTTTTGTTTATTATGAGTTTACTTTAGAAAAACTTGGGTCAACATGAGAAGAAAAATGACTAGGTTGCCTGCGAAAATTGACCAGCGCCACTTTTTATCAAAGAGGTTGAGGGCAAAAACCAGGCCCACCAGGGGTATTAATAGACTAATGGTCTGGTTAACCAGGCTGAGTTCTTGGGGCGTCCGGCCCAGTTGCAAGCCAGCGTAAATCAAACTGAGGGCTGTCATCATCAGGGCGTTGCGTTTCTTTTTATCCATACTTCCACTCCTTAAACTTTACTTTCTTATCATACTTAACTTGGTCAAAAAAAGATACTAATTTCTCCTCAGATAGTTATTTAAGCCTTGTTTATGGTAAGATGAAGGGGTACTTTAAAAGAGATAAGATGGGGGATTTATAAGATGAATCGCGCTGATTTACAAGCGACCTTTCCTAATAGTGAAATAAAATTTGACGAACCCTTGAATAACTATTCCTATACTAAAACTGGTGGTCCAGGGGATGCGGTGGCCTTCCCCACTTCAATCCATGAGGTGGCTGCCCTGGTTAAGTATGCCCAAGACCATGATATCCCAGTCCTTGTTTTGGGTAACGCTTCTAATATCATTGTCCGTGATGGCGGCGTGGCTGGTTTGGTCTTAATTTTAACCAAGATGAAGACCGTGGTTGTTAATGACCAGGAAATTGTTGCGGATGCCGGGGCCGAAATTATACGGGTCAGCCAAATTGCCCGCGATCACAGTTTAACTGGCTTGGAATTCGCGTGTGGCATTCCTGGCTCAATTGGCGGCGCCATTTATATGAACGCGGGCGCTTACGGTGGCGAAGTCCAAACCGTGGTTAAGTCAGCAACCGTCGTCAGTCCAAGTGGCGATATTAAAGAAATGTCCAACCAGGATTTAGATTTTGCCTACCGCCACTCTAGTATCCAGGATACGGGTGACATTGTGGTGCAAGTGACCTTTGCACTTACCCCTGGCGACCAGGCAAAGATTACCGCTAAGATGGCTGAACTCACTGATTTGCGAGAATCCAAGCAGCCCTTGGAATATCCTTCATGTGGCTCAGTCTTTAAACGGCCGGCGGGATACTTTACTGGCAAGTTGATCCAGGAAGCGGGCTTGCAGGGCTACACCATTGGTGGCGTCCAAGTGTCGAAAAAGCATGCTGGTTTTATGGTTAACATTGATGAAGGTACGGCAACTGACTATATTGACCTGATTGCTCATGTCCAAGCAGTCATCAAGGAAAAAGACGGGGTCGACTTGGAGCCTGAAGTGAGAATTATTGGCCGCGAAAAATAGGAGGGATGAGATGGACAAGACAGCCTGGATTACTTTCCGTAATTTTAACTTTTCCTATGCCCAGGAAGGGGAGCCGACGCTTAGAGACCTGAATATCTCGCTCTACCGCGGGGAAAAATTATTAATTCTGGGGGCCTCAGGTTCAGGTAAGTCTACCTTTGTCCGCGCCCTCAACAATAGCCTGGGCCAGGCGCCCTACCAGGGCCGGCTAGAAGGTCAAGTGGACCGGCAACCAGTTGATGTGGTCACCATTACTGGTGGCATGGTGGCTGCTTATATAAATGACCGGCAACTTGACCTCTTTAGCCAAAATGATCTAGTGGTCATGATGGACCAGCTAGCAGCCAAGCAGGGCCTTGAACTAGCTGGGGCGAATAAGGTTTATGTTTTTGATGAACCCCTGTCTAACCTGTCGCCACGGATGGCCCACCAGTTTATTGATGCCCTGGATGACCTCTACGTGGCCAAGGGCAAGACCATTGTGATTGTTGAACACCGGCTGGAACAGGTCATGAGCCGGCATATTGACCGGGTCTTGGTCTTCTCTACAGGGCAAATTGTTTATGACGGGCCCTTGGTCCAACTCTTTAAGTTGCATAACTTGATTGAGTTTGGTATCCGGGAACCCCTCTATATTAAGGCTTTGAATTACGCCGGTTATCCCTTGAACCAGACCCATAATTTGACCTCAGCCAAGTATATCTTTGGTAAAAACATGCGGCAGACCTTGGAAAATTGGGTCAACTTGATTCCTAGCATGGCCAAGACCAGCAAGGGTGAGGAGCTGGTTCGCTTGACAGGGGTGACCTACCAGTACCCTGATACTGGGCGGCAGGCCCTCAAGGGGGTTGACCTCTCGATTTATCAGGGGGAAATTGTAGCTTTGGTAGGTGGCAATGGGTCGGGGAAAACAACCCTAGCAAAGATCCTCCACCAGGACCTGGCGGCTGACCAGGGGACTTATTACTTAGATGGTCAGCCCTTGGACCACATTTCACCTAGCCAGGCCCATGACCAGGGAATTGTCTATATTCCTCAGGATGTCAATGCCAGCCTAGGTGATGACCAGGTCCGGGTCAAGGACTATCTGCAGGGGATTTTAGACCAAGCGGGTCAGACCAGCCTGGACCAGAGTGCTTTTAAGGATATTCAAGAAGTCTTAAAGGTTCTGGGATTGAGCTTTGCTGGTGATATGCCGATCTATACCCTATCTTATGGGCAAAAGCACCGCTTGTTGATGGCCGGGGCCTTGATTTTGAACCCGCGCTTGATTATTATGGATGATCCCACCCAGGGCCAGGACTACAAGCATTATGTGGAACTCATGCAGTACCTGACCGACCTCAATCAGGAGTATGGGATGACCATCCTGATTAATACCCATGACGTTTATGTTCTCTTACAATATGCTAGCCGGATTGTGGTGATTGAAGCTGGTCAAATTATTGCCGATGGTGAGGCAATCAATATTGTGACCGACCCCAAAGTGGTCCGCCACTCCGCCTTGACCGAGTCCAGCCTCTACCTGTTCGCTAGGCAAATTGGTCTAGTTGACCCCTATGGCTTTATGCGCAAGCTCCTGGACTATGACCGAGAAATGCAAAGATTTATGTAAAAGGGTGTGAGAATCGGCGTTTAGGAATGAATCACTGGAAGGAATCGGACCAATATCTGCAAGATATTGTGTCAGATTTCTGAAGTGACTTCATTCCTGCCGATTCGAGCCCGACTAAAACAAGGGTGTGACAAGAAGCGTTCTGAACTGAATCGTTGGAGCTAGGCAGACCAATAGCTGCAAGCTATTGCGTCAGCCTAGTGAAATGACTTCAGTTCAGCTTCTAGGAACCCGACTAAAACAGGGTGTGAGGCTGGGCGTTTAGGCATGGACCACTGGAAGGAATTAGCCCTATAGCTGATAAGCTATTGCGACTAATTTCTGAAGTGGCGCCATGCCTGCCCAGTCTAACCCGACTAAAACAGGGTGTGAGGCGCAGCAGGCTAACTTGCTTGCAAGCACCATTGATTAAATAAAGAGGGCTAGGACAGCACTGTCCTAGCCCTTTGAGCCAAATTTGAGTGATTAAGGAAGTGAAGGCATGCAATTATTTTTATCGGGCTGTAAAAAGGCCTTGCCGGTAGCGATTGGCTACCTACCGATTGGGCTGGCTTGTGGCCTACTTTTATTCCAGGCTGGATTTAGTTTGGGGCAGATTGCTTTAATGTCGATTTTGGTGCTTTCAGGCGCCTCCCAGTTTATGCTGGCCGGTCTGGTGAGCCAGGGTTTGGGCACCTGGGAAATTATGCTAATCCTTCTGGCCCTCCACTTACGGTCAATTGTCCTGACTTCAACCCAGGCTGCTTATTACCAAGGTGTCAGCAATTGGCAGATGGCCCTTTTAGGTTTTGCGGTAACTGATGAAAGCTTTGCCGTCAATATGACCCAACTGGAACTAGCCCATGAAAAGCCGGGCCAAACTTGGACCTATACCCAGGCCCTGGCCGTCAACCTGACCAGTCAACTCGCCTGGCTTGTTGCCACTTGGCTAGGCGGTTTGACGGCCTTGTGGGGTGGCTTAACCCTACCGACCGACATCTTGAATTATGTGTTGACTGCGATGTTTATCGGCCTCTTGGTGATGCAGGTTAAAACCCGGGCCCAGGTGTCGCTCGTCGCCTTTACCAGTATTTTGGTGGTGACTCTGATGGTTATTTTTGACCATAGTCTGGTGATAGTAGCCGCGGCGCTAGCATCTGCCTACCTGGCCTTTCATTATCTAGATAGAAGGAGGGGGGTACGTCATGAATAAGTGGTGGCTGATTATCATTTTAGGTAGTTTGACCAGTTTGATGCGGATTGTGCCGGCTCTCATGGTAAACCGTGGGCCACTCAATCCCAGCCTGCGTCAATTTATGGCCTACATTCCCTTGACTATATTCACTTGTCTGGTGGCTACTGACCTCTTCTTCTGGCAAGGGGACTTAGCCTTAAACCCCTTGGTTAATCTCAAGCTAATCCCTGGTCTGGTGGCTGGGCTAGTGGCCTACTATCGTAAGGATATTATGGCTACTATGGTCGCTGGCACCCTAGCTTTTGCGGTTTGTTACTATCTGTTAGGTTGATGGCGCTCATGTATAAATAATCAAGTAGCCTAACCGTGTGGCTTAAGCTACTTGAGCACCGATATGCAGCCCTTTCAGTGGTGATCTGGTGGCTGAAGTAGCTTATCAAGGGTACTTAGGCTAGTTCGCGATCGCTTCTTTACAGTTCAAGTAGCCTAACCGTGTGGCTTAAGCTACTTGAGCACCGATATGCAGCAAGTCCAGTAGCGACCCAGTGGCTGAAGTAGCTTATCAAGGGTACTTAGGCTAGTTCGCGATCTTTTCTCTGCAGTTCAAGTAGCCTAACCGCGTGGCTTTAGCTACTTGAGCACCGATATGCAGCAAGTCCAGTAGCGACCCATGTCAAGTCCACAATCTTGTGTAAATTATAGAATGTAATTGGTGGGTATAAATATTTAGACTATGTTATTAAAGAATTTATGAGGACATGTCTCCCAATATTCATGCAAATCAAGCAATACACTTCCTATAAGTCGCTCCGCAGCCTCTATATTAGGAAAGAGGCCGACAACTTTCTCTCTTCTTCTAATTTCTCGATTTAGCCTTTCTAGACTGTTAGTTGTTTTCAGTGAAACGCGATAAGGTGTGGGTTCTAATAAGTATGGGATAGCATCTTCGAAGCCTTCCTCTAGCGTATTAACAGCTTTGTCATATTTCTCATTGCCACTAACGTATTCTACAAATTCAAATTTTAACTCTCGCGCTCTTTGTTGACTATCAGCATTAAATATTCTCTTTAGAAGACTTCTCTCATGACTGCAATCCTTTTTTGGAAAATGAGCTAAAATATTACGTAGAAAATGAACCGTACACCGTTGCCAGGTAGTGCCTAAAAATTGATTACTAATCGCTGATTTTAGTCCCTTGTGGGCGTCAGATATAATTAATGTTGGTTTAGTTAGGCCTCTGGCCTTTAAATCAAGGAAGAAGTTCTTCCAGTTTTCTTCTGATTCATTATCAGCAATCATAAAGCCGATAATTTCGCGACGATTATCATCGTTAATACCCTGAGCAATATAAACACCTTTAGAGACAGAACGATGGTTTTCGCGAACTTTAATATACATGGCATCGACATAAACATATCGAAAATTCGTATGTGTTAGGGAACGCCCTTTAAATTCGAAAACAGCAGGGTCCAAGTTTTTATTTACTGAAGAGACAAATGATTTAGAAACACCTTCGCCACAGAGTGTTTCAACAACCTTCTTAATACGGCGTGTTGAGACCCCATTAATATACATTTCGGTTAAAACAGCCACAAAGGCCTTGTCCATACGTTGATATTTATCGAATAGCTTGGTATCAAATTCTCCTGATTGTGTCCGAGGGACATCCAGTTCAACAGTCCCTACCTTTGTTTTAAAGTTTCTTTTATAGGAGCCATTACGATAATCTTTCCGGTCATCTGTGCGCTCATAGCGCTTAGCATTAATAAATTCCTCACGCTCTGCTTGCATATAGGCATTAAAGATGGTTACAGTTAGGGACTTCATCATCTGATCCATATCACTGTTTAGAACTGCCTCTGTAATTTCTTCTAAGTTTAGGGTAATATTTAGTTGAGCCATAATAATCTTCCTTTCAATGTGTTTTAGCCAATTACATTGTAACCAAAAAAGATTATTATGGTTTTTCTTTTTACACAATTATATGGACTTAATCGCGACCCAGTGGCTGAAGTAGCTTATCAAGGGTACTTAGGCTAGTTCGCGATCTTTTCTCTGCAGTTCAAGTAGCCTAACCGCGTGGCTTTAGCTACTTGAGCACCGATATGCAGCAAGTCCAGTAGCGACCCAGTGGCTGAAGTAGCTTATCAAGGGTACTTAGGCTAGTTCGCGATCTTTTCTCTGCAGTTCAAGTAGCCTAACCGCGTGGCTTTAGCTACTTGAGCACCGATATGCAGCAAGTCCAGTAGCGACCCAGTGGCTGAAGTAGCTTATCAAGGGTACTTAGGCTAGTTCGCGATCTTTTCTCTGCAGTTCAAGTAGCCTAACCGCGTGGCTTTAGCTACTTGAGCACCGATATGCAGCAAGTCCAGTAGCGACCCAGTGGCTGAAGTAGCTTATCAAGGGTACTTAGGCTAGTTCGCAATCTTTTCTCTGCAGTTCAAATAGCCTAAGTATATGAGTTAAGCTAGTTCACCAGCTAAAGCCAGTTAGTCCAGAAATGGGGCGGAGAATAAATTTAGCAAAGAAAAAAGACGAGGGGTAAAATCCTCGTCTTTTCTTTATGAAGTGGTTTATCTGCCAGCCTGGCTGCGATTAGCCAACCTGTTAATATCTATGCCACGGGCTTGGGCCCACTGGGCAGGGTAGCCGGTGACCACTAGGTCGGTTTGACTAAGGCTGGCGATATCAGGGGCATTGACCAGGGCCATAATCAGGCGCAGTTGGTCTTGATAGTCCCGGACAGTTTGGATGCAGTCGGCCAGGGGCTGGTTGAGGACCTGGTGGAGGAAGAAGCCGGACATGGCGGTAGCTTTGGCACCTAGGGCCAGGGCCTTGACCATGTCGAGCGGGTTTTTAATGCCACCTGAGGAGACGATATCAACTTGGCCGGTCGCCATCAAATCCTGAGCCTCTAATAGGGATACCAGGGTAGACTGGCCCCAGTTGGCCAAGTAGGACATATCAAAGGTCTCGCTGCGACGGGCGTTTTCAATCAGGGCAAAGTTGGTTCCGCCTCGGCCTGACACATCGATGGCCTGGACGCCCAGGTCAGCTAGCGTTTCCATGGTTTCGCGGGCCATGCCAAAGCCAACTTCCTTAACCAAAACTGGCACATCCAGGCCGGCCACAATTTCTTGGATATGGTCATAATAGGGCCGGAAGTCGCGGTCGCCCTCGGGCATGACTACTTCTTGGGGGGTGTTGAGGTGGATTTGCAGGGCATTGGCCTCTAGGATATCGACAGCCCGTTTGGCATTTTCCAAATTGTGGTTGGCGCCTAGGTTGGCCAGGACAAAGCCATCTGGGTTAGCCTGGCGGATGACCTTAAAGGAGTCAGCCGTGCTAGGATCTTTAATGGCAATTGAGAGCGAACCGGCTGCCATGGCCAAGCCGGTTTCATGAGCCAGCTCGGCAAACATCCGATTAATCTGCTTGGTCCATTCTGAGCCCCCCGTCATGGCATTGATATAGAAGGGACTGGCTAGCTCATGACCTAAAAGCCGGGTGGAGATATCAATATCAGCCACATTGAGGCGGGGGATGGATTGGTGGACAAAGTCTAGGGCTGCAAAATCAGTGGGATTAGTTTGGTATTGGCTATCAGCATGGCGGACGTGGTCATCTTTTCTTTGGCTTTGAATGGACATTTAATCTTCCTTTGCTTGGTAAAAATTATAGTCAAGGGTGGTCAAGCCCGCTTGTTGCCAGGCTTGCTTAACAGCCTGGTCAACCTGGGCAGACTGGCAGAGCAGGTAGGCACAGTCACCTGCTCCGGCACCAGAAATCTTGGCCTGGCCCGAAAAATCGTCAGCAATTTCTAAGGCTAGTTTTAAGCGGTCAGTCTCGTAGGCCTTGCCGATTTGCTTGGTGTAAAAGCTAATGGTCTCCCGGTTTTTGGCCAGGTAGTGGCAGACTTGGTCAAAGTCTTCGCCTTGCCAAGCTGCCTGTAAACTGTCAACCTGCTTGCGGGAATAATTTAGAAAGTTCTTGTGGATGGCGTCGCGGTTAAGCCGGTTGGCGTGGTTGATTTGGGTTTCAGTGGAGGCCTCTTCCTGGGTCCAAACCAGGCTCAACTGCCAATTGGCCGGCAGGGCTAATTGGTCAATGGTCAAGAGGGGCCAGTAGCTAGCCACCAAATCAGCAATTTCGGGGCCGGTGGTCATGGCCTGGTCAGCAAACCAAGCCCGGTCAAAGGACCGGTAGTAGACCACCCCAGTTCGGGCCGAAGCAGCCAGGTCGCCAAAGGACCCCTTGAGGCCCAGCTTGGTCTGGCTAATGACACCCAACTTGTAGAGGACCAAGGCCCGGTCAGCAAAGCTCAGTTCGCTGTCAACCCCGTACAATTGCAGGACAGCGTCCAAAACAGCCAGGGTAACCGCGCCGGATGAACCTAGCCCGTACTTTTGACCGTCCGGGCTGTCTAATTGGCTTTTAATATCCAGGTTAAAGACTAAACGGTCAGCTGGCTCCAGGCCAGCCTTGGTTAGGCAGTAGCGGCTGGCCACTTCAATGGCCTGCCAAATTAAATCAAAGGATTCGGCATGGGGGCTGTTGGAGACAATATGGCCATCCGCATCCGCAAACCACATAAAGGGGTGGTCGGCTAAATTGGTGGTCAAAACGCCCAGCTCAGCCTGGCTTTTCTTGGCGGTTACGGCTAAAAAGGCATCGACCGCTGTGACCAGGGCGGGCTGGTGGTTGGCAACAACGGCATACTCACCAGCTAAATAGAGTTTGCCGGGCACCCGGCTAGTTACGGTTTGACTGGGCATCTTGAATCTCCTTCCATTGGTCAGGGCTGAGGTAGCTGAGGCCAGGACCAGCCTGGCTGGTGATTATCTGGGCGTCTGGCATAAAGTCAGCTAGCAGTTGGGCTAGATCTTGCATTTGTGACTTGCGGCAGAGAATCTTGACATTGGGACCGGCGTCCATGGTGTAGTAGATCGACCAGCCCGCCTGCCGCCAGGTTTGGATCTGTTTGATCAAGGCCATGGTGGCCGGTTCAAAGTAAGAGAAGGGTGGGTCAGCTGCCAACATGGAGGCATGCATGCGCATGGCATTGGCCTCAGCCAGCCGGCCAATCTGGTCAAAGTCACGCTGGGCCAGGGCCCGGTGCATAGCTGCCAGGTCCTGGGCCACGATTTGCGGCCATAATTGGTAATAAGGTGAGGTCGCCATGGTCAGCTTCATGCCGGTTCGGGAAGAAATTTGTTTTTTATTGGTATTCAAGGCGACAATCACCATACCAATATCCCAGTCACCATCGTCCAGGGGCTTGGCAAAAGAGGTCTCACTAGAAACCCCAGCCTGCCACTCGACAAAACCGCCAAAAACACTGCGGGTTGCCGATCCTGACCCCCGGCGGGCAAAGGTGGAAAGAACCTGGTCAGACATGTCTAGCTTTAAAGCCTGGCGGCAGGCACCAGCCAGGGCCGCAAAGGCGGAAGCCGAGGAGGCTAAGCCAGCAGCAGTGGGCACAAAGTTATAAGACTGGACGTAAGCGGGCCAGTCACACTGGGCTTCAGTGCGAAATAGGTCTAAAAAACGGGAAATTTTGTCAGTTTCAGCCTGGCCCTGGCCTTGACCATTGAGGTCAAAGCGGTCTTGGCCCAAATCCGGGTCGAAAGTGACCTTGGTTACGGTATAGAGGCCGTCTAGGGTTAGGGACAAGGAAGAGGTCATGGGTAGAAACAAGCTTTCATCGCGTTTGCCCCAATACTTAATTAGGGCGATATTGGTATGGGCCTTACAGATGGCCGTATGGGCAGTCATAAGGACAAGCCTCCTTCTAGAAAATTAAGCGGAAAAGGGGGTCAGCCAGCTGGCGACCGCTAGTTCTTGGTCTAAGAGGGCCTGGCTAACTTGTTGGGCCTGGGCCTCAGTTTGGCACAGGGCAATAAAGCAGCCACCCCGGCCGCCCCCGGTTAATTTGGCCCCACCCGCACCAGCCTGGCGGGCCAGTTGGATGCCATAGTCTAATTCTTGGCTGGATACTTGCAGGGCTTGCAGGTTGGCCTGGGCCTGGTTCATCAGGTCACACAGGTCCTGGTAGCGGCCAGTCGCCCCTTGGTCCAAACAGTCAATAAAGGCTTGGCTGGCCTGGGCTAGCCCCTGGATCAAGTCCTGGCTAGCCCGTTTCCGGTTGGGGTGGCGGGACTGGAGGCTTTTAGCGATGCCTGCCACCGCCTGCTTGGTGTTGCCGGGAATGCCGGTATCAGCCACCACCAACCAGTAGGGACTCTCAAAATGGAGGTCAGTCACCGGCTGGCCCTTGCGGTAAATCAGGGGTAGGTTATAGGCAGCCAAGCGGGCGTCCAAGCCGGAGGCCTGACCATGGGCGATGGCTTCGGCATAGTCGGCATAGGCGATCAGGTCCGCTAAGGATAAAGGCTGGTCAATAAAGGCATAAAAGGCCTTGATAACTGCTACCGCCACGGCCGCTGACGACCCCATACCGCGTTCAGCCGGAATCGATGAAGAGATGGTCAGGCAGATATGCCGGTTGGCCATGCCCAGGTCCTGGCGGATTTTGTTGACCAGGGCGCTGATATTATTCAGGTGGGGTGGGGTCACTTGCAGGGGGCCTTCATAGAGGGCTGAGCGGATGACCGACCGGCTGGGCATGGGGGTGATTTCAGCTGTCATCTCCACCGCCTGGAAGGGCAGGGCTAAAGCCGGGTGGCCGTAAACCACGCTGTGCTCGCCCATTAGGATAATTTTGCCATGGGCGCTTCCTATGCCCCGTGCCTGCTTCGTCATACCGTCACTCCTTTAAGTCTCTGGCTTAAACTGGCTTAAAAACCAGAAAACCATATCACACTTATTATACTGGAAGATGGTCAGTTTGCCACCCATAAAGTCCTAATTACCCTAAGTGGCTTGGGCCCGGTTGAGATTTGGGTCCGCCCCTAGTCAGCCTAGCTTTTTTTTGCTAAAATGCTTATATCTAATAGAAAAAGGAGATGGAGATAGCGTCATGACCAAGCATGAAGAATTACAAGATTTTGACCGCATTATCGTGCTCGACTATGGTAGCCAATACAACCAATTGATTACTCGTCGGATCCGGGAATTTGGGGTGTATTCGGAACTGATGTCACGCCATACCACGGCGGCAGAAATCCAGGCCATGCCTCATGTGAAGGGGGTTGTCCTCTCAGGTGGCCCGAGCTCAGTTTATGAGGAAGGTTCTTATGATGTGGATGAAAAGATTTACGAACTGGGTATCCCAGTTTTAGGTATCTGCTATGGCATGCAGTTAACCGCCAAAAAATTCGGTGGTCAAGTAGAAAAAGCGGCTAAGAAGGAATTTGGCCAACAAGAGATGAAAATTGACAAGCGGGATTCTAAAATCTTTGCCGGTCTTGAAGAGGTCGAAACCGTCCTCATGTCACACGGTGACCATATCACTAAGGTGCCTGAAGGCTTTGAAGTCACAGCCAAGGGCCACAACAGCCCAGTAGCGGCCTTTGAAAACCCAGACAAGCAAATTTATGGCTTCCAGTTCCACCCAGAAGTGAAGGCTTCTATCCATGGTCATGACATGCTCCATAACTTTGTCTTCAACATTTGTGGCGCCCAGGCTGACTGGACCATGGCCAACTTTATTGACCTGCAAATCCAACAAATCCGCGAAAAAGTCGGTAACGACAAGGTCCTACTTGGTCTATCAGGTGGGGTGGACTCGTCAGTGGTTGGGGGCCTCTTACAAAAAGCCATCGGCGACCAGTTAACTTGTATCTTCGTTGACCACGGCCTCTTGCGTAAAAACGAGGCCCAACAGGTAATGGATACCCTAGGTGACGGCTTTGGTCTAAACATTATCAAGGTTGATGCGGCCGACCGCTTCCTTGGTAAGCTAAAAGGCGTTGATGATCCTGAGCAAAAACGTAAGATTATCGGTAACGAATTTATCGAGGTCTTTGACGATGAAGCTGACAAACTTGACGGCATCAAGTGGCTAGCCCAAGGTACCCTCTACACCGATATTATCGAATCTGGTACCGATTCAGCCCAAACCATCAAGTCCCACCACAATGTGGGCGGCTTGCCAGAAGACATGCAGTTTGAATTAATCGAGCCCCTCGATACCCTCTTCAAGGATGAAGTGCGGGCTCTGGGAGAAGAGTTAGGTATGCCCCACCATATTGTCTGGCGGCAACCCTTCCCAGGACCAGGCCTAGCCATCCGCGTGATTGGTGAAGTGACTCCTGAGAAGTTACAAGTGGTACGCGAATCTGACTGGGTACTCCGTGATGAAATTGCCAAGGCCGGCCTAGAAGGCGATATCTGGCAATACTTTACCGTCCTACCAGGCTTCAAGTCAGTTGGGGTCATGGGTGACGTCCGGACCTATGACTACACCATCGGTATCCGCGCAGTTACTTCTGTTGACGGGATGACTTCAGAATGGGCCCGGATCCCTTATGACGTCCTAGACGATATCTCCCGCCGGATTGTCAATGAAGTTGACGGCATCAACCGCGTGGTCTTGGATATCACCTCTAAACCACCAGCAACCATTGAGTGGGAATAACAAATAAAAGTCTCCAAACGCGATTGAATCAGCGTTTGGAGCTTTTTTCTTGGTAAAAATTTTTGAATCTTGTTAGTAAAATAGGAATCGTCATTTCAATCCTGACGGACAGTTAGTATCTGGTAATCATATTCATATTTATCATAACGCTTATGATAAAAAAGATGCTTTAGCTATTCCCATTGAAGCAGGAAATTTTCCTAACGTTGATACCTTAATTGATGCCTTTTATGCCTTTACAGGCTATGCTAATATACAAGAGAAAGCGGGTGATTAAATGGCCAAATCCCAACGATTAAAACAAGTCTACTTTGACTGGCTATTTGATGAGTTCCATTATGAAGATATTAGTAATCAAGTTGTAAAAATTGATACCCCCTTTGTTACTTATCAAGCAATTTTTGATGACATCACTAACCCAATTATCAATATGGCTAATATCGAATCGATCTTTTCAGAAAATAGTGCTACGAAAATCATCCCGCTCAGATTTTCGCAATTAGCTAATCAGCCCAATCTATTAGCGAACTAAACTTTAGATAACGACAAAGCGAAAGGCTTACTAGACATCGATCTAGTAGGTCTTTTTTTATTTATGCAAGAGTTAATAATCATCAACCTAAAGCTAGTAACTTGGCCCATCCCCATAGGGAGTTAGTTAGGCAATCAAAATTAATGATCACCTATAATTGATGAAATCTAACATAAGGTGACAGCCAGAAACGATTGAAAATGATTTATTTTGTTAAATAATATAACTTAATTTCCCTTATCACCAGTGATAGCTAAGAGATACCAGTGATTTGGGGAGATATATTGACATGACCTAGTGAAAAAAGTTAATATGAGAACAAGCCAGTCGTACTTACTTAAATATAGTAAATGTATTTTAAATAGAACAGACCAATGATTGGAAATTGAATTTTTACTTGGAGGTAATTTATATGAAAAGATTATTTGGCCTTGTTTTAACGGTTGGATTATTTTTAGCAGGATGTGGGGCTAGTCAATCTGGTCAAGAAACTGGTGGTAGTACTAATCAGACGCTTCAAATTGGGGCGACCGGCCAATCATTTCCGAATTCATACTTAGAAGGTGACAAGTTAGTTGGCTACGATGTTGAGGTTGCTGAAAAAATTGCAGAAAATCTAGGTTACGAGGTTGAGTGGACCACAGCGTCATTTGATGGCCTGATGGGTCAGTTAGAAACCAAACGTCTAGACACCATTGCCAATAACTTTGCGGGTACACCTAAACGGGCAGAAGCATATGCTTTTTCAGATCCATACAACTATGCCTATACTGGCATCGGTGTTTTAGCTGATTCAAGTTACCAATCAATAGCTGATTTGGAAGGACAAACAATTGGCGGTGTATTTGGTTCCAACAAGACTGAAGCCTTAAACAAATACATTGAAGATCACGGGGCTAACATCAATGTAAAAACCTATGAAAATCGCGAGGGAGCCGAATTAGATGTATCCCAAGGTCGAAACGCAGGTTTTGTTCAGGATGCCGCTAATATCGAAGCTAATATTGCTCAAAAGAAAGCGCCTTTCCGAGTGCTACTAGTAAAAGACATTCCTCATGATAATATCGTTTTCCCATTCGCAGATGATGAAGAGGGACGCGCACTCCGTGATCAGTTCAACCAAGAGTTAGAAAAACTACGCGCTGATGGCACCCTGAAAGCTCTATCCGAAAAATATTATGGTATTGATGTAACAGAAGAAAGGTAGCCATGGAAAAGCTCATTAAAGGCTTGTTAAATCAGGCACCTTGTCACCAAGAGGAAGTCAATCGGGCTGCCAAACGTGGTCTGATTGACTTTTTTGCCGCCTCGGCCTTGGCCAGGAATGACCAAATGATTAAAAATTTATTAGCGAGTGAAAGTAAAAATAGTCCAGGACCCGCTCAAGCTATATTCCAAGGACAAGCTTTAAGCGGTCGCAGTGCTGCTTTAATTCAAGGCTTTCAGGCCCACTATCGGGATATGGACGATGTTCATGGTGATTTAAGGGGGCATCCGAGTGCCGTCATCTTGCCTAGCCTGTTGACAGTATGCCAGCTGACCGATGTTAAAGATATTCCAGCACAAAGGCTATTGGATGCTTATGTGGTTGGCATTGAGCTGGCTGCCAGGTTAGGGGATTTGGCAAATCCAACTTTATATGAATTAGGTTGGCATACGACTGCGACAATCGGTGGCCTAGCTAGCAGCCTTGCGATTGCTTATCTACTTTCCCTAGATAGTGCAACCTGTTTGCAGATGCTCTCAGTGGTCCTTAGCCAGGCAGGTGGCTTTCGCTTTCAATTTGGATCAGACATGAAAGCCATGCAGGCTGGTATGGCTGCCAGGCAGGCTGTTGATGCTTATTTATTAGTGTCAGCAGGTATACAAGGTCAAGTTTATATTTTTAAAGATTTTAAATCCTGGCTAGCAAACTTAGGTCTAGTTAATACTGTTGATCAACCAACCAGTGGCCAATGGAAAATTGTTGATCCGGGTCTTTGGTTCAAGGCCTATCCTTTCTGCTCTGCTGCCTATCGCACCGCAGATGCAGCCCTGACTTTAAGCGCAGACTATCAAATAGATATAGCAGATATAGAACGGGTAAGGTTGACTTTCCCCAAGGGCAGGGATGCAGCTCTAGTCTACCGGCAACCTGAAAATGGCCACCAGGGTCAGTTTTCTCCTGAATACATTGTTTTGCTGGCTTTGGATAAACAGAGATTTGAAGCCGCAGACTTTGCTGCCACAAAGACTCTTGCAGACTATGCACCCTATTTCTCCCTTTTTTCAAGGTCAGATAATGCGAGTACACCAACAGATATGTACGCTGAAATAGAGATAGCCACGATTGACGGCCGTCACTACTATCAAAAAATAAAGCATCCTAAGGGGTCACCAGAAAATCCCCTGAGTGATAGCGACTTAATCTCTAAGTTAAAGGGTGCTCTTGGAAAAGAAAAAGCCCAACCGCTTCTTTCAGCGATTGAAACGATCGCAACAATGACACTTAATAATTTTATAGAAATAATTTACCAGGAAAGGTGATTTTATGGCTTCCCATGTGATTGATTTACTGACACTCCAAGGCAATTTTTCTACACCTGAAATGAGAGCCATCTGGACAGATGAGAATAGACTGCAGCAACAGTTGAAGGTCGAAGCTGCCTTAGCGCAAGCTGAGGCTAAGTTAGGTTTAATACCTGAGCAGGCAGCTGAAGCCATTGAAAAAGCTAGTCAAGCTGACTTGTACGATATAGAGGAGATTGCTGCGGAATCTGCCCGTTTAAAGCATTCCATGATGGCAACGATTAATGCTCTCCAAGCGCAGACAGGCGATTATGGCGAATATGTTCACTATGGGGTAACGACCCAAGATGTGGTCGATACTGGCCATATGTTGCAGGTCAAAGCCTCCTATCAAATCATTAAAGCTGACTTGTTAAAGGCAATCGACCATATTGCCCAATTTGCTGATGACAACCGTGATGCGGTGATGGCAGGTCGGACCCATGGTATGCATGCCTTACCAACCACCTTAGCCTTTAAGGCTGTGGTTTGGCTCGATGAGTTTATCCGCCATTATCAAAGGGCTCAAGAAATGGAGGGCCGTGTATTTGTCGGCAATATCAGTGGCGGGGTGGGCACTTATGCTTCTTTCGGCGACCTGGGTGCACAAGTAGAGACTGAAACGCTGGAAATTTTAGGCCTGGGGGTACCCAATATTTCTTGGCAGTCATCGCGGGATCGTTTCTCTGAATATGCCAACGTACTAGCCCTTATTTCAGCTAGTTTAGGAAAAATTGGTAATGAATTATATAACCTAATGCGGACTGATATTGGCGAGATTGAAGAAGGTTTTACTGATGGTAAAGTTGGCTCGTCAACGATGCCCCATAAACGTAACCCAGCTGCTATTGAGGGTTTAGTATCCTTAACACCGCCAATTCAAAAAGCAGCCGAATTAATTCATCACTCAATGATGACCGAACATGAGCGTGATGCCATGAGCTGGCGGCAAGAATGGGTCGCCTTGCCCGAAATAAACATCTATCTAGCAGCTCAATTAGCTAATTTCAACCAGATTTTACCTAATCTATTAGTCAGAAAAGACAAGATGACTGCCAACCTCAATAGCCAGCACGGCTTGATTGTTTCAGAGCGGGTCATGTTTGAAGTGGCTAAGGCCCTGGGTAAACAAACTGCCCATCATGTTGTTTATGAAAATGCGATGACCAGTTTTGAACAAGGTCGTGATTTCCTGGAGGTTTTAAGCAGGGATGGTCGCATTACTCAACACTTTGATAAAGCGGCGTTAGAAGATCTGTTAGATCCTGCAAACTACACCGGTTTGGCTGATCAGAAAGTAGACCAGGTCTTGGCCTATTATAAGGAGTTTAGAAAAGATGTCTAAGGAATTCCGGCGCTTAAGCCTTGAAAATCATCAAGACTACTACCAGCTCGTCCATGCCGCTTATAGCCAGATTGAAACGCCCGGTGTATCGTTTCAAGCGATTTCGGCTAGTCAAGAAGAAATGAGTGATTGGTTGGTAAATGTACCGACCTACGGGATGTTTGTGGATCAGGTTCTGGTCGCCTGTGTTTCCCTACGATTGCCATGGGGACCACAGCCTGGTTATGATATCTACCCGCATATCGGTCGTTTAGCTACTCATCCAGCTTATGCGGGTCGTGGCTATGCCAGCCAAATCTACCATTGGTTGGAAGCAGAGATTGTGGTTAAACAGTTGGCCAGCCCATACCTTACCCTGGGTACAGCGGCTAATGATAGTCGCTTGGTTAAGATGTATGAAAAATGGGGATTCCAACCACAATTTGAAAAACAACTAGCCGGTAATACCCACCTTACTTTATTTTTCAAAAAAAGCTTATTAAAAAATGGAGGCGATTAAATTATATGGATGTAAACTACATGTTGGAAATTATTCCAAGTATACTCAGCTACTTCCCAGTCACTTTACTATTAGGCATCGTCTGCTTTTTCTTTTCAGTTCTAATTGGCTTTTTAGTCGCCTTATTGAGATTAAGTCAAAACAAGTTACTGAGTGGCTTGGCAGCGGTCTATATTTCTTTCTTTAGAGGGGTGCCGACCGTGGTGCAACTCTTTCTAATATACTTTGGTTTGCCGCAGATATTTGCTGGTTTTGCCAATGTTAATGGTTTGACGGCAGCGATTATCGCTTTTTCAATTAAAGAATCTTCTTACTTGGCGGAAATCTTTAGAGCAGCCCTAAATAGTGTCGATAAAGGCCAAGTCGAAGCTGGGCTATCAGTTGGCATGTCAGCTAGCAATATTTACCGGGAAATCATCTTGCCGCAAGCAGTTGTTAATGCTTTGCCAGGGGCTTGGAATGTATTTATTTCCCTCTTTAAAGAAACCTCAATTGTTTTCACCATAGGCATCGTAGAAATGTTTGCCCAAGCTCGACTACTGGCATCATCTTCTACCTTATTCTTTGAAACCTATCTGGTGGTTGGTTTAATCTATTGGGTCATTGTCATCTTCTTGTCCTGGTTACAGATTCGACTGGAAAATACCTTGATGAAGCCGTATGTGCGTTAGGAGGCTAACATGATTGATATTTCAATAAAAAATTTAAGCAAGCGATTTGGCGATAACCAAGTACTACAGGATATCAATATTGATATTAACAAGGGGGATGTTGTGGCTATTATAGGCCCATCAGGTTCTGGCAAATCCACCTTATTACGGTGTTTGAACCTATTAGAAACCATAGATAGCGGTAGTATCACCATTAATGACGTCAAGGTTGAAGCTGGTACTGTCTCCAAGGAAGAAGCAAGAAAATTGCGGCAACAATCCGCTATGGTTTTCCAGCAATACCATCTCTTTAAAAATAAGACAGCCCTGGAAAATGTGACCCTGGCGCCGATTAAAAATGGTCTATTAGATAAGGCAGCAGCGGAAAAACAGGGTTTAGCCCTACTGAAATCAGTCGGCCTATCTGACCAGCGTAACCAATATCCTGCTACCCTTTCTGGTGGCCAGCAACAACGGGTCAGTATTGCCCGGGCCTTGGCAGTTGATCCGGAGATTATCCTGCTAGATGAGCCGACCTCAGCTTTGGACCCGGAACTAGTCAATGAAGTTTTGACCACCATCGAGCGCTTAACAGAGCTCAATAAAACAATTGTGATTGTGACCCATGAAATTAATTTCGCTAGGCGAATTGCTGACCGGGTCATTTTTATGGAAAAAGCCCAGATTGTAGAAGATGGGACGCCGGACCAAGTGCTTGGCCAACCAAGTCAACAGCGAACTAGAGAATTTTTAGCTGAAACCATTGTCGGTTAAGCAGACAATTATTGTTTATAGCCATTAGAAAAGGAGTTGTCAGATGACTTACCGTACCGAATTTGACTCATTGGGGCCAGTTGAAATCCCAGCAGATAAGTTGTGGGGGGCGCAAACCCAACGCTCGTTAAATAATTTTCCGCAAAATGTTGAATTGATGCCTAAAGATCAGGTGAGGGCGGTGGTAGTTATCAAGAAGGCAGCTGCCCAGGTCAATTTAAAGCTAGGCAAACTAGATGAAAAGAGAAGTGTGTTAATTAGTCAGGCCTGTGATCAGGTTCTGGCTGGTGATTACGATGACCAGTTTCCTTTAACCGTTTGGCAAACGGGGTCAGGCACCCAAACCAATATGAATGTAAATGAGGTGATTGCCCATCTTGCCAATCAATTGGATTCAAATATAGCTGTCCACCCCAATGACCATGTGAATATGAGCCAGAGCTCTAATGATGTCTTTCCTACAGCCATGCATATTGCCGTCATGGCCAAAGTAAAAAACCAGCTCTTACCAGTTATGGCAGACCTGGTAGAGACACTAAATGATTTAGCAGATACCTACCAGGATGTGGTCAAAACCGGTCGGACCCACCTGCAGGATGCGACCCCCATCAGCCTGGGTCAGGAAATCTCAGCTTGGGCCTATGCCGTTACCAGTCATCAACAACTTATCAGCCAGGCAAATGACCGCCTAGGAGGCATCCCCATTGGTGGGACGGCAGTTGGCACCGGACTAAATGCTCCAGCCGATTATGATACATTAATGAGTCAAGCTCTCACTGAATTGACCGGCTTAGACCTGTATCCCACTGATAATAAGTTTTACGGTTTAGCTAGTAAAGGATTCTTGGTTAGTCTGCATGCTAGCCTCAAGGATTTTGCCACTGATATTTATAAGATTGCTAATGACTTGCGCTTTCTCTCTTCTGGTCCAAGAACCGGTATTGGTGAAATTAGTCTACCGGCCAACGAACCTGGTTCGTCCATTATGCCAGGTAAGGTCAACCCCACCCAAATCGAAGCTATTACCATGATTTGTGGTCAAGTTTTGGGCAATGATGTCACGGTATCATTTGCTAATTCACAGGGACAAGCCCAGTTGAATGCTTATATGCCAGTCATCATCTATAACCTAGTTCAGTCCATTGAATTACTAAGTCAAGGCTTAGCTGGGTTTAACCGTAATTGCTTACAGGGCATTCAAGCTAACCAGGAAAAAATCAGTGAATACCTAGACCAGTCGTTAATGCTAGTGACCGCGCTCAGTCCTGAGATTGGTTATGACCAGGCAGCAGAGCTGGCCAAGTATGCCCATAAGAATCAGCTATCCTTAAGGGCAGCTAATCAGGTATTGGGATACGTATCGGATGAGGTATTTGATAAGATCGTTGATCCGAGGAGAATGGTTTAATGGGGGGAATGGTGGCGCTAGAAGCTGGTATTAGCCTCAGACGTAAAGGGGAGGGAGTTTTTGCGAAGATACAGTAAAAGGTCGATAATAAAAGAACTCAGACTACTTTATTAGTGGTCTGAGTTTTGTTTATCTTTAATTAAATAGTTGTAGGAATTATATATCAAGTTTGAGGAATATTCTTTGATATAATAATATTATTGGATAGGAATTCATGAAGGGAGTATTATGGTTTTTGATTATAGTAAGCTATGGGTTATGTTGAAAAAACGAGGTATGACCCGAGAAGACTTAAGAATGCAAACAAAGATGTCTTCAACAACAATGGCTAGAATGGGGAAAAATAAAACGGTTAGTTTAAGCGTACTGGGGAGAATTTGCGAGACTTTATCTTGTGATGTTGGGGATATTATTCGTTATTCTAAAAATGACAATCCAAATTTTTAGATAAATTAGATTAATCAATTTTTATATAAATTTTAGTTTAGCTAACTATTGTTAAGCGTTAGAAGTTAAAATGAATGCGATATTTGCATTAAAAAATAGGTGTTTTCTTATACATTTAAGTTAGTCTATTCAATTGCTGAGAAGAATATTTACATAAATACTGATACTACATTACTGCATAAGATGCAATAAAGGAATTATGTAATCGAGTACGCATTTAAGCGTTATAATAATGACTTGTTGCTCGCCGATACCATAAATAACAATATAGTGTTAAGTGATGATATGACTTTTTGGATGGCAGATAAGAAACTTTAATCTGTCTGAAAAAAGCATCGATAAAGATTTCCTATAAATTAAATTAATAAACCAGGGTTTTGTGTATGAGGGCTTGAGTTAAATATGCGTTGCAGAGTTACCTTATTATCTATAAAGGTAGTTATGACACTATTTGTGAATAAATTTCTTAAGAAGACCGTAAGAAAGTAGTTAGTACATCTATAAGTACATGCTATATCTAGGTTGAAACTAGACGAAGCTACATAGCCAACCAAAAGCGAATGTGTTCAATTATATATCTAAAGAATGACACCCATCGTATTCGTTGTTATTAAATAAACTCGGATGCTGAATGCTAGCTTAAACGTTACTGTGAAATTGTAGATGAAAAAGCAATCATCCATACAAATTTTCATCAAGTTTAGAATATTACGACTTAGGCCCCAAAAATAAAAAAAGGTTTAAACAGTTATTAGTAATAAATTTTTAAAGATTCGATGGAGAACGGTAAGTTTTTAGATCAGTTAAACATAAGTGTATATAGCTCAGCAAGAAGATTGGCAGTTATGATATCCGTACATATTTGGCAGTAGAAAAATGGTATCGATGAACGGATTTATAAGGAAACACTAGAATAGCTCGAATATTGAACTAAAACATATAAATTGAAATATAAAATTGGCGGTGTGGTCTTTAGATCCCACTGTCTTCTTTGGTTAAAAAAAGTAGTAATACATCTGGTAAAATTGTAACAAGAAAGTTCATACTTGTGAAACAAGGGACTGTAATATTAAAGTTGCCTATAATTAATGTACTATGGAAGATTTTTATAGGCAAAAAAGCGTAAGAAAAATTTAAGTGAGAAAGCTGGACTTGCACCTTCAACCGTATCCTAAGTAGGAGAAGATGAATTTGTTTCAATGAACGTGCTATATCAAATCAGTTAAATTTTGGATGTTGATTTTGGGGATACATTGTCGATGAATGTTACATAGGAGGAAAATAAATGATTGGAAATCAATTAAAGAAAAATAAAAATATTAATCCCAATAGTTATGAAATAAAAAAATTAAAAGAAGTGCTGCCCCAATTTTTTAATAATAAAGGAGAATTTTTAATAGATAAATTTAACCATTTTCTAAAATTAGAAGAGGTTGAGCTATCTAAAGAAGGCTATGAACTAGAGTTTTTAGGTAAGTCTTATGCTAAATACCTTAGCTCCTTAGAATCAGAGACATATATTTCTCCAGATATAGAGCATAATTCTAAAGAAGAGAACCGAAAAAGTAAAATGTATTTATATCGATCCCCCGTACAATACGGGCACTGATGGCTTTGTTTATCCTGATAACTTTAAGTTTAATTCGAAAGAACTCTCCGCAAAAATTGGAATTTCAGAAGAAGAGGCTAATAGAATAATTGATTTAGCTGGGAAAAGTACGCATTCTGCTTGGCTTACTTTTATGTACCCAAGACTATTGCTCGCTAGGGATTTATTAGAAAATGAAGGGATAATTTTTATTTCTATTGATGATAATGAACAAGCAAATTTAAGGTTAATATGTGATGAAATTTTTGGTGAGGAAAATTTTGTCGGTTGCTTTTCAAGAGCAACTGGTACAACTACGGGTCAAGACGCTAATAAAGTTGGAAGCTCTTTAGATTATTGCCTTGCTTATTCTAAAACAAATTTATTTGATTTGGGAGGAATACCATTAAGTGAACAGGATTCAAAAAGGTTTAATAAAATTGATGAAAAAGGAAGTTATTCTATTCTTCAATTAAGAAAAACTGGTAATGAGGATAGAAAAGAAGATCGGGAGACAATGTTTTTTCCAATAGAAGCTCCAGACGGAAGCGAAGTTTATCCGTTTGGTCCTGAAAACTATTTAAGCAGATGGAGAATGTCCAATGATAGCTATTTAGAACTTGTCGAAAAGGAAATGATACACTGGGAATATAAAGAAAGACCTGAATTAATTGTTGATGGATATAAAAGATCTAATTGGACACCTTATGTGAAATACTACTTAGAGGGAAGAACTAAGCAAATATCAAATTTACTGATTGGAACTGAAGGAAATAAAAAAGCCTCAATTCATTTAAAAAACTTATTTGGAGCTAAGGATGTCTTTACTAACCCCAAACCAATTGAATTTATTGAAATATTATTACAAATTTCACAATCAGAAAACTCTATAGTACTTGATTTTTTCTCTGGATCCAGTACAACAGCTGAAGCAGTATTAAAACTAAATGCTGAAAAAAATAGTCATATAAAATATATTATGGTTCAATTGCCAGAACAGATTGATGAGAATAAACCAGCTTATAAACTAGGTTATAAAACAATTGATGAAGTCGGGAGCGCTAGAATAGAAAAAGCAGCAAAAAAAAATTAAAGAAGAAACTAATGCGGATATAGATTATGGATATAAGCTCTACTTCTTAGAAACTCCAAGTGAAAAAACACTTTTAGAATTAGAAAACTTTGAACCAGACATTAAATTGATTACGGATGACATGATTTCTGTATTTGATAATGGGCATGCTAAAGGAAAACAAAACATACTGACAACTTGGCTCAATAAAGACGGTTATGGCCTGTCAAAAAATTCAAAACCCTATGAGCTAAAACAATATCTGGCAGATTTGATTGAAAAATCTGTTTATATAATCGATGAAGGTTTAGAAGATGAAGATGTAATGACTTTAATTAAACGGATTGAAAATGAAGAATTAGATATTACTAGAGTAGTTGTGTATGTTCACTCTGTTCGTTTTAGTGTTCTACAAGAGGTGAGAAAAAATCTCAAAGTTTTAAGAAACAACAAGAATGTGGCATTGATTGAGAGGTTTTAATAATGAGCATAGAACTATCAATTCTACCTCACCAAAATGATTTTCTAAAAGCGCTGCGAAAAGCCTATGAAGATATTCGGGTTATACCAGGTGAAGATATCCATCAAAATCCTGTGATCGATTTATCGGACAATAAAATTAGGGAGAATATCAATGATTTATGGAATGGTTATGAAGATTTACAAGCAATTCCGAAATTATGGCGTACAAGAGATGATGAGGACTATCTAGGTATTGATATTCGCATGGAAACAGGTACTGGTAAAACGTACTGCTATACTAGAATGATGTATGAACTTAATGAAATGTATGGATTTAATAAGTTTATTCTCTTAGTGCCTTCAACACCAATTAAAGAAGGATGCAAGAGTTTTCTTCAAGCAGACTATAGTAAAAGGCATTTCGCTGATTTGTATCCAAATAAAGCTCTAGATTTGTCCATATTAGAACCTCAAAAAAAAGCTAAAGGCAGGAAAATGTCCCGACAGCTATCTCTGAATTTGCAAGAGGAACAAGTTTAGAGAAAAATCGATTTTCTGTTTTATTAATGACCTCTGGTATGCTTTTGTCTAATGCAACTATGGCAAAGGATGATTATGATCAAACTATTTTAGGTAACTTCACCCAACCATACGAAACTTTAAGAGCGACTAAACCTATCGTCATTATCGATGAACCTCATCGATTTAAAAAAGAGAATCAAGCTTACAAAAGGATATTAGAAGAAATTAAGCCTCAATGTATTATTCGTTTTGGGGCGACTTTCCCTGATAAAAAAGGATCTAAAGATAAAGATTATAACAATTTAATTTTCAACCTTGGCTCAAGTCAAGCCTTTAATCAGAATTTAGTAAAAGGTGTGGAGACCTTTATGATTGACGCTGAAAAGGAAAATGAAACTAAGTTAAAACTTATGGATTTTAAGAGAAATCCTAAAGTTTGTACTTTTAGAGATGAAGAAACAAAGAAATTTCAAGAACTATCAAAAGGTGACAATCTTTCTGTTTTTGGTGAGGAGTTTTCAGGCATTAATATTGAAGAGATAGGGCCAACATCTGATGAATCGATTAAAAGTGGTGTAACTTTATCCAATGGCCAGATCTTAGCAAAAAGCGACATAGTTTATGGGGGGGTTTATACAGAGACTTATCAAGAACTTATGTTAAGGCAGTCTATTATTAACCATCTTGAGACCGAAAAAGAAAATTTCTTACGAGGTAATAAGATAAAAACCTTAAGTTTGTATTTTATTGATTCTGTTAGGTCTTATCGAGATGAAGAAGGTGGGCCTGGCCATTTAAGAATCAAATTTGAAAACATGCTATCAGAAGCTCTTAACAGAGAAATCCATTCAATAGGAAATACAAAAGACCAGAGGTTGCAAGAATATAAGTCTTACCTTGAATCTTCTTTAGCAGATATTTCAAAAACCAATGGAGGATATTTTAGTGAGGATAATTCTACTTCAGAGGAGGATATTCAAAACGAAGTCGATAAAATTCTAAGAGATAAAGAGTTTTTGTTGGATTTTCATGATGCAAAAGACAATTGGAATACTATGCGTTTTATTTTTTCAAAATGGACATTGAAAGAAGGCTGGGATAACCCTAATGTATTTCAAATTGTTAAGCTAAGGTCATCTGGCTCAGAAATTAGCAAACTACAAGAAGTTGGACGAGGACTTAGACTTCCAGTAGATGAGAAGGGAAGAAGAATTGCAGATGAGCAGTTTTATCTTAGGTATCTCATTGACTATTCTGAAAAAGGTTTCGCAAGCAAATTACTTGGAGAAATTCAAGCGGATACACCTGGACGAAGCATGAATATCAAAAAATCGCTTGCTAAAATTGCCAAGATTAGAAATAAGTCAGAGAATGAAATCTTTGGCGAGATGCTTATGAAGCAATACATTGATTTTGAGGGAAACATTCAACCTGAAAAAATCGATGATCTATATGCAGACTATCCTGAAGCATTAGCCGAGCTTAAGCCCAATAAGGTTCTTGACGGTAATAAGAAAAAAACTTTGTGAAGGTTAGAAAAGATAAGTTTGATGATATTAGCGACCTGTGGATAACGATTAATAAAAAATATTATTTAAAATTTGAAGACATACCTGATGAAGAAATAAGTGAAGCTCTTTATGATGTATTGAATGCTGATATCTATAGAGATATGACTATAGATGTCAGAGCAAGAAGAACGGAGTCTTCAGAGGGTGAGATTATATTACGTGAACGTGTAGCAAACTATTTCTTCGGAGATGACAAAATAACATATGGTAATTTTCTTAAAGAAATTAATAGACAGACGGGTATTCCTATAAACATAGTTCATAAGACGTTGTGTAAATTTAATGATGAACAAGGCGAAATTGATAATCGCTTATTTACAAGTACTGGCATTGCTTTAGCTGTAAGAAAATTCAACAAATGGCTTGATGAAAAATTATTGAAGAAGTTTTCATATAAACCATTAGATGTTGATGCGAAAGAAACAAGCTTGACAGATTACAATGGAGATGTTGTAAATCACATATCTCAAGGAGTTTTAGGTATTCATCGTGATGATACTATAGATGTACCAGAACGCTTTATCTATGATAGCTTAATTTATGATAGTCCTAAAGAGCGGCAGACTCTTTTATCAAGCGATATTGAGGAAGTAGTTGTGTTTGGAAAAATTCCTAGAAAGTCAATTCAAATACCTTTGTTTATGGGGGGGACGACAAGCCCAGATTTCATGTACGTGATAAATTCTGAGGATGGCAAATATGAAATTAATTTTATTGTTGAAACCAAAGATATGGATGATGATAAAGGATTAAGACGTGGGGAAGAATACAGGATTAAATCGGCGGAGAGATTCTTTGAGACATTAAAGCAAGAAGGTGTGAATGTCGTGTTTGAGAAACAGCTTAAAAATGACGATATTGTAGCTATGATTAAGGAAATTTCAAAATTATAGATTATGTAAGAAATGGCAGAAAGGAGGAAAGGTGATGAGCTATTCAGACTACTACATGAACTTGCCATTGGATTTAGCTGGAAGTAGAACTAAAAATAGATTTAGAGTGGAATTACTGTGGGGAATAAGTAAATTAATTGATGCACACGAGAAAGATGGTGATTATACACTCATATTTGATTTTAAATGTGATATAGAACTTCATTATGAAGATGGAGTTGAGTTTTATCAGGTAAAGACTATGAGTAGAGGAAATTATAACCTTAAAAAGCTTACAAACCGTACGGGAAATTCCAATTCTATCTTAGGAAAATTGTATGCTTTATATACACCTAGTGAAAAAGTAAAGTTAGCAGTAGTCTGCAATAAATATCTTAAAGTCGGTAAAAATGAGGATTTGAGGTCCGAGGTATGCTTAGGAGAGCTTAATAAAGAATCTTTGAAGTTGATCAAGCAAAAGTTGATAGAAGAATTAGATATCAAAGATGTTAGTCTGGAGAACACCTTCTACATATGTGATGGAACGGACTTGAATAAACCGCACCATGCGTTATTAGGAAAATTAGTAGAATCATTCGAAAAAATTAAACATGAAGAACCTAACAATCCAAATGCTTTATACAGACTTGTTTCCGAAACCGCTCAGCAGAAAGCTTGTTACGAGGAGAATATTACAACTTATGAGGATGTAAAAAAATTAAAAGGAATATCCAGAGCTGAGTTTGATAAAATGCTTGAATCCCATAGAAAAAAATCATTAACAGGTATCGAGCTAACAAGGAAATACATTAGCGGCTTGCCTGTCAATGAAAGAAGACGCTATAATATGGCTCTTACTGACTTGTTAAATAATGAACATAGTCATGATTTAAGAAACTTAGAAGTATCGATTTTTGATTATATATTAAGTAATGAAGACTTGATAATCGATGAGGATTCACTAATTAGTAATTTGAGTGCAGAATTTGACAAAGAATTTACTGTAGAGTATTCCCAAGAATTTAAGCATATAGTCTATCTCAAAATATTTTATATATATGTTGAAGGAGGTGACGTCTATTGAACGTGATATTCGAGAAAATATTCATATTTGATATTCTAACAGAAGAGGCTTTTGTAACTAGTTTTGATAAAGGTGTAAATATTATCACCTCAAGCAGCGTTGATGGTACAGATAGAGGAAAATCTGTTTTATTAAGAAGCTTATATCATGTGCTTGGTGCAGATTCTCACTTTGATAAAAAATGGAAAAATCAAAACAAGGTATATTTGTTAGAATTTTTAGTTGAAAAAAGGAAGTATTATATTTATCGACATCAAAAGCTCTTTAAAGCTTTTGATAAAGATATAAATATAATTTTTCAAACATTTTCAAGAACAGAACTAGCAGATTTTTTGGGAGATATTTGGTCATTTAAAATATTTTTGCCAAACAGGGATACAAAAATGCTGGAACTTGCTCCCCCCGCATATACCTATGTAATGAATTTTATAGATCAAGATTTTTATGATGGGACCAAATTTAATTCATTTAGAAACTTGGGTCAATATAGGAATTTTAAACCAGACGTGATTTATTCTCACCTTGGAGTATATAATAAGCAATATTTTGAACGGATAAAAAACAAACAAAACTTGCTTGAAGAAATAGCGCAATCAGAATCTGAATATTCTAAAGTTAATGAGATGAAAATAAAGATATCAGGATTAATAGGGAATATTATAGTACCTGAAAATATAGAGGAGTTAGAAAATGAACTATGTATAAAATCCAAGGAATATAATACGCTACTTGATTCTATGAATGAAATTAGATACAAATTGACAAACTTTAGAAATGAAAAATATGAACTAGAAGTAGCCATTAGTCAAATAGAGAAATACAGAGAAACTAAAGAGCAAGAAATAAATAGTATTTTTATGAATAGTACGTGTCCAGAATGTCATACAGTCTTAAGTAATACGATTGATTTAAGGAGCAAACGCTATAATTCAATTGAAGATTCGATATATATTAAAGATAGTATATTTATAGCAATGAAAAAAGTGGAACAAAATATTATTCAATTGGAAAATCAATATCGTTATCTGTCAAATAAAATGCAGTCATATAAAAATAATATTAACTCAACAAAGGATGAAATTGATAATTATGCAAGCTATAAGGGATTAAATGATTTATATAATAGCTTAAATAGAGATATGTATACTGAATATCACAATCAATTGAAGTTGAAAGATAAAGTGGAAGATATTGATGAGGAGTTAAAAACAGTAGGTGAAGAGAAATCCGATATTAATAAAAAATATCATGCATTGATTAATGAAATGGTATTAAAATTTGGGCTAAACGAGTTAGAAGATAGTCAATATAAATCTATTCATAGAGTGTTCTGTGCTAGCGGAAGCAATAAGCCAATATCAACTGTCATCTGGTATTTTTCTTTAAATAATCTAAAAAAAGGTATTAACGCGAACTCAGTATTTTTACCTATGGTATTAGATAGTCCTAAGAATGCTGAGATGGACGAGGATAAGGAGCAAGCTTTAATAAAATATATTTTAGAAGGAGCATCTAATTATGCTCAATTGATTTTTTCTTCTATAGGATTTAAACAAGGTGATTTTCATTTTTATGGTAATTTAAAAATCATTGAGTTGAATAATGATAAGTATCAGTTATTAGATAAAAAGAGCTATATGGAACACCAACCGTTATTGGAATGGGTTTTGAACGCGCAATTAATATAAAAATGAAATTTTAATTTAACCAAATATTGTATCTGTTTGTTGATAAATTTGATTTTAATTTTTAATCTCCTTTTTAAAAATAAATTTATCTTATTTTAATTAGGAGATTAAATAATTTTGAATATCTTTTAGCTTTAACTTTATTGTTAGATAAGGTCACTGGGAAAAAATTTATAGCAATTTTTTTGTTTTATAATTTAAGTTGAAATATGTTCTCTAAAATATTTTCGAACAATTTGGTTTAAGGGTTTGAAATTAAGATTTGTTTTGCTTGCTTCAAATAATTTAATTATTTATGCTTGATTTTACTAAATTAAATGGAAACTAATTAGAAGATTATTTATAAATTATTTCCAATTCAACCCATAAAATTTATCTGCTTTGGAATATTCTAAAGAGGAATAGCGTAAATTTTTAGACTACTTTTTAATGCCTCCGTTGCATCCTTATTAGCTGTCATCTGGGCTGGGACATGGCGCCTAATGTAGCTAGACCGGTGGAGGTAATCAGTAAGGCTAGGCTGTGCCAGGGTTTAGTTTGGCTATGGCAACCAGTCCAGTTGGGTGTTCGATAATCAGGCTAATAGGCAGGGTGGCAGCGTAGGCTACACCGAGACCAATGAGATCGGATAGGATACCTAAAATAAGGGTTTCAGAGTCGAAGCCCCGGATGAGGTTCCCTTGCTGATACATAGAGTCATGAGTAGACCGAGTTCCTTAATTCGGGCTTGAAATGCTGTTCAAAAATCATAGCAAACTACACTTACACCCAAAAACCCCGTTTGAATTTCTCAAGCGGGGTTAAATCATTTATGCTAATCAATCACTATACCTAACGAGGCTAATTTTTCACTATATGTTACTTGTGAGATTTTTATGACGGCTGTTAAGTCATCAGTCTGGCCAGACCTATAGGTATCAAGGGTTTCTTTGTAGTCAATTTGTTGGTCATTTTGAATGACAAAGGGCAGGTGTTATTTCTAAGGCATTCTTTATACATGATTAAGCGACCAACTCTGCCGTTTCCGTCGGCAAATGGATGAATATTTTCAAAATTTACGTGAAAGGCGATGATATCTGTTAAGCTGTTACCTTTCTTATATTCATAAGAAAATAATAAAGTCTCCATGTCTTCTTCAGTTCGCTCGGCATGGGAGGTCTGGACAATACCGACTTGATTATTCCAGACCTTATATTTACCTGACTCCCAGTGATATGTATGACCCTGAGGCCATGCAGCTATGCCTGGACTTAATTGGTCCGGAACGGGTGCTCTGGTCTATGGACTATCCCTATGTCAAACGCCAGGACAGTCGCGACTTTTTAGCTAGCATGCATCTTTCTGACCAAGACCTGGCAATGATTAGCCAGGCTAATGCTGAGCGGCTTTTTAAAGTCTAGGGCCAGCCCTCACATCCTATCTAGTCGGGTTCCAAGAAGCTGAACTGAAGTCCTTTCATAAAATCCGACACAATATCTGCGATATTGGTCGTTTTTATTCCAAGGATTCAGTTCTTAACGCCAGCCCTCACATCCTCTTGCAAGCCTTTTTATTGCAAACACGCCCCAAGACTTCTATACTAGACGATAGAATAGGGAGGTTGATCAAATGACAGAATTTAAGAGTTTTTATGATGCAACATCTACCATCCAAATTGACGAACCGGTTGAGCGTGTGGTGGTCACTGGTTATCCTGATTATGATAGCCTGGTTGCCCTAGGTTTAGCTGACAAGATTGTGGCAGCGCCTAAGAGCCACCAACCCAAGTATCTCGGTCAAATCAGTGCTGATATTGCCGATATTGGTAACTTGCATGATCCTGATTTAGAGGTGATTAAGGCGGCTAAACCAGACCTCATTATCTTGTCAGAACGGGCGCGTAAGCACAGTCAGGAACTTAGCCAAATTGCGCCAGTGTTCCATTATGAGACGACCAATGAGCATTATTGGCAACACTTCCGCGACATTAACCTGGAGTTGGCTAAGATTTTCGACAAGGAAGACCAGGCCCAGGCCTTGATTGCGGCGTTGGACCAAGCTGCCAACCAGGTTCAGGCCTATAATGCGGACCATAGTGACCAGAAAACCTTGACCCTAATGTTGAGTGAGGGTGACTACCGTGATTTTTCAGGTCATTCGCGTTTTGCCTTTATCTACCAATACCTCAATTTCCAAACGGCTGACAATACGGAAATCACGGCGGCACATGGTCGCCAGGTGACGGGGGCGGAAATTGATGATATGAATCCTGACCGTATTTTTGTGATTGACCGGACGGCTGCCATTTCTGCCGCTGATGATGAGGACTTATTGGCTAGCCCAGCCCTCAAGGAAACCAAGGCCAGCCAGGCAGGGGCGGTTTACGAATTGAGTCCCGATCTCTGGTACTTATCTGGTGGCGGACTTGAGTCAACTAAACAACAGATTGCCGAAATCCAAAAGGCCCTGCACTAATCAGCTTAAGCTGATAGAGGAGCTGGCGGATTTTGGTTCTATACTTTTTGGTGTTGGTGAGTAAAAACTCACTGACACCTTTTTTTATTTGGAATCACAAAAAGCCAGTGAATTCTTTATAATTAAGTTGTCAGACAAAACTACAAAGGAGAATTCACATGGCTCAAAATGATTGTATCAAAAACCTATTAAGTATTACAGACGAAAATATTAAATTAGAGGACAAGGTAACGATTAAAAAGATTAAACAAGTGACTCATAAAGTAATCTACGGCACACTAACTTATCAACCAGACAGCTGTCCAAATTGCCTCCATAAGGAGGCTGACCAAGCTAGTATTATTAAGCATGGTTATAAACTATCGCGCATTTTAATAGGTGAATTCAACACACAACCAATCTCTTTAGTATTAAAAAAACAGCGATTTTTCTGTAAAAATTGCCAAATTACGTTTACAGCCTCTTCTAATCTAGTTGCTAAAAATTGCTTTATTAGTCGCCAAATCAAGTGTTTAGCGATACAAGAATTATCAGAGTCGCAAAGTATGTCCTTAATCGCTAAAAAACTTAATATTTCAAATTCTACGGTTATTCGTCTGCTTGAATCGACTGCTAAACAATTCAAACAAAGTTACCGGCAACTACCTAGGCATTTATCTATTGATGAGTTTAAATCTGTTAAAAATGTCTCAGGCGCTATGTCTTGCATCCTAGTGGATGCAGCTAATCATCGTTTATTTGATATATTAGAAGATCGGACGCAAGCTTATTTAAGAGATTATTTTATGCGTTTCCCTCTGGAAAAGAGAAAGCTAGTTGAAACGATTACCATGGATATGTACTCACCTTATTATGATTTTTTACAACAAATCTTTCCAAATGCGAAAATTATTATTGACCGATTCCATATTGTTCAACTACTGAATCAGACTTTGAATAGCCAACGGATTCTTGTGATGAATCAACAACCTAAGCAATCAACACACTATCGGAAATTGAAACAGTTATGGAAGCTGATTTTAAAGAACCAAGAAGCACTGAATAGTGTTAATTACCGCACACATCGCTTATTTGATGGCCTTATAACAGAAGCAGGTATAGTTGAATTTATGCTTAATATCGACAGTAAATTTAGAAAAGTCTATGATGTCGTCAATGAGCTCAAATATCACCTTAAAACAGGGAATATCAATGCTTTCCTACATACAATTAGTCGCAATAAGAGCCAACGGCTCCCGAAGAAATTGAGAAAAACGATGAATACTCTGCTCAAATACTTACCTGCTATTATCAATAGCTTTCGTTATACACTTTCCAATGGGCCAATTGAGGGTATGAATAATAAAATTAAGAATATTAAGCGTTCCGGATTTGGTTACCGCAATTTTTATCATTTAAGGGCAAGGGCTTTTCTTTCCTTTAAATCATATGAGGTAAAGAGGGAAAATAAACCTACCATAAATAGAAAGATTGAAAAGCTAGATACAGAATCTAGGGCCCTATGTGCCTAAGTTAAAAGATATTTTTTACTAGAGGCGGAAGAGAATGGGCATCTGTTAGCCATGTTAAGCACGCCAAAGAAATACAAGCTGTGACAATCCTAGAGCCGTAGGAGCAAAGCGACGTACGGATATAGCGATTGACTACAGCTTGTTTGAGGCTGGCGAGGTGAGAGACCTTGGCTCGAACCGGTGCTATGGCTGTTGAACAGATGACCAATTCTCTGGAGACTCTAGCCTATGGCTAGAAAAAATAAAAAAGACCGAAGTCAAAACTTCGATCTTTAATGTCACCAACACTATTTGACAAAGAGCCCGGATTTTAAGTGATTAAATGACATAAAGAGCTGAAGCATGTGTTCTGAGGACAGTGCTTTGGCTCTTTTTTTGTGGTTTTTTGTGGGGAGGTCCTGATTCCTGGTTAACCTCAGTAGGCTAGAGGGTTTGGCCTGCTTGCCTCGGTCCGCCTAGAGCTAGTTAATAAGGGGCCAGTAATCGTTTGGACTAATCACCTGAGTTCGCAAACCGGTTAAGCAATTCTGCCCGCAATCCGGTATGATAAAACTATCATATAAACTGATATTTATTGACAAGAAAGAAGGGTGGTTGATGAGTTTAGAAATGATTGCCAGGGCCTTGCCCCTTTATATCGAGGCTTTCGCCAATACCCTGTTGCTGGGGGCTACTGGGGTGGTGCTGAGCCTGGTCCTGGGCTTTCTAGCCAGCCTGGCGGTCTACTTCAAGCTGCCGGTTGTTAGTCCCTTGCTCAGGGCTTATGTGGAAGTAGCCCGCAATACGCCATTATTAATCCAACTGTTTTTTCTCTATTATGGCCTGCCCAAGCTGGGTTTGACCATGGAGAAGGAGACGGTGGCGATTGTCGGTTTGACCTTTCTAGGGACGGCTTATATGCTGGAGGCTTTTCGATCAGCCTATGAGGCGGTGCCCAAGAGCCAGGTTGAATCTGGCCGGGCCTTGGCCCTCAGTCCCTGGCAGCTGGCCCGCTATGTGATTTTTCCCCAGGCCCTACCAGTCAGCCTCTCATCATTAGGGGCCAATGCGATTTTTCTCTTGAAGGAGACCTCGGTTTTATCTGGGATTGCCATTATGGATTTGACCAACCAAACTCGAAATTTAATTGGTCTCTATTACCGGACGGGGGAATACCTCCTGCTTTTGGTAGGCTTTTATATCCTCTTGATTTTACCGGTCATTATTATCTTAAACTTGCTGGAGAGGAGGCTGGCTCGTGTCCGGATATGAAGTTATTTTTGCGGGTCAGAACCTGGCCCGAATCTTTGCTGGTTTGGTGACAGCTGGGCAAATTTCCCTCTTGTCCCTGATTTTAGGCTTGCCTCTAGGAATTATCCTGGGTATTTTACGGACCCTGGGTAGGCAGTGGGTGGAAGTAATTCTTAAGCTCTATCTGGAGATGGTGAGGATTCTGCCCCTCTTGGTCTTACTCTATGTCTTCTACTATAGTCTGCCCCAGGTTAGTTCGGCCACTTGGTCCAATTTTACGGTTTCGGTTTTGGTCTTTGTGATTTGGGTATCTGCTGAAGTGTCAGACCTGGTCCAGGCTGCGATCCGGGCTATTCCTAAAAGCCAACTGGATAGTGCCCGGGCCCTGGCCTTGTCACCGGGGCAAATTTACCGCTATGTCATCCTGCCCCAGTGCCTGCGCAGCCTGATTGCCCCCTGTGTCAACCTGATTACTCGGGTCTTTAAGTCGACCTCTATCTTGTTGATGATTGGGGTGGATGAGATCATCCGCATCGGCACCCAGATTATTGAAAATTATACCTATACCGTACCGACGGCTTCCTTTTGGGTCTATGGCTTTATCTTTTGCCTGTGTTTTGCGATTTGTTTCCCCATTAGCCAGCTGTCCAAGTACCTGGAAAAACGTTTAGGAAAGGAGCTTTCTTGATGACCGAAAATTTAATGCAAATCCGCGGTGTCCATAAAAGCTTTGGCGACAAGGAAATCCTCCGCGGGATTGACCTGGATATCCCACTAGGCCAGGTGACCACGATTATTGGGCCCTCTGGTTCGGGCAAGTCGACCCTCCTGCGTTGCCTCAATGGTTTGGAAAAGATTGACCAAGGCAGTCTGGTCTTTAAGGGCCAGGAAATAGGGGCCAGGGAAGCAGACTGGCAGAACCTGCGCCAGGAGATTGGCATGGTTTTTCAGTCCTATGACCTCTTTCCTAATCTGTCGATTCTAGACAATTGCTGCCTGGCGCCCATTAAGGTTTTAGGTCAGGCTCCTGACCAAGCTCAGGACACGGCCCGCCAACTTTTGGCCCAGGTGGGTCTGGCTGGCTATGAAGACCGCAAGCCGAGTGCCTTGTCAGGGGGACAAAAGCAAAGGGTGGCTATTGTTCGCTGCTTGTGCATGGCGCCTAGCCTAATTCTCTTAGACGAGATTACGGCTTCCTTGGATCCTGAGATTGTCAATGAGGTCTTGCTGGTGATATTAGACCTGGCCAAGCAGGACAAGACCATGGTCATTGTGACCCATGAGATGTCTTTTGCCCGCCGTGTCAGTGACCAAATTGTCTTCCTCGACCAGGGCCAGGTGGTGGAGGTCAGCCCGGTTGCAGCCTTCTTTGACCGGCCCCAAAGCCAACGGGCCCAGGATTTCCTGGCCAGTTTGAATTTTGATAATTTTTTAGCAGCCAATGCTTAATATTTGAAAGGAATGAATATAATGAAAAATATCAAGAAATATCTTTCCCTAGCCCTAATTTTTGCCCTCAGCCTAGTCTTGGTGGCCTGCGGGGCTGGTGGTAGCGACTCGTCAGCTAGTGGCGACCAAGCCAATTCTGGCACAGACAATAGCCTCCAAGCGGTTAAGGACCGCGATGTCCTACGGGTAGCGGTTTGGGGCGACCTCAAGCCTTATTCTTGGGTGGATGAAAATGGTAACTACCAAGGTTATGCTGTCCAACTATCTCGCAAGATGGCCCAAGACCTCTTGGGGGACCCAGACAAGGTGGAATTTGTGACCGTGAACGCTGAAGAGCGGGTAGAATCGCTTAATGCTGACCGGGTAGACGTGGTCATGGCCACCTTTACCAAGACACCTGAACGTGAAGAGGTAGTTGACTTCGCCGACCCTTATATGAAGGTGGCCATCGGTCTGGCCTCACCTAAGGACGCCCCGATTAGCTCAGCCGACCAGCTGGCTGGTAAGAAGATTATCCTCAACAAGGGTACCACTGCTGAGGTCCTCTTTACTGAGGAATATCCTGATGCGGAATTGGAAAAATATGAGTCTAAGCACCAACAATTCCAAGCCTTGGCGGATGGCCGTGGCGATGGTTTGGTTGATGACAACTCCTATCTTTTCCCTTGGGTAAAAGAGAACCCAGACTTCGTAGTATCTATTAAGGAATTAGGTCCGGTGCAAACCAACAACCCAGCGGTTAAAAAGGGCAATACCAGCCTCTTAAACTGGATCAATGAAACTTATGCCCAATACAGCAAAGATGGCGTGTTTAAAGACTTGTATGACCAAGAGCTAGCCCCATTCTTTGGTGAAGGCGTCACTGAGCAGGATATCCTTTTAGATGAGCAACTCTAAGCTTTTAGCTAAGCATGCTGTGGGCCTAAAGAGGTTTAGTCAAATACCATAAAATAAAACAGTCCCTGGCAAACTGGATGACAGTTGGCGGGGACTGTTTTATTGTGCTGGATTTTATTTCCTAGTCTGCCCTTAAGGCCTCAGCCGCATCCTTATTGGCGGCCATGCGGGCGGGGATGTGGCCACCTAATACTGTGAGGACGGTGGCAGTAATTAGCAGGGCCAGGGCATGCCAAGGGTTGAGCTTGGCCACGCCAACTAGGCCGGTTAGGTTTTCAATCACCAAGTTAATTGGAACGGTGGCAGCATAGGCCACGCCGATCCCGATCAGGCCGGACAGGACCCCTAAAATCAGGGTTTCCGAGTCGAAGACCCGGGTGATGTCCTTCTTGCGGGCACCTAGGGCCTTGAGGACACCGATTTCCTTGGTCCGTTCTAGAACAGAGGTGTAGGTGATGATGGCGATCATAATCATGGAGGTGACTAGGGAGATGCCAGCGAAGGCGACCAGGACGTAGGTGATGGCATCCATGAGGCCACCGGTTAGTTCGGTCATGGTGCCGGCCAAGTCGGTATAGAGGATTTGGTCGGCCTCATCCTTGCCTTCATTATATTGGTCCAGGTAGGCGAGGACCTGGTCCTTGCTTTCAAAGTTACTTGGATAAACCATAATTGAGGTAGGTTGACCTGCAGCCCCTAAGCTGGTGAGGATTTGTGATTTTTGGTCGCCAGTCAGTTTTTGACCAGTCAGGATATTGCGGTCACTGTCTTGTTGGGCTTGGACAATTTCAGAGTCCTGGTTAATGTCAATGACCTGGCGGGTCAAGTCGTTAGCGTAGGCGATACCGGGGCTCAAGATGGCCATGGTGGCGTCGGGCTTGGCCCGGACCACGCCGGTGATGGTCAGGTCCTGGTTACCGTCCGCTTGGTAGACCGCCTGGGTGTTTGCTTTGGGCACGAATTGGCCGGATGGGACTTTTTCAAAGTAGTTGTCGTTGGCGATCCAGCGGACTTTGGTGCCGATAATTTGATCCATGTCCAGATTTTGGCCGTCTTTAATATCAAAGCCTAGGTTTTTCAAGGCATTGAGGTTAGTCTGATTGTGGTCATCGACGACTAGGACCAGGTCAGTGGCCTGGGTTGGTAATTGGCCGGCCAAGAGGTCGTAGTTGCTGGCTAGGAAGTTTTGGTCGCCATTGCCGACGTAATCAGGGAAGGTCGAACTGCCCAGGCCAGCATTGGCGGCGTAGAATTGTTCTACTTGGCCAGTGGCTGAATCCTGGTCAAAGTTGGAGAGGGTCACTGGCTGGATATCACCAGCAATTTCCCGCATCAGCTGCAAGTTAGTGGCCGTGTTGAAATTGATATAGGGGGCCAGGGCCGGGTCAATCTTTTTGACATAGTCGACAAAGTCCTGGTTGATATCATTTTCGTGCTGGGCGGCCTGGGCCCGGTCAGCGACGGCCGTGACCTGGTTAGTGTCCGGGTAGTCGGGCAGGTCGGCTTGGTCGCGGTCGATATTGGAAGGGTCCGAGGCCACTTGGGAGATGGTGATGGGGAACTGAGCCGTGGTTTCGGCCTGGGTGTCCTCAATTTCTTGTTGGAAACCGTTGGACAGGGACAGGACCACAGCAATGGAAATAATCCCAATACTGGAGGCAAAGGCGGTCAGGAAGGTCCGCCCTTTTTTGGCTTTAATATTATTGAAGGATAGTTTCAGGGCGGTCCAGTATGACATCTTGGTCCGCTTTAGTTGGAGGGTGTTGGCCTGGTCTTCATCCTGGTAGGGGTTGGAGTCGGCCATAATTTCCCCGTCCTTGAAGTGGACAATCCGGTTGGCGTAATTTTCGGCCAGGTCTTGGTCGTGGGTGACCATAATGACTAGTTTTTCCTGGGCCACTTCTTGGATGAGCTGCATGATTTGTTGGCCGGTTTTTGAGTCCAGGGCCCCAGTTGGTTCGTCACAGAGCAGGATGTCGGGGTCATTGGCCAGGGCCCGGGCGATAGCTACCCGCTGCATTTGACCACCAGACAACTGGCTGGGTTGCTTGTGGACCTGGTTAGCCAGGCCGACCCGGTCCAGGGCGTCCAAGGCCTTTTGGCGTTTGGTCTCATTGTCAAGTCCGGATAGGGTCATCCCCAGTTCGACATTGTTCAGGATGGTTAGGTGGCTGATCAGATTGTAGGACTGGAAGATAAAGCCAATGGTGTTGTTGCGGTAGGCATCCCAGTCCTGGTCCTGGAAGTCTTTGGTCGATTGGCCATTAATGACCATATCGCCTTGGTCGTAGGTGTCCAGGCCGCCTACCACATTGAGCAGGGTGGTTTTACCGGAACCCGAGGGCCCCAAAATCGCGACAAATTCCTGGGGCCGGAAATTAATCGACACCCCATCCAGGGCGTGGGTGGTGGTGTCGCCTACCTGGTAGGTCTTGCGCAGGTTTTTTAAAGTTAACATGCAAACATTCCTTTCTCTTACTCCTATATCTTAGGCAAAGAACTTGTAAAAAAGAAGTAATTAAGCTTGACCATTTACTTAAGATTTTCTTAGGCCAGTATTTATCTGGCCCGCTAGAGTTGGGGCTTGGCGGTTGGGGCAAGTCTTGTTAGAATAGGGATAAGAACTGGGATATTATCCCAAAGAATGGAGTAGTGGCATGAAGGACAAGCACGATGATGAGTTATACCAGGATTTTCTTGACTTTATTAGTCAGATGGCTGAGGAATTTACCGATGAAGAAGCGGCAGCTGAGGCCTATGTCAAGAACTATATGGATATTGACTATAATCACCTGGTCAAGTCAAGCGATGTCCATGCGATTTTAGAGGCGGTCCAATTAACGGATGACCCAAGCCAGCGCCAGGGGCTCTTGGACCGGGTGGCCCAGCTGGAGCCGGGAAATTTAACTGGCCAGATCTTGCGTTATCTGACCGGCCTAACCCCGCCGGATGACCTGGACGAGATGATGGCGCTTGAAAAGGCCTACCGAAAGCGCTACCACCAGCAACTGGCTAGCCAGAATTTGGATTCCACCATTAACTGGCCTTATTGCCAGTTTGTGACGATTTTGATTGAACTCTTAATTGACCAGCTTCTCTTTAAACGGGCTGAAAACTTGGCCAACCGGGTTTTAGACATCCTGCCTGAGGATGATTTGGGCATGCGCTTTCGTTTGATGACGATTTATGCCTTGACTGACCAGCCCAAACGGGCCCAGCATGTCTACCAGCAATTCGGGGGTGAAGCCGATGACCAGATGATGCTGGCCATGGTGGCGCCGGCCATTCTTGGTGATGAATTGGCCTATGCCCAGACTTTAATTAAGCGGCTCTGGCTGAAGAACTCAGCCGTGACCTTCTTCTTCCAGTCGGCACTAGGCTTTGAGGAGATCAACTTGGAGACCCTGCCCCTGGATGACAAGGGCCGGATGGCTGTTGACCATGGGCGCTTGGCCTTCTGCTTGTCTATTATGAGCCCGCTTTATGAGCGCAGTAGTTACCTCTACCGCCAGGTCCGCGACATCTTGGTCGACCTGGATCCCCAGGCCTTTACTTGGCGGCGGGACTTCTTCCGTGAGACGGCGGCCCGCCACGACCAGATTTTTGATCCCATATTTGAAGGGATTTCCGGCAACAAGGCCCGGATTCTGGTTGACGCTGGCCTGGGGTCTAAGGAGGATTTTGCTGACGTCACCCGGGACCAAGTCCTGGCCCTTGACGGTATCGGCCCTAAAACCCTGGACCAACTGGCTAGCAATGGGGTTATTTTCAAGGACCAAGACTAGCCGAGAGGTCTGGTGGTGGGCTGGGGTCATTGATAGTTTTTAGGTTTCGAGGGCTTGGGGGGCTGATTGTTTTGGCTTTTGGGCTGGCTGGATTATAATCAAGGTTTTGACCGGGGCTGCTTGGATTTGGCTGTGTTACAATGAAACAAGTAATGAAAACAGACCTTTAAGGAGGACTTTATGTCAGAAAAAAATTATCCCAATCTCTTTATTCGCTGCCTAGTGATGGTGGGTTATATCCTGCTGATTAATATTACCAATGGCCTGCCCATGATGACCTTGGCCCTGCCTAATGGCTGGGGGCTGGTGGTTGGTCTAGTGAGCCTGGTGGTTAGTTTTGCTATGATTTACTGGTTATTTTGCCAATACCGCAAGTGGGTGGTGGGCCAGCCCGGCTCTGACCAGCTTGCGCCGGACCAGCCACTTGGCGACCGCCAAGACCTGGCCGCTCAGCCGGCGGGTTCAGCAGCTGATAAAAATCAGGGCCGCTTAGCTGCTATCAAGGGCCTGGGCCAACCTAATGGCAAGCTGGTTGTGATCTACTTCCTAATTATGCGGGTGGTGGTGGCGGTCCTATCTTGGCTGATCCTCTACCTGAATGGCGATCAAACGACGGCTAACGACCAGGCCATTATTGATGCCTTTAGCCAGGGGTCAACGGTCGGCATCCTGGTGGCGTTAGTGGTTATGTGCCTGGTGGCGCCCCTGGCTGAGGAGCTGATTTTCCGCGGTTTGATGACCCACTATCTCTTCAAGGGTAAACAGACCCATTTGACGGCCATCGTGGCCAGTCTGCTTTTCTCTAGCGTCCACCTATCAACCAACTTCCTCTCCTTCTTCCTTTATTTTGCCATGGGCTATATCATGCACCGGGCCTACTTCCAGCGTATGAAGCTGGTTGATGCCATGGCAGTCCATGCCTTAAATAATTTCTTCGCCACCCTGGGCGTTTTCTACCTGATTTACTTTGGGTAAGTTTAGTTGAATAGGGTGTGAGGGCTGGCGTTTAGAACTGAATCCTTGGAATATAAGACGACCAATATCACAGATATTGTGTCGGATTTTATGAAAGGACTTCAGTTCTGCCAGACCGAACCCGACTAAAGGGTGTGAGCTTTGGCGCTCAGGAATGAATCACTGGAAGGAATGAGGCCAATAGCTGCAAGCTATTGAGACTAATTTCTGAAGTGACGTCATGCCTGCCAAGTCGAACCCGACTAAACAGGGTGCGAGCGTTGGCGCTTAGACCAGGATCCTTGGAACCCCAGGCTAGTAATATCGCAGATATTGTGTCGGATTTTATGAAAGGACTTCAGTTCTGCCAGACCGAACCCGACTAAAGGGTGTGGGGGCTGCTTTTTCAAAGCCGACTAGTGGCCCTGCTGACAAGTACATATGAACTAGAAACCGCCTAGCGCTAATTCTTAAGTGAGCTAGGCGGTTTTTTTTATGCTGCTGGTTTCAGGGATGAGTATTTTTGGCTGGTAGAATTCACTACTCTAACTAGGCGATAAGGGGTAGAGAATTGTCTACAAGGTGTGGCGCTGCCTTATTTGTTAAAATTCACTACCCTAATTGGGTGATGAGGGGCAGAGAAATTGTTTATAGTGTGTGGCCTGCCTTATTTGTTAGAATTTACTACTCTAATTAGGCGAGAAGGGGTAGAGAAATTGTCTATGAGGAGTAGCATTGCCTTGGTCGGTCAAAATCATTACCCTAACTAGGCGAAAAGGTGTAGAGAAATTGTCTTTAGAGCTGGGAATTTCCCAGCTGATGAAATTCACTACCCTAACTGGGTGATAAGGGGTAGAGAAACTGTTTATAGTATGTGTCCTGCCTTATTTGTTAGAATTCACTACCCTAATTAGGTGATAAAGGGCAGAGAAATTGGCTATAGGGTGTGACGTTGCCTTGGTCGGTGATTAAGTCCATATAATTGTGTAAAAAGAAAAACCATAATAATCTTTTTTGGTTACAATGTAATTGGCTAAAACACATTGAAAGGAAGATTATTATGGCTCAACTAAATATTACCCTAAACTTAGAAGAAATTACAGAGGCAGTTCTAAACAGTGATATGGATCAGATGATGAAGTCCCTAACTGTAACCATCTTTAATGCCTATATGCAAGCAGAGCGTGAGGAATTTATTAATGCTAAGCGCTATGAGCGCACAGATGACCGGAAAGATTATCGTAATGGCTCCTATAAAAGAAACTTTAAAACAAAGGTAGGGACTGTTGAACTGGATGTCCCTCGGACACGATCAGGAGAATTTGATACCAAGCTATTCGATAAATATCAACGTATGGACAAGGCCTTTGTGGCTGTTTTAACCGAAATGTATATTAATGGGGTCTCAACACGCCGTATTAAGAAGGTTGTTGAAACACTCTGTGGCGAAGGTGTTTCTAAATCATTTGTCTCTTCAGTAAATAAAAACTTGGACCCTGCTGTTTTCGAATTTAAAGGGCGTTCCCTAACACATACGAATTTTCGATATGTTTATGTCGATGCCATGTATATTAAAGTTCGCGAAAACCATCGTTCTGTCTTTAAAGGTGTTTATATTGCTCAGGGTATTAACGATGATAATCGTCGCGAAATTATCGGCTTTATGATTGCTGATAATGAATCAGAAGAAAACTGGAAGAACTTCTTCCTTGATTTAAAGGCCAGAGGCCTAACTAAACCAACATTAATTATATCTGACGCCCACAAGGGACTAAAATCAGCGATTAGTAATCAATTTTTAGGCACTACCTGGCAACGGTGTACGGTTCATTTTCTACGTAATATTTTAGCTCATTTTCCAAAAAAGGATTGCAGTCATGAGAGAAGTCTTCTAAAGAGAATATTTAATGCTGATAGTCAACAAAGAGCGCGAGAGTTAAAATTTGAATTTGTAGAATACGTTAGTGGCAATGAGAAATATGACAAAGCTGTTAATACGCTAGAGGAAGGCTTCGAAGATGCTATCCCATACTTATTAGAACCCACACCTTATCGCGTTTCACTGAAAACAACTAACAGTCTAGAAAGGCTAAATCGAGAAATTAGAAGAAGAGAGAAAGTTGTCGGCCTCTTTCCTAATATAGAGGCTGCGGAGCGACTTATAGGAAGTGTATTGCTTGATTTGCATGAATATTGGGAGACATGTCCTCATAAATTCTTTAATAACATAGTCTAAATATTTATACCCACCAATTACATTCTATAATTTACACAAGATTGTGGACTTGACATGGTCGGTCAAAATTACTCCCCTAACTAAGCGAAAAGAGCTAGTGAAGCTAGCTTTAGCGGCACTGATTTTCTAACTATCCTAAATCACTCCTCTAACTAGGCGCGTTCGTGTAGTGAATATCGTTTCACCACCAAGCGCTGTGTGCCAGCCTTGAATTAGCCTTTAAAATAAAACAGCCCCGTCCCTGATGCTTTCATCAAGGGCGGGGCTGTTAGTTTATTTAACTGGATTAAGCTCGCTGGCGGTTGTTGAGCCAGAGACCTACTAGGATACCGATTAGGGCTGGGAGGATCCAGCCAAAGCCGACGCCATAGAGGGGCAGGTAGCTGGTGGCCCAAGCTTGGACGGCTGTACCTAGGCCGGACTCAGATAAGACGGCTGGGGCGGTCCGGATAAAATCGACCAGGGCTGGCACCAGGGTAAAGGCGGTGGCTGCTTGGTAGACGCGCGGTCCTTGCCAACGATAAGGCAGGAGGGCGACCACAATCAGGACGATGGCCAGCGGGTAGAGCAGCATGAGGACAGGTAGGGATAATTGAATGATAGCGGTTAGACCGATGTTGGCGACGCCAAATCCGACCAGGCTGGCGATGATGGCCCAGGCCCGTTGGCTGATAAGGTTAGGGAACATGCCGGCAAAGGTTTCGGATAGGGCCACAATTAGGCCGATAGCGGTCTTGAGACAGGCCACAAACATCAGGAGGGCCAAGAGGACTTGACCGGCCTGGCCAAAGTAGTGTTGGGTGATTTGTGACAGGGCAATACCGCCGTTTTCAGCTAGGGGCAGGTAGTTGCGTGACTGCCAGCCTAAGAGGGCCAATGCCAGGTAGATAATTGACATCAACAAGATAGCTAGGAAGCCAGATTTGACCACTTCAACGGCGACCAGGCGGCCTTCTTTGACGCCAAAATCCTGGATGGCCTTAATCACGATAATTCCGAAGGCCAAACCTGCCAGGGAGTCCATGGTGTTGTAACCTTCTAAGAGCCCGGTTGTCAAGGCTTGGCCGGCAAAATTACCAGTCGCCATTTGGCTGGTGTCCAAACCGGCTGGATCGAGCCAGGCGCGGATGACAATGACCAGTAAGAGGGCCAGGAAAATCGGGGTCAGGTACTTACCTACCCATTCGATAATCCGCGATGGGCGCAGGGCCAAAAAAAGGGCCAGGGCAAAGAATATTAAGGAATAGCTAAAGAGACCCAGGCCTTGCTGGTTGGCCGGGACGAAGCTGGTCAGGCCAACTTCATAGGAGACGGTGGCCAAACGGGGAATGGCAAAGAAGGGGCCGATGGTTAGGTACAAGGCAATGGTAAAGAAGTAGCCAAAGGGTTTAGATACCCGGCTGGCCAGGGTCATGACCGAATCTGACCCGGAAATCCCCATGGCGGCAATGGCCAAGAGGGGCAGGCCGACAGCTGTCAGGTTAAAGCCCAGACTGGCGATCAGGGTCTGGTTGGCAGCGGCTTGACCGAGGAAAATGGGAAAGATAATATTACCGGCACCAAAAAAGAGGCCGAACAACATGAGTGCGGTGACCAGTCGCTGGCTGCGACTGAGGGATTGTTTTTTCATAATGTAACTCCTCCTAATTATAAAGTTAAATTATACCATCATTGGTCAATTGTATGAATTGTTAGTTATTAAGAAACAATTAAAAAAAGTTTAAGAGTGGCTGGATATTTTTCACAAGCCACCGGTCGATAAAAGTTTTTATTTGCTATATTTAGCCAACAAACTTCACAAAGTCCGTGATAACAGTCTTTTTAAATTTTATAACAATTCTAATCTGTCAAAATTGACAGAAAATTCGAAAATTGACTTGCATTATTCTTAAGAATGCGTAAAATAATCTTTAACAAATTATTTGGGGAGGAAAAAACAATGAAGAAGAAATCTTTGTTTGGCTTGGCAGCTTCTGCCATGCTTCTATTGGCCGCTTGTGGCGGCGGTGGCGGAAATTCTGCCGGCAATGCGAGTGGGGACGCGGATACTGCTAAATTCGGTTTAGTGACGATTTTATCTGGTAACGCGGCGGCTTATGGTACTTCTATTAAAGAGGGTGCTGAGTTAGCCGTTGAAGAAATTAACCAAAAGGGTGACGGTCAAGTTGAACTGATTGTCGAAGATGACAAGGGTGACAAGAATGAGACCATCAACGCCGTCAACAAGCTGATCCACTCTGACAATGTCTTAGCCATTGAAGGGCCAACTTTATCAGGTCAAATGTTTGCGGCTGGCCCAATTGGCCAAGAAGCGGGCGTGACCATGCTGGGAACCTCAACCACAGCTGAAGGTATCACTGATATCGGTGACTACATCTTCCGTAACTCCATTCCTGAGTCAACGGCAGTTGCTGAAGCCGTTCGCCAGTCACACGATGAATTAGGCTACAAGACAGCTGCCGTCCTTTATTCACAAAACAACGACATGATGGTATCTGTTAACAATACCCTGCAAGATACCTTTAATGAAGTTGGGGTAGAAGTGGTAACCACCGAAACCTTTGCGGATGGCGATACAGACTTCTCAGCCCAATTAACTAACATCAAGGCGAAAAATCCAGACGTAATTGCGGTGGCTTCGCTTTACCAAGAGGGGGCTCTCATCGTTAAGAAGGCCCGGGAAATGGGGCTAAACCAACCAATCGTTGGCTCTAACGGCTTTAACTCACCTGAGTTTATCGAACAAGCTGGAGCAGCGGCTGACGGTTCTATTGTTGGGACACCTTGGTTCCCAGACCGCGATTCTGACAAGGTCCGTGACTTCAACGCTAACTACGAAGCTAAGTACGGCAAGAAGCCTGACCAATTTGCGGCCCAATCTTATGACGCCATCTACCTGCTTTACCAAGCTTGGTTAGATTCAGGCAAGACCCAAGACCGGGCAGCCTTCCGCGACGCCTTAGCCAACATCGATACCATTGAAGGGGTAACCGGTGACTTCAAGTTCACTGAAAAAGGTGACCCAGAAATGGCCGTACAAGTCTTGAAGATTGAAGATGGCCAATTTACAGAATTAAGTGAATAACATAAACGGGCAGGAATAAGATAAATTGTTCCTGCTCTGTTTATTTATCTAATGCGCGTTCATTTAATCACAAACAAAAAATTTCATTTACTATCCATGCAAAGGAGGAAACATATGTTTATCCAACAATTGGTTAATGGCCTGACACTCGGGTCAACTTACGCCATTTTCGCTATTGGTTACACCCTGATTCTGGGGGTTTTGGGCATTATCAATATGGCCCATGGGGAAATCTTCATGTTCGGTGCCTATACGGCCCTCATCCTAGTTTCCCGCTACCAAGTTAATATTTTCCTGGCTCTTTTAGTGGCTATGGTGGTCGGGGCAATCCTTGGCTTCCTGCTAGAATTCCTAGCCTTCCGTCCGCTTAGACGGGCTAATGTGTCGCATTTGGCGCCGCTGATTTCAACTATCGGGATTTCCTTGATTTTAGAAAACCTGGCCTTGAATCTGTTTGGCCCGCAAACCCATGCCTTCCCTAAGGTGTTAGATGACTATGCCTTCTCAATTGGGGATGTTAATGTCTCTAAGGTCCAAGTGGTCTCATTCCTAACAGCTATTATTTTAATGGTGATTATTTCTTATGTGATCAACAAGACCAAGGTTGGTAAAGGCATCCGGGCCACTTCGGAAAATCCGGAAACGGCTGAGTTACTAGGCATCAACACCTCACGGACCATTACCATGACCGTTATGCTGGCTTCGGCCTTGGGTGCGGCTTCAGGTGTCTTGATGGGGCTAACCTATGATGCCATTTCACCAACCATGGGGGGCCAAATGTCCTTCAAGGGACTGGCGGTTGTTATCCTGGGTGGTCTGGGTAATATCAACGGGGCCGTAATTGGCGGTTTCATTTTAGGGATTGCTGAGGTCTTCACCGTGGCTTACGGGGCCTCTGCTTGGCGCGATGCCATTGCCTTTATCCTAATTATTATCCTCTTGTTCTTCCGTCCCCAAGGTCTCTTTGGCGGCATCAAGAAAGGCGGTCGACCTTAATGAGCTTTTTGAATCCATATTATCTACAAGTTGCCATGTTCGCCTTGATTAATGCGATCGCGGCTATTTCAGTTTTTATTGTTCTCCAGTCGGGCCAGGTGTCTTTGGGTTCGGCCGGTTTTATGTCGATTGGGGCCTACACCTCAGCGATTTTGACTATGAATTACAATGTGCCCATGTTCCTATCCATTTTGATTGGGGCCATTGTGGCGGCGGTTGTTTCCCTGATTATCGGGGTGCCAACCACTAAACTATCCGGTCTTTATTTGACCATTGCCACCATTGGCTTCTCTGAAGTGGTCCGGGTCCTCTTTTTAAACCTGGAAATCACCAACGGGGCCCTGGGGCTATCAGGCATTCCGTCCCTGGGTCAAGAAGTGACCAACCTATTGGCCGGTTGGGGGCTGTTAAATACTGGCATCCAGTACAACCAACTGCAATCACTGGTTCAAATTGTCATTGTGGCCTTGATTATGGCCGTGATTGTCTACTTGTGGCTAAACTTAGAGCAATCTAAAATCGGCCGGGCCTTCCTGGCGGTTAAGGCGGACAACCATGCCGCTGAGTTGGCCGGGATCAATGTGGCCAAGTACAAGTTGACCTCCTTTGTCCTATCAGCCTTTGTGGCTGGGGTAGCGGGTGCCCTCTTTGCTCACGCCACTAACTTTATCAACCCGGGCGACTTTGACTTCAGCCTGTCAGTGGACAACCTCTTGTGCGTGGTCTTCGGTGGTTCGGACGTGATTTGGGGACCAATCCTGGGGTCAATTGTGCTGACAGCCTTGCCAGAAATGCTGCGCTTTATGGCCGAATGGCGGGATATGATTTACGGTATCCTGCTGGTCTTGCTCTTGATTTTCCGGACGGACGGGATTATTACCGTGGATATGGTGCGGCGGTTGCGGGCCAAACGCCAGGCTGGTAAAACCCCTGACTATGTGACAGCTAATCAAAAAGATAAGGAGGGTGCCTAATGTTACTGACACTTGAACATGTTGCCAAGGAATTTGGTGGGGTGGTGGCCTTAAAGGACGTCTCCTTTGCCGTCAAGGACCAAGAAATCTTTGGCATTATCGGGCCAAATGGGGCCGGCAAGACCACCCTCTTTAATATGATTACCGGCGTTTTCCCAGTCACCCGCGGCGAGATGACCATGGCTGGCCAGGATATCAACGGCCTCAAGTCCCATGAAATCGTTAAGCGCGGCATCAGCCGGACCTTCCAAAATATTCGCTTGTTTGACCAGATGACTGCCATTGAAAACGTGGTAGTGGGCATGCATAGCGAGTTGGATGCCAACTTTATGACCTCGATCTTTAAGACCAAGGCCCAGCGCCAGGAAGAGGCGGCGGCCTTTGCCAAGGCTTATCAGTTGCTTGAAATGGTGGGCTTGGAGACTTTCGCGGAAGACCTGGCCGGGTCCCTGCCGTATGGGGCCCAACGCCGGCTTGAAATCGCCCGGGCCATGGCGGCTGATCCGAAGCTCTTATTATTGGATGAGCCGGCAGCCGGGATGAACGACTCGGAAACGGCCGACCTGATGGCCTTGATTCGTAAAATCAACGATATGGGCGTGACTATCATCGTGATCGAGCACGATATGAACCTAATGATGGAAATTTGTGACCGGATTGTGGCCATTAATTTCGGGGTCAAGATCGCGGACGGCACGCCAGCTGAAATTCAAAATGACCAGGCTGTTATCGATGCCTACTTAGGCGAATAGGAGGGCTTTTATGTTAAAAATAGACCAGGTACAAGCGGGCTATGGCAATATCATAGCCTTAAAAGAAATTTCCCTAGCGGTTGAAGCCGGTCAGATTGTTTCCCTGATTGGGGCCAATGGGGCAGGTAAGTCAACCCTGATGAAGACCATCATGCAGGTGATTAAACCTAAGTCTGGCCAGGTCACCTTTATGGACCAATCCTTGACCAGCCTGCCGACTTATAAAGTCGTGGACGCCGGCATTGCCTTGGTGCCAGAGGGCCGGCAAATCCTGGAATCCATGACCGTATTGGAAAACCTCGAAATGGGGGCCTTCCAGCGGACTGACGATGAAATTGACCAGGATATTGAAAAGATTTTTAGCCAGTTCCCAATTTTAAAAGAACGGCAAAAACAATTGGGCGGGACCCTGTCTGGTGGCCAGCAGCAGATGCTAGCCATTGGCCGGGCCCTGATGTCGCGGCCGCAGCTGCTCTTGTTGGATGAGCCATCCATGGGGCTAGCGCCCTTGGTGGTTAAAGAAATTTTTGAGGTCATCCAGCAGATCAACCAGGGCGGCATGACCGTCCTCTTGGTTGAGCAAAATGCTTCTAAGGCCCTGGAAATTGCCGACTACGCTTATGTGATGGAAACCGGCAAGATTGTTTTAGAAGGGGCCGGCCCTGACTTGGCCGCCGACCCGCGGGTTAAGGCTGCTTATCTGGGCGGCTAGCTTATAATTTTACTTTTGTGAGGGCTGGGGCCGGGTCCCCAGCCTTTTTATTGTGGTCTTTGTCGGCTGGCGGCTTTGCTTGTCGGCTTTGGCTGGCTTTTGCTGGGCTGGCTGGCCTATTTGAGGCGGCGGACTTCGGTTTAGCTTAGGCGGAGCTTGGCGTGCGGTTTAGTTTAGGGGAGCTCGGTGTGCGTGTTTGGTGGGCGGCTCAGCCTAGGGGGCCATAGCGCAGGGTTCAACTTAGGGAGCCTTGGCGCTTAACTAGCCTAAGTGCGCTAGCTAAGCTATTTGGGGTTCGGGTTTCTTGGTTAGCTGTAGCGGCTGTGGCCCTGAACTAGCTTAAGTGTGTTAGTTAAGCTACTTGGGGTGGCGGATTTTCCGCTTATTGGCGCGGCTGCGGCGCTGAACTAGCTTAAGTGCGTTAGTTAAGCTACTTGAGGTTCGAGTTTTCTGGTTAGCTGTAGCGGATGTGGCGCTGAACTAGCTTAAGTGTGTTAGTTAAGCTACTTGGGGTGGCGGATTTTCCGCTTATTGACGCGGCTGCGGCGCTTAACTAGCCTAAGTGCGCTAGCTAAGCTATTTGGGGTTCGGGTTTCTTGGTTAGCTGTAGCGGCTGTGGCCCTGAACTAGCTTAAGTGTGTTAGTTAAGCTACTTGGGGTGGCGGATTTTCCGCTTATTGACGCGGCTGCGGCGCTGAACTAGCTTAAGTGCGTTAGTTAAGCTACTTGAGGTTCGAGTTTTCTGGTTAGCTGTAGCGGATGTGGCGCTGAACTAGCTTAAGTGTGTTAGTTAAGCTACTTGGGGTGGCGGATTTTCCGCTTATTGACGCGGCTGCGGCGCTGAACTAGCTTAAGTGCGCTAGTTAAGCTATTTGGGGTTCGGGTTTTCTGGTTAGCTGTAGCGGCTGTGGCCCTGAACTATCTTAAGTGTGTTAGTTAAGCTACTTGGGGTGGCGGATTTTCCGCTTATTGACGCGGCTGCGGCGCTGAACTAGCTTAAGTGCGTTAGTTAAGCTACTTGAGGTTCGAGTTTTCTGGTTAGCTGTAGCGGATGTGGCGCTGAACTAGCTTAAGTGTGTTAGTTAAGCTACTTGGGGTGGCGGATTTTCCGCTTATTGACGCGGCTGCGGCGCTGAAGTAGCCTAAGTGCTTTAGTTAAGCTATTTGAGGCGGTGTATTTTCCGCTTATTGGCTCGACTACGGCGCTGAACTAGCTTAAGTGTGTTAGTTAAGCTACTTGAGGTGGCGGATTTTCCGCTTATTGACGCGGCTGCGTGTCAAGTCCACAATCTTGTGTAAATTATAGAATGTAATTGGTGGGTATAAATATTTAGACTATGTTATTAAAGAATTTATGAGGACATGTCTCCCAATATTCATGCAAATCAAGCAATACACTTCCTATAAGTCGCTCCGCAGCCTCTATATTAGGAAAGAGGCCGACAACTTTCTCTCTTCTTCTAATTTCTCGATTTAGCCTTTCTAGACTGTTAGTTGTTTTCAGTGAAACGCGATAAGGTGTGGGTTCTAATAAGTATGGGATAGCATCTTCGAAGCCTTCCTCTAGCGTATTAACAGCTTTGTCATATTTCTCATTGCCACTAACGTATTCTACAAATTCAAATTTTAACTCTCGCGCTCTTTGTTGACTATCAGCATTAAATATTCTCTTTAGAAGACTTCTCTCATGACTGCAATCCTTTTTTGGAAAATGAGCTAAAATATTACGTAGAAAATGAACCGTACACCGTTGCCAGGTAGTGCCTAAAAATTGATTACTAATCGCTGATTTTAGTCCCTTGTGGGCGTCAGATATAATTAATGTTGGTTTAGTTAGGCCTCTGGCCTTTAAATCAAGGAAGAAGTTCTTCCAGTTTTCTTCTGATTCATTATCAGCAATCATAAAGCCGATAATTTCGCGACGATTATCATCGTTAATACCCTGAGCAATATAAACACCTTTAGAGACAGAACGATGGTTTTCGCGAACTTTAATATACATGGCATCGACATAAACATATCGAAAATTCGTATGTGTTAGGGAACGCCCTTTAAATTCGAAAACAGCAGGGTCCAAGTTTTTATTTACTGAAGAGACAAATGATTTAGAAACACCTTCGCCACAGAGTGTTTCAACAACCTTCTTAATACGGCGTGTTGAGACCCCATTAATATACATTTCGGTTAAAACAGCCACAAAGGCCTTGTCCATACGTTGATATTTATCGAATAGCTTGGTATCAAATTCTCCTGATCGTGTCCGAGGGACATCCAGTTCAACAGTCCCTACCTTTGTTTTAAAGTTTCTTTTATAGGAGCCATTACGATAATCTTTCCGGTCATCTGTGCGCTCATAGCGCTTAGCATTAATAAATTCCTCACGCTCTGCTTGCATATAGGCATTAAAGATGGTTACAGTTAGGGACTTCATCATCTGATCCATATCACTGTTTAGAACTGCCTCTGTAATTTCTTCTAAGTTTAGGGTAATATTTAGTTGAGCCATAATAATCTTCCTTTCAATGTGTTTTAGCCAATTACATTGTAACCAAAAAAGATTATTATGGTTTTTCTTTTTACACAATTATATGGACTTAATCGGCTGCGGCGCTGAACTAGCTTAAGTGTGTTAGTTAAGCTACTTGGGGTTCGAGTTTTCTGGTTAACTGTAGCGGATGTGGCCCTGAACTAGCCTAAGTGCGTTAGTTAAGCTATTTGAGGCGGTGGATTTTGGTCAGAATTTGCTAGAGGCTGGCCTGAACTAGCTTAATTGGCTTAGTTTGGCTACTTGCGGCCAAGGATCTTGGTTGATCAGGCAGACTGGCAGGGGCCGGGCTTGTCAAGCCTAATATTTGACAAAAGTTAACAGAAGATTTACACAACCTTTACAGGATATTTGTAATGGCGTGCTATGATTATCGTAATTAGCAAAGGAGGTGAGGCTGGACATGCGATTTGCCATTGTAACTGAGGACCAACCCGGTTCTAGTCATTTTCACGAGGTTTTTGCGCCGATTTTTACGAGTATTTTGTTTTTTGATCAATTAAAGGCGGTTGATGTCGTCTTTCAGCTGGGGAATTCGACCCGGCATGGCCAGCCCCATCTTGACCAGAACAATTCTTACTTTAATGAGCTGGTGCGCTTAGACCAGGCGGGTATTGACTTTGTCCCGCTGGTGGGGCCTAAGGATTATGACCGAGATTTTAGCCCGCAAATGCCGGGGCGGCAACTGGCGGCCTTTAACCGCTTGTATGAATCCCGCAACCAGCAGCTGGCTCAAATTCGCTACCAGGCTGATTCGATCGCCAACGTGGCCTACTTCGCGGACAAGCTGATTTTCCTGGTTTTGGATTATTGTCCTGACGACCAAGTGCGGGCCTGGGCGCGGCAGCTTTTATGGGACCACCAGGACCAGGCGGCGGTGGTCATGACCCACGACTACCGGGGGCCGGATGGGCCACAAGCGGGCGCTACTGATTTAGACCGCTTCGTCCAGGCAAATAGCCGAGCCCTTTGGCAAGAGCTAATCAGTCCTAGCCCCAATGTGCGCTTGGTTTTGGCTGGACACCGTGGTCAGGCCAGCATCTACAAGCAGGTTGACTTGGGCCAGGCCAATAATTTGGTCACCCAGGTCTTTTGCAACTGGCAGTCTGAAAATTTTGCCGGGGAGGGGCGTTATGGCCTGGTCGATATTGAGGACGATCTTGTTACCATCAAGGTTTGTAATCCAGTCGGTCAAACCATCGAGGGCCTGGCTTCCTTTTCCATTCGCGAGAGTCAAGTTATGGCCGACCCCTTTATCAAGACGGCCCGCTACCTGGACTTGGCTAGGGACTAGGGGTCTGACGACTAGCAGCCAGCTAAAGGTCGAGGTAGCTAATTTTTCCTCGGCTCGTCAGCTGGCTATTTATTTTAGCCGGGTTTTTTGGTAGTATATAAGCATTAGTGACGAGGAGGAAAATAAATGTCAGATATGCCTAATTGCCCGAATTGTGAGTCAGACTTGACCTACCACGATGGCCAAAATTTTGTCTGCCCCATGTGTGGTCATGAATGGGCAGAAGCTGAGGAGGCCGCCAGTGAAGACGCGGTTGACCAAGCGCCGGTGGTTAGAGATGCCAACGGTAATGTATTACAAGATGGGGACACCGTGATTGTCATCAAGGACCTCAAATTATCCGCCAGCCAAACCATTAAGCAAGGCACTAAAGTGACCGGCATTCGTTTGGTGGAAGAACCGGTTAACGGCCACGATATCGACTGCCGCATTAAAGGCATCGGCGCCGTCATGCTCAAGTCAGAATTCGTTAAGAAATAACAGGGTGCGAGAAAAGTCGTTTAGGGCTGAATCGTTGGAGCAAAATCTGAATGATATCTGAAAGATATCATCGGATTTTGTGAAACGACGCGAAGCTAGTGCGTTAGCCGCATGTCAGCCCTGACTTTTCGAACCCGACTAAAACAGGGTGTGACGACCGGCGCATTGAACTGGTGCACTGGCGTAAACTAGGAGCATTATTTGCAGGATAATTTGTCTCAGTTTGCGAAGTGACAGCCAGTTCAGCTGGACGGAGCCCGACTAAACCAGGGTGTGAGAAAAAGCGCTTTGAACTGATTTGCTGGAGCATAAAGCGATTCATATCGCAGATATGATATCGATTTATGTGAAGCAACATCAGTTCAGCTTGTTTGCTATAGCCGTAGCATTTTTTAATGCGTATGGATATAGTATGCTTGCTCAAACCCAACTAACAGGGTGCGAGCTTCGGTGTTAACCACCAAAGCTAGTTGAACTAAAAGTAGAAAATCTTAAGAAGGCTGTGACCAAGGTCACAGCTCTTTCACTTTAAGCAAGTCAAGTTAAGCAAATAAGGAAAGGAGGCTGCCACCATGAAAAGACGCGTTGAGAATATTACTTTGATTGTGATTGCTTTGGTCCTGGTGGCTGCCTTCTTTGTCAGCCGGCCGGATAATATCTTTAACCGGGACTGGGAGCAACTTTTGTCTGGGCAAGGTCCCTTGACCGGCCAGGAAATTGAGAAGCGGCTAGGTCCGCCCGACCAACGCCGCCAGTATGATGGCCGCGATTATTGGCATTATGACAATGAGATTGGCCTGGTCTTTAGTCGTGACCGCCAGGGCCAGCTCCGCCTGCAACAGGTGATTGACTACCACCATAAATCGCGCCAATACAGCGACCAGGATATTTATAACCGCCTGTATTTTGCCAACCAGCTGGTGGCAAACCAGGCCGACCAGCCCGGTCAAGACCAGGTTTTCTTGCAGGCGCTAGAGGAGGGGGTCAATCGGTCGATTATTAGCTTCCCCAATGGCACCAGTGGTCATGGTCAAACCACTAATATTTTGGAATCGCCTCATTTGAAGCTGATGGTTAACAGCCGCCAGGCCCAGCTGTTGGACAAGCGGACCAAGGTGGTTTACCTGCTCCGCCCCGACTATGTTGACAGCGGGGGCGAGATTTTCTCCTACCAAGACCTGCACAAGCGCCTGACTGGATTAAACTAGTTGGACTGATTAGCAGGCCAGGTATAAATAATATGATGACAAGACCGCTTGCCTGCGGTCTTTTTTTTGTGGGAAATTTTATCTTTTTGGCCGGCGCCTTAAAGCTATCGGCATGGCATTAAGTCCACCTCGGCGCCAGTCTCAGTTAATTTTGCCTTTAGTGGACTTTGAAGGCGGGGGTTGAGCTGGTCTGTCTGCCATTCTCGGCTAATTTTTGTTTTAGCGGACTTTGGAGGTGAGGTTTGAGCTGGTCTGCCGTCCATTCTCATCTAACTTTTCTTTTAGCGTATTTTGAAAACAAGGTTTGAGTTAAGTCAATCGCCAATCTTAGCTAATTCTGCCTTTAGCAGACTTTGAAGGTGGGGGTTGAACTGGTCTGTCTGCCATTCTCGGCTAATTTTTGTTTTAGCTGACTTTGAAGGCGGAGATTGAACTAGTCTGTTGTTCATTCTTATCTAACTTTTGTTTTAGCTGACTTTGAAGGCGGAGATTGAACTAGTCTGTTGCTCATTCTTATCTAACTTTTGTTTTAGCTGACTTTGGAGGCGGGTGTTGAGCTGGTTAGTTGCTCATTCTTATCTAACTTTTCTTTTAGCTGACTTTGCAGGCGGAGATTGAACTAGTCTGTTGCTCATTCTCATCTAACTTTTCTTTTAGCGGATTTTGAAAACAAGGTTTGAGTTAAGTCAATCGCCAATCTTAGCTAATTCTGCTTTTAGCAGACTTTGAAGGCGGAGGTTTAGCAGATCTGTTGCTCATTCTTAGCTAATTTATGTTTTAGATGACTTTGAAGGCGGGTGTTGAGCTGGTCTGCTGTCCATTCTCATCTAACTTTTGTTTTAGCGGACATTGGAGGTAGGATTCGAGTTAAGTCAATCGCCAATCTTAGCTAATTCTGCTTTTAGCAGACTTTGAAGGCGGAGGTTTAGCAGATCTGTTGCTCATTCTTAGCTAATTTATGTTTTAGATGACTTTGAAGGCAGGATTCGAGCTAAGGCGAGATTAAGTCCATATAATTGTGTAAAAAGAAAAACCATAATAATCTTTTTTGGTTACAATGTAATTGGCTAAAACACATTGAAAGGAAGATTATTATGGCTCAACTAAATATTACCCTAAACTTAGAAGAAATTACAGAGGCAGTTCTAAACAGTGATATGGATCAGATGATGAAGTCCCTAACTGTAACCATCTTTAATGCCTATATGCAAGCAGAGCGTGAGGAATTTATTAATGCTAAGCGCTATGAGCGCACAGATGACCGGAAAGATTATCGTAATGGCTCCTATAAAAGAAACTTTAAAACAAAGGTAGGGACTGTTGAACTGGATGTCCCTCGGACACGATCAGGAGAATTTGATACCAAGCTATTCGATAAATATCAACGTATGGACAAGGCCTTTGTGGCTGTTTTAACCGAAATGTATATTAATGGGGTCTCAACACGCCGTATTAAGAAGGTTGTTGAAACACTCTGTGGCGAAGGTGTTTCTAAATCATTTGTCTCTTCAGTAAATAAAAACTTGGACCCTGCTGTTTTCGAATTTAAAGGGCGTTCCCTAACACATACGAATTTTCGATATGTTTATGTCGATGCCATGTATATTAAAGTTCGCGAAAACCATCGTTCTGTCTCTAAAGGTGTTTATATTGCTCAGGGTATTAACGATGATAATCGTCGCGAAATTATCGGCTTTATGATTGCTGATAATGAATCAGAAGAAAACTGGAAGAACTTCTTCCTTGATTTAAAGGCCAGAGGCCTAACTAAACCAACATTAATTATATCTGACGCCCACAAGGGACTAAAATCAGCGATTAGTAATCAATTTTTAGGCACTACCTGGCAACGGTGTACGGTTCATTTTCTACGTAATATTTTAGCTCATTTTCCAAAAAAGGATTGCAGTCATGAGAGAAGTCTTCTAAAGAGAATATTTAATGCTGATAGTCAACAAAGAGCGCGAGAGTTAAAATTTGAATTTGTAGAATACGTTAGTGGCAATGAGAAATATGACAAAGCTGTTAATACGCTAGAGGAAGGCTTCGAAGATGCTATCCCATACTTATTAGAACCCACACCTTATCGCGTTTCACTGAAAACAACTAACAGTCTAGAAAGGCTAAATCGAGAAATTAGAAGAAGAGAGAAAGTTGTCGGCCTCTTTCCTAATATAGAGGCTGCGGAGCGACTTATAGGAAGTGTATTGCTTGATTTGCATGAATATTGGGAGACATGTCCTCATAAATTCTTTAATAACATAGTCTAAATATTTATACCCACCAATTACATTCTATAATTTACACAAGATTGTGGACTTGACATAAGGCGAGCCCCAATCCCATCTAACTTTCCTTTTAGCCGACTTTGCAGGCGGGATTCACACAGCGAATGCCCAGCTAATTTGAATTTCAATAAACTTGACAAAAAGCTGTAGTCGTTTTATGATTAATCGGAACTATTTCGATTTATCAGGAGGTAAGTATGAAAAAAATTACTAAAATACTATTAGCACTGGCCAGCTTGGCCCTTGTTTTAGCTGGTTGCGGGTCCAAGGGCGGCGACCAAAAAGCTGAGGGCCAGGGCATGCAGATTGTCACCAGTTTTTACCCGGTCTACCAGATCACCAAGGCGGTGGCGGGAGACTTGAATACGGTTCAGATGATCCAGTCAAGCCAGGGCATCCACGACTTTGAGCCGTCTGCCAGCGACATGGCGGCCATTGAGGACAGCGATGTCTTTGTCTACCATTCCCGGACCCTAGAGGGCTGGGCCAAGAATATCGGTCAAGACGGCAAGCCAACCACTATTGAAGCTTCAGAAGGGGTGGAGTTGAAAAAAGTTGCCGGACTGGAGGATATGCAGGTCAGCCAGGGGATGGACGAGAAATCCCTTTATGATCCTCATTCCTGGTTAGACCCTGTTTTGGCTGGTCAAGAGGCTCTCTACATCGCCGACCGCCTGTCAGAGATTGACCCGGACAACAAGGAAACCTACCAGGCTAATGCCCAAGCCTTTAAAGACCGGGCTGACAAGCTGGTGGCTGACTACCAAGACAAGTTTGCTAGTCTGGACAACAAGACCTTCGTCACCCAGCACACGGCCTTTGCTTACTTAGCTGACCGCTTTGGCCTCAAGCAATTGGGTATTGCCGGGGTGGAGTCTAACACTGAGCCAACTGCCCAGCAGCTGACTGAAATCCAGGACTTTGTTAAAGCCAACAATGTTAAGACCATTTTTGTCGAACCAAACACCAGCCAAAAAATCGCCCAGGTGGTGGCTGAGGCGACTGGGGCCAAGATTGAGACTCTTGACCCGCTGGAAGCCGACCCCAAAACGGATGATAGCTTCCTTGACCTGATGGAGAAAAACTTAGAAACCTTGTACCAAGCCTTGAAAAATAACTAATATAGGAGGAAGTTGCCTTGACAAGCAAAAAAATATTACTAGCCAGCCTGGCCCTAGTTAGCCTCGCAGCCTGCCAGCCTAACCAGGATGACCAGACAGATGAAAAGGATAATGAAGTGGCCTATGTCCAGTCTGACCAGGCAAAGGATGAGTATGAGCACGACCATGATCACGACCACGATCATGACCACGACCATGACCACGACGAAGCCCATGGCCAAGAAGTGGTGGTCAAAATCCTGGCCGACTCCTATGTATCGGCCCACGGTGATCACTTCCATACTTATTCCGGTAAGGTGCCGGCCGATGCCTTGATCAGTAAAGACCTCTTGGTGGCTGATTACAGCGATGATCAAGTGGTGAGTGACTTGGACGGCGGCCATGTGGTTAAGCAGGGGGAAGAGTATTTGGTCTACTTGGATAAAGGTCAGGAGGCTGACCAGGTCCGTGATCTGGCGGCCGAGACCAGTGACCAGGCCGAGAAATAAGCTCATATTTGATAAGACAAAAAACTACCAGCTCAGTTGATGACTGCCTGGTAGTTTTTTGTTTGGCCTGGATTGGGGGTTGGTTTCGCGCGGGTTCAAGGAAGGCTGCTGAGAGGAGGAGGACTGGGTGGGTTCACTACACTAAGTTAGGGGGAAGGAGTAGAGAATGGGGATTTTCGGCTGGAAGATCATTGGCTTAGCCAAATTCACTACCCTAATTTGGCAAGCAAGAGTAGAGAATCTCGATTTCTTGTTGGTAGCTTCATAAGCAAGTGCGAATCACTACCCTAAATTGGCGAGAAGGAGTTGAGAATCTCGATTTTGTTGGCAGATTTAAAAGCAAGCTCGATTCACTGCACTAAATTGGCGAGAAGGAGTAGAGAATTAGTATTTTCTGTTGTCAAGTCCACAATCTTGTGTAAATTACATTCTATAATTTACACAAGATTGTGGACTTGACAGTGTCTTACCTTCAAAGTCAGCTATAATTAGAATTAACCAAGAATGAGCTGGGCGACCGGACCGACTCCTGCTTTCAAAGTCCGCTAAAAAGAAAATTAGCAGAGAATGAGCTGAAGATTGCACGATCCGCGCGCCATGCCTTGACCAATCATGCGCGATCACCTGATACCTAATTCCGATAACTACAAAATGTTCAGAATATTCCCTTGACAAGCTGCAAACAAAGTTTTATAGTAATCCTAACAAATTCACGAGGAGGCTATCATGCTAGTCAATTGTTCGCTATCAATCCAATCAGCTTATTACTTTAGCTTTTTTAGATAGTGTTTGCAGCTAGATTTAGGTGCAAACACGGCCAAACAACCGGTTTGTATCTATATAGAGCTAAAGCAATTGATGGTGGCCACCGCCAGAGCCTATGTAGATCGATATAGATCATCTAATGGGCGTCCGGCGCGAGCTTTTTTAGCAGGATATGCACAAGCTAAGACCTACATTAGATGACCTAGTGTAGGTCTTTTTGCGTTCCAACCCATCGTGAATCTGATCCAACTGCTTGTTTAATTAGAAAAGGAGTCTTATATGCTACGTTTTATTACTGCCGGTGAGTCCCATGGCCCGGCCTTGACCACGATTATTGAAGGCCTGCCTGCCAACATGCCCCTGGATATTGATGCCATTAATGCCAACCTGGCCCGCCGCCAGCAGGGTTACGGTCGGGGGAACCGGATGAAGATTGAAACCGACCAGATTACGGTTACTTCTGGTCTCCGCCACGGTCTGACTTTGGGCTCACCGCTGACTTTAACCCTGGAGAACAAGGACTACAGGAACTGGGCCAAGGTCATGGATCCAGCCCCGGTTGCGGACAAGGTCAAGCAGCAACGAACTGTCCACCATCCGCGTCCTGGCCACGCTGATTTAGTCGGCGGTCTTAAATACGGCTTTAAGGACCTCCGTAATGTGCTGGAGCGGTCATCCGCCCGGGAGACGACCATGCGGGTGGCCCTGGGTTCAGTGATGGAACAGCTGCTCCAGCATCTAGACATCGACGTGATTGGTTATGTGGCAGCCCTGGGCGGTATCCATGGTGAGGTCAACCCAGCTGACTACCAGCCCGACCAGTTGCGCGACATCATCGACCAGTCAGAAGTCAAGATGATCGACCCGGACAAGGCCCAAGCAATTAAAGACCGGATCGACCAGGCCAAGCGTGATGGCGATACCCTAGGCGGGATTGTTGAAGTCCGGGCCTACAATGTGCCGGCCGGCCTGGGCTCCTATGTCCAGTGGGACCGCAAGCTGGATGGTCGTCTGGCTCAAGCCATGGTGTCGATCAATGCCTTCAAGGGGGTGGAATTCGGCGATGGCTTTAAGGTGGCTGACCGGCCGGGGTCGCAAGTGATGGATGAGATTGCCTATGCGGCTGACCGCGGCTTCTACCACAAGTCCGACCACCTGGGCGGGATTGAGGGCGGCATGTCCAACGGCGATACCATTATTGTCCGCGGGGTGAAAAAGCCAATCCCGACCCTCTACAAGCCGCTGGATTCCGTCAATATTTATTCTAAAGAAGTCTACCAGGCCAATATCGAGCGGTCTGACACCACGGCGGTGCCAGCTGCGACCATTATTGCCCAAACCGTGGTGGCCACCGAATTGGCCCAGGCTGTCCTGGAAAAATTCCCCCATGATAACTTCAATGACCTCAAGGCCGCAGTCGCCGACTACCGGGCCGACCTCAAGGATCCAGCCATCTGGCAATCGGCAGACCAAGCAGGCAAATAGCTTTAGGAGGGACCACGGATGAAACAATTATTAACCAATTCGACGGGCCTGACCGGGACCATCCAAGTGCCCGGCGACAAGTCCATATCCCACCGGGCGGTCATGTTTGGCGCCCTGGCCCAGGGTGAGACGCGGGTGACCGGCTTCCTCAAGGCCGACGACTGCCTGTCCACCATCAGTATTTTCCGCCAGCTAGGTGTCGATATCCAGGTGACTGACGACCTGGTGACCATTAAAGGCCGGGGCCTGGCTGGCTTGACTGCCCCGACTGGCCCCCTTGATTGCGGCAACTCCGGCACCACCATGCGGCTCATGTCCGGAATTTTAGCCGGGGCTGACTTTGACAGCCAGCTGGTGGGGGACGCCTCCCTGTCCAAGCGGCCCATGACCCGGGTGCCTAAACCCTTGTCCCTCATGGGGGGTGTGGTGCAAGGTCAGGGCGACAAGAACCTGCCGCCTTTAAAGATTACTGGTGGCCAAGACCTCACCGCCATCCACTATGACATGCCCGTGGCTTCAGCCCAGGTCAAGTCAGCCATCCTGCTGGCCGGCCTCCAAGCTGAGGGCGAGACGGTCCTAGTGGAAAAAGAACGGTCGCGCGACCACACCGAACGCATGCTGGCCCAGTTTGGCGTCGACCTAGACGTTGACGGCAAGATCATTAAAATTAAGGGCGGCCAGTCCTTGACGGCGACCGACATCGCCGTGCCGGGTGATATTTCGTCAGCCGCCTTCTTTATCGCTGCGGCCTTGATCATTCCGGGCTCAGACTTGACCCTGACCAATGTTGGCACCAACCCGACCCGGGCCGGCATCCTAGCAGTGGCCCAGGCCATGGGCGGCCAGGTGGACATTGACTACCTGGATGAGGATCACCTGCGCGCCGACATCCGCGTCCGGGCCAGCCAGCTCCAGGGCATTGAAATCGCCGGCGACATCATCCCAACCCTGATCGACGAGCTACCGATTATCGCCCTCATGGCCAGCCAGGCCCAGGGACAGACTGTTATCCGCAACGCCGAAGAGCTCCGCGTCAAAGAAACCGACCGGATTGAAGCCGTCGTGACCGAACTCAGTAAATTAGGCGTCGATATTACAGGGACGCCGGACGGCATGATTATTGAAGGCCCTTGCCAGCTTAAGGCAGCCGACCTGGACTCCTACCACGACCACCGCATCGGTATGATGGCCCAGATCGCCGCCCTCTTGGTCAAGTCAGGGGAGGTTAACCTGGCCGAGGCCGACTGCGTATCGATTTCCTATCCCGACTTTTATCGGGAAGTTGAGCGGCTGAACGACTAAAGGACTAGGGGGCGCATTTAACCAGCGGTCTTAGGAGCGGGTAAAGTGCCTTAATGGTTGAGTTAAGGAAGATTAGCCCCCTCTAACTCCTAACCTGCTGCGAAATACCCTAATGGTTCTGTTAAGTCAGTGACCAAGCTAGCTCTATCCACTAGGATGGGAAACCATTGAAACAAGCCCAAACGCATGATTAGAAAGAAGGAAAGTCCATGTCTATTTATCTCATCGGCTTCATGGGGGCTGGCAAGACCACGGTCGGCCGCATCCTGGCTGACCGGCTCAACCAGCCTTTTGTTGACCTGGATGATTATATTGCCGACCAGGCCGGCCTCAGTGTCCCGGAAATTTTTGAACAATTTGGTGAAGGCCACTTCCGCCAACTAGAACTTCAGGCCATTCAAGCTAGCCTGGACCAGCCGGGGGTGATTGCGACGGGGGGCGGCTGTGTGGAGACGCCGGCGGTTTGCCAGCTACTCAGTCAGGCCGACCGGGTTTATTATCTCCAGGCTGACTTTGATGCCCTCTACCAGCGCATTCAACAGGATACTGAAACCATCCGCCCCTTGGCCCAACCTGGTCAGGAGGCGGCGACCAAGGCCCGCTACCTGGCCCGGCAAGCGCGCTACCAAGAAGCGGGCGGCCAAACCATCAATACTGACCTGATGACACCCGACCAGGTGGCCGAGTGGATTATCAATGATTTAGAAAGAAGGGACCACCATGGCTGATATGCCGATGACTGCCCAAGTGGCAACAGATGAAGCGATTAAAATGACTAGTAAACGTTATGCCCCAACCGCCCTGGGCATCTATATGAACTACCTGATCCACGGTATGGGCGTGATTATGATTTCCCAACACCAAGAGGTCCTCATGGCCCAGTGGGGGACTGACCTGATGGGGATTTCCTCAGTGATTTCCATGCTGGGGATTGGCCGCCTGATTGCCATTGTGGCGTCCGGTCCCTTGTCGGACAAGTTCGGCCGCCGTCCATTTATCAAGCTGGGCATGGCCATCTACCTGATTTTCTTCCTAGGCATCCTTTTGACCACCAATATCCATGTCGCCATGGCCTGTGCAGTGGTGGCGGGGCTGGCCAACTCCTGCCTGGATTCGGGTTCCTATCCGGCCCTGATGGAGGCCTTCCCCTTGCGTGCTGGTACGGCTAATGTGTTGATCAAAGCCTTTGTCCAAATTGGCCAATTTATTTTGCCCTTTATGATTTCATTATTAGTGGCCCTGGACATGTGGTTTGGCTGGACCTTTATCCTGGTCATGCTGGCCCTGGTGGTCAACATGGTTTACCTGTCCCGCCAGCCCTTCCCGGATGAGGACATGAAGGCCCTTGCCCAGGCCCAAAAAGCCCAGCAGGCCGACAGTGACCTAGCCAATCCTGACGCGGACGACGAGGTGGCGATTAAAGTCATCAACCCCATCAAGCACAAGGCCCAACCCAAAATGTGGTTGGAGGGGACGGCCTTTATCCTCTATGGTTTCGTCTCCCAAGCGACCTTCTATGTGGTCTCCCAGTACATCAATACTTATGGTCAGGCCACGGCCGGTCTGTCCACCAGTCAAGCCAACCAGCTCCTGTCCTACTACTCAATTGGGTCTGTCCTCTGTGTGGCGGTTTCCGCCTGGCTAGCCAGCCGGGTCCGGACGGTCAACCTGGTCTTGGTCTACACCTTTGCTTCAGCCATCGCCATTTTCCTGATGTGGCAGTGGCCAACGCCAACCATCCTGAGAATCGGCAGCTTCCTAGTTGGCTTCTTCGCTGCGGGCGGTGTCATGCAGCTGGGTCTGACGGTTATGGGCCAAATGCTACCGGTCGGTAAGGGAGCCATTACCTCAGTCTTCTATACCTTTGGCTCAATTGCTTCCTTTACCATGCCCATGATCGCTGGCTACCTGGCCCAGCACCATGTGGCCTGGATCATGGCCCTGAATTTTTGGATTGCCGTGCTGGGCTTTGTCCTGGCCCTGATTATCTTTATTCGTTACTACCAAATTATCGACACCGACCGGGCTAACTAGAACCGGTTGGCGGCTGATAAAGTTAGCCTGTATTTAGAGAGGATTCCCCCATGAAAATTGCTTACCAAGGCATTCCCGGCTCTTACAGCCATGCCAGCCTCATTGACTATTTGAAAATCAACCAGATTCCCCAAAAGCAGGTCGACATGGTCACCTACACCGATTTTGCCGTCATGGTGGCTGACCTGGTTCAAGGCCACGTGGACCGGGCCGTTATGCCGGTGGAAAATTCGACCACTGGCCTGATCACCCGGACCCTGGACCACTTCCGCTACCAGCCGGTCTGCGCCATCCAGGAGCTCTACCAGCCGGTCCAGCACACCCTGTGGGGCCTGCCCGGCGCCCAAATCGCTGACTTAGAAGTGGTCTACTCCCACCCGGAAGCCCTGTCCCAGTGCCAGTCCTTCTTCGCCGCCTATCCCCATATCAAGGCTGAAGAATACCACGATACGGCCGGGGCAGCCCGCTTTGTCAGCCAATCTGGTAACCCTAAATATGGGGCCCTGTCCTCAGCTACGGCTGGCGCCCTCTACGGCTTAACCAGCCTCCAAGATAAGATCCAGTCGGAAACCACCAATATGACCCGGTTCTTTGTCATGGAAAGGCTGGCCGTGCCCAAAGCCGGGCTAGGGGCCGTCCTCAACCGCTGGCGGCGGGAGCGCGTCCAAGCCAGCCGGCTCATGCTTTACGTGGAAACCCGCCACGAGCCCGGCGCCTTGGCCAAGCTATTAGATGTTTTCCAGCTCTTCGACTGTAACCTCAACGGCCTGGACGCCCGGCCGATTAAAGACAAGCCCTTCAACTATGGCTTCTTTATCGAAGTGGATACGGCTGGCCTGGCCCTGGACCGGCAAGTCTTCTGGCAGACCCTGGAGTATGCCGCGGCCTATGTCCAACTCATCGGCTGCTACCAGGCCCAAGAAGTCTTGGTTGATTACCTGTAATTTAAAAAGATTAGGTTTACATCATTTAATTTATTCGTTCGATATTCTTTCGAAAAATTGTATAATCTCCAGGGGTAATAGGTTAGAAGCTTGATTTAACAAGCTTTATCTTAAATTTTATTCGTGCGTTAATCTTTTCAAGAACTCTTTTCTTATTAATAGATGTTAGGGAATTAGTGTAAAATAATAGAGAAACATAGAAGTACTCAACAATTATTTCTCGTTGTTATCAGTGTACGGACTCAATGGATTGATACGATAAATGCAAGTGGAGGGAAAATTTGAAAGAAAAAGACTTACTAAATTTAGTAGAGGGAAAAGGGATTGAATTAAAAAAAGCTGAAGGGGGGTTACCAAAATCATTATGGGAGACCTATTCAGCTTTTGCTAATACAGATGGTGGAATAATTTATTTAGGAATTGATGAGAAAGAGCACAAGGTAACAGGATTAAAAAATCCAGATAAAATTAGGGAAGATTTGTTTAATACAGCGAATAATCCCCATAAAGTTAGTTATAATTTATTGACTAACGATAATGTAGATGTTATTTATACTAACTCAGACAAAGCAGTCCTAAAAATAGTTATACCTGAGGCCCCGTATCAGCAAAAACCCGTTTATATAAATAATAATCCTGATTTATCATACGAGCGATTGGGAGAAGGAGATCGTAAGTTATCACCAAATCACTTTAAGGCACTAGTAGTTGGATCTCAAAAAGAAACAGATAGTGGGTTATTAAAGAATTACGATATATCAGATCTTAATGAGGAAGATTTATTAATTTATCGCGAAGAACTGTACCAACAAACTAAACAAGTCACTTATCGTACTATGGATTTTCATGATATGCTCGTTGAAGTAGGTGCACTTAGAAAAGATAGGCAAGGTGATGGGAGCTATTATCTTACTGAAGGCGGTTTGTTATTCTTTGGTAAGTACAATGCAATTACTGATAGGTTTCCTGGGTTTCAGATTGATTATTTTGAGAAACAAAATACGATGACATCAGACTGGATAGATAGAGTGTCTACTGGCGATGCCCAATATCCACAACTGAATATTTATAGTTTTTTAAGGATAGTTTTGGATAAATTACAAAACACTATAAAGGATCAATTTAAGGTTGATCAGCAAACTCAACAACGCTTACCCTTTAAAAAAGATTTGTCCGTTTCAGTAAGAGAGGCATTGATTAATTCACTTATGCATGCTTATTATGATTCTAATCAACCTATTAAAATAACAAGTTATCCGGATTATTATGAATTTGAAAACCCCGGGAAGATGCGAGTGACAGTGGATGAATTTATAAATGGCGGTCACTCTGATATCCGCAATCATACTATCTCAAATATGATGCGAAGAATTGGGTATTCAGAAAAAGCTGGTAGCGGCGGGCCAAGAATAATTGATACTGTTACTAAATATCAATTGAAATTTCCTGAAATTTTAAGAGGACAGTATCATACTAATCTAAGGATTTGGAAAGTAGATTTAGAGAAAACCTTCGAAGATTATACTGAGGAACAACAACAAATTCTTTACTACTTAATTGAAAAACATTCTATTAGTAGTAGTGAAGCTGTAGAAGTATTCGGAATTACTGGTTATGCATTTAGAAAAACAATAGGGGAGTTAATCAATTTAGGAATTGTTGAAAAATTAGGAGGAGGCAGATCTACAAGGTACGTATTGTTAGTATCCGAGTCTCTGCAAAATTATAAGTTAAAAAGAATGTTAAGAGGAATAGAGGATAGAATCAGTAATCCTGACTTATATTAATAGGAGCAAATTATGACATTAACTATGCAAAAAATCGCCATCGTCGGCCTGGGGGTCATCGGCGGGTCCTTCGCCAAGGCCCTGGCCGCCCAGGATAAATTTCCCGTAGAAGTCATGGGCATCGACCACAATCTGGCGACCCTCCAGCGGGCCCAGGCTGACGGCGTGATTAGCCGGGGTGAAGCCCGTAACCAGACCATCTTACAGGAAGCCGACCTGGTCATCATTACCCTCTACCCCTTTGACCTGGTTGACTTTATCCGGTCCCACCAGGACGAATTTAAAGCCGGTGCCATTATTACCGATGCCACTGGGGTCAAGGGCGCCATGGTCGAAGAAGTCTGGCAGCTATTACCAGCCGGCCTGGACTTTATCGCTGGCCACCCCATGGCCGGTAAGGAGAACCAGGGATACGACTACGCCGATGGGACCGTCTACCAGGACGCCAACTACCTCTTGATGCCCGACGACCGCAATGACCCGGCCCATGTCCAGGCCCTGACCGAACTGATTTACAGCCTGGGCTTCAAGCGGGTGTCTCAAGTCAGTGCCCACCAGCACGACGCCATGATCGCCTACACCAGCCAGCTCTGCCACGTCCTGTCGGTGGCCCTGATTAACGCCGACCAGAACCAGGCCGAGACCATCCGCTATGTCGGCGACTCCTACCGCGACCTGACCCGGATTGCCAAGATCAACGGCGAACTCTGGACCCAGCTGTTTGTGACCAATAAAGACCAGCTCCTGCCCGTCATTGACGCCTTCGCCGAGCAATTGCAGGGCATTCGGCAAGCCCTGGCGGATGATGACTACGCCCAGCTCAACGCCTACTTTGATGAATCCAGCCAGCGCCGGCTGCGCCTGGAGCAAGCAGACGTCAAACTACAAGGGCAGGCGGTTGATATTGAAGAATGATGTTATATATATAGAAGAAAAGTCTGGACCGACGTCCAGACTTTTTTCATTTTGATTGGGGTGGATTTGAATGTTGGTGCTGGGGAGAGGGTTGGGCGATTCGCTGCACCTTTTTGTGGAGTTGGGGTAGAGAATCTAGGTGCGGTCCTTGGCTTGAGGGGGTGTGGGGGATTCACTACACCTTTTCTTGCAGTTAGGGTAGAGAAATTTGGGCTAGGCGGTGGCTAGAGTGGATTGTGGTGGATTCACTATCCATTCTCTTGCAGTTAGTGTAGAGAATTTTGGTCTGGGCTGTGGCTTTAGGGGGTTGGTGCATATTCACTACCCATTCTCTTGCAGTTAGGGTAGAGAATTTTGGTCTGGGCGCAGGCTTGAGCTGATTATGGTGCATTCACTGCCCGTTCTCTCATAGTTAGTGTAGTGAATTTAGCTGAGCTAGCTCGCTCCGTCAATTTAAAAGATAATCACTGCACTATCTAGCCCAAATAGGGTAGTGAATGGCTCAAGCAATGAATTTGCTTGATAGTTGAAAGTCTGGACCGCGGTCCAGACTTTTCCACCTTACAAGCCCGCCAAGATTTCAATTCCTGCGCGCCCCCTAGAATGGTATAATCACTAAATATAATTAGAGCGGGGGAGATGGCTATGGCAAAGGAAAGGCAGACAAATTTTGAGGCGATTCGCTTGGTGGCGATGGTGATGGTGGTGGCCCTCCATTATTTCAATGGCAGTCTGGGTGGGGCGCTGAGTCAAACCACAGTAGGATCCGCCAATTACTACCTGACCTATCTAGGGGAGTCGCTGGCTATAATCGGGGTCAATCTCTTTGTCCTCTTGACCGCTTATTTTATGGCTGGCAAGACCAGTATTCAACTGATCAAGCCACTCCGGGTCCTGGCCCTGTCACTCTTTTACGCTATCACCATCTACGCCGTGGCGGTGGCGACTGGTCTCTATCCCCACAGAGCGGATTACCTCAACCAGGCCCTCATGCCTCATCTCTACGGCGAGCAGTGGTTTGTCCGCTGTTATCTCTTACTTTACCTCTTGGTGCCCTTTATCAACCGCCTGCTTAACGGCCTCCGCAAATCTGCCTACCACAAGCTATTGACCATCTGGCTCCTGGCCTTTCCAGTTTTTTCCTCCTTCTATGAAGAAACCTTCAGCCGGCTCAATGGCTATGGCATCCTGCATTTTATCACCATCTATCTTTTGGGCTACTATATCCGGGTTCACTATCCAGGGCAGCCCCAGGCCAAAGTCAACCGCTGGTGGTGGCTGGCGGGCTACCTAGCCTGTGCGCTGGCGACATTCGCTGAAGCCATGACCCACCAATATTATGATGGGGGGACTGGCCGGGCCTGGTCCTATGACTACATATTTAATGTGGCCGGGGCGGTCTGCTTCTTTATGTTTATGCAACAAGTCCGCTGGCAGTCACCCCTGGTTAAAAAAGTCATCAACCAGCTGGCCGGCTTTGCCTTTGCGGTTTATCTCATCCATAATGATGCCTTTATCCGCCAGTGGCTCTATCAAGACCTCTTCCAGACGCCAGCCTTCCACCAGGCCAACCCCTTCCTGTTTGTCGGCCATTTAATCCTGACTGTGGCTGGGATTTACCTCCTGTGTAGCCTAATCGAGTGGGGGCGGGTCAAGGTCTTTGGCCACCTATCCAACCAAATCTTCGCTAAAATCGCCAAGAAATGGTCGAGTCTAGTGGCCGCCTTCCCAGACCAGGACTAGTCAGGCAGGCAAAACAACCATTTGGGCAAAGTAACCAATTCGTCATACAAATTTCCCACCGATAGTGGTAGAATAATAGCAAGCAAAGAAACAGTTCATTTGCGCGTAAAAGGGTCGGTCTTTGGCATGACCCTTTTATCATGTCAAAAATTTTGGACACAATCGTATAAACTGGTAATTTTAGGTATTTCTAACCCTAAGTCGTGTTATACTAAAAAATAAGAATATTTTGTGAAGTTTTAAAGAATTGAAAAAATAATAAAGGTGAGGCAGGATAGGCATGTACCCGTTTTTTAAACGCTTGATTGATTTTATATTAGCCCTACTTGGTTTGATTGTACTCAGCCCAGTATTTTTAATTATCGCCATTTGGATAAAGCTAGACTCCAAGGGTCCGGTATTCTTTAGGCAAAAACGGGTGGGGCTTAACAAAAGTCATTTTCAAATTTATAAGTTTCGCTCCATGCGGACTGACACCCCCGATGATATGCCGACCCACCTCTTAAATGATCCTCAGGCATTTATCACTAAGTCGGGGCGCTTTTTGCGTAAAACCTCATTAGATGAGTTACCGCAAATTATCAACATCCTAAAAGGGGAGATGGCTGTAATTGGGCCACGACCAGCCCTATGGAACCAGTACGATTTAATTGCTGAGCGGGACAAGTATGGGGCCAATGATGTCCGGCCCGGCCTAACCGGTTGGGCCCAAATCAATGGCCGCGATGAGTTACCGATAGACATCAAGGCCCGCCTGGATGGTCAGTACATTGAACAAATGGGTCCGATTATGGATATTAAATGTTTCTTCGGTACCATTGTTTCGGTATTCAAGAGTGATGGCGTAGTTGAAGGTGGTACTGGCGCTATTGAAAAGGCCAAGCAAGAAGTGGAGGAAGGCTGATGAAGAAGATACTCATTACTGGTGAGCACTCTTATATTGGCGATAGCTTTGCTGACTGGCTAGCCCAGTGGCCTGAAAATTACCAGGTAACCAAGTGGGATTTTAAGGGTGATGATTGGCAAAATAAGGATTTCAGCCAATTCGATACCGTTTTTAATGTAGCTGGCATCGCCCACAATTCCAATGATAAAAACTTGGAAGACCTTTACTACCAGGTCAACCGTGACCTAGCTGTTGCCATTGCCAAAAAGGCTAAGGCAGCAGGGGTAGGTCAGTATATTCATATGTCCTCTATTATTGTTTACGGATCACAGGTGGAGGAAATTACTCTTGAAACGCCTTTTAATCCAGATAACTTTTATGGGGATTCTAAAGTACAAGCTGAAAAAGAGCTGACACCTTTGGCTGATGATCAATTTAAACTAGCTCTAATCAGACCACCGATGATATACGGTAAAGGCTCAAAGGGGAATTATCCAATTTTGGCCAAGTTTGCCAAGCAGACTCCGGTCTTTCCAGATATTGATAATAAGCGGTCTATGCTACATATTGACAACTTGTGTGAATTAATCCGGCTAATTATTGACCAGGAAGCTGAGGGCATCTTCTATCCACAGATGCCAGACTATGTGAAAACCAGCGAAATGGTCAAAACCATCGCTGAGGTATTGGGTAAAAAATTACACTTAACCAAGGGCTTTAACCCGATTTTGAAGGCTCTAGCCAAGCAAAATTTAATCAACAAGGTATTTGGTAGTATCTACTACCAAAAAGAGATGAGCCAGCATTTTGGTGGCGCTTATCAAGTGAATGATTTACGAGAATCGATTGAGAAGACGGAGGGGTAGGTGAATTTATATGAAAAGAGCGCTAATTTATGCATCAGTTGCTTCCATGATTGATTTGTTCAATATGGAGAATATAAAGATACTTCAAAATTTAGGATATCAAGTTGATGTTGCTTGTAACTTTGATGAAGGCAGTATTACATCTGATGAACGTGTAGAAGAATTTAAGAGAGAATTAGATGATATGGGAATCATTTACTACAATATTCCTATTCCACGATCAATATCAAAATTAACTCAAATCAATAAGGCCTATCAGCTAACAAGGGAACTGACTAAAAACGATTATGATATTGTTCATTGCCATTCACCAATTGGCTCAGTGATATGTCGGCTCGCTTTTCGTAATGATGATTGTCGTATGATTTATACAGCCCACGGTTTCCATTTTTTTGACGGTGCACCTAAGAAGAATTGGTTGTTATTTTATCCAATTGAAAAATTTTGTGCGCGTTATACGGATACGTTGATTACTATAAATAATGAAGATTACCAACGCGCAAAGGAAGATTTTAAGCAAGCAGGCGAAGTGGTCCATATAAATGGAATTGGTATAGACACTAGTAAATTTTCGAAAAAAGAAATAAGTAGAGATAGTTTATTAAAAGATTATGATATTACAGATTCTGATTTTGTGATTACTAGTGTCGGGCAGTTATCAGTGCGCAAAAACCATGAAGTAATTATCAAGGCAATTAAACAGATTTCCAATGCTAAAATTAAATATCTGATCATTGGCGAAGGTGAGTTAAGAGAGTACCTAGAAAACTTAATCAATGAATTAGATTTGACTAATCAGGTATTCCTTTTAGGTTATAGGGGAAATGTTAGTGAATATTTATCCCTTTCAGATTGTTATGCTTTCCCATCTCTGCAAGAGGGGTTACCAGCTTCTTTGATGGAAGCAATGTCTATAGGTCTTCCCTGTGTGGTTTCTGATATACGAGGGAACAATGATTTAATAGATGACACATTAGGAGGTTATATGTGTGATGCTAAAAATGCGAAGTGCTACACAAAATCTCTTGAAAGTCTAATCTATAGACCTACCGAAGCTTATCAAATAGGACAATATAATATAAAAAAAATAAAATCCTTTAGTATTGTTGTCGTAAATTCTGAAATGAAACAAATTTATTATGATAATAAGGACGCTTTTTAAATGAGAATTATTCTTCTACGAAGTAATGCTGTAAACCCTGACTCACGAGTAGAAAAAGAGGTAAATAGCTTAAATAAAAATCACTCTGTAAAAATATTAGCGTGGGACCGTTCTAAATCTACAGATAGTAAAGCTGAATTAAAACTAAAACAATCTAGGTCTGAAATATATCGTTTTGGTATTTCAGCAGAATTTGGAGCTGGTTTCAAGAAAAATCTACTGCCACTAATTAAATTTCAAGTCAAGTTATTTAAATGGTTGGTACTAAATAGGGATGAATATGATGTGATTCATGCCTGTGATTTTGATACGGCATTAACAGGAATGATTGCTTCTAAGCTATTACGAAAAAAATTAGTATATGACATATTTGATTATTATGTTGATGCATTTAGTGTGCCTCCCATTTTTAAGGAGTTCATAAAGAAACTTGATAATTTGGTTATTAATACGGCAAATGCAGTGATTATATGCACCGAAAAGAGAAAACATCAAATTGAAGGAACATCACCTAAATATCTTGCGGTTATTCATAATACACCAGATGTCGATTTAGATTTAAAAGAACATAAGAATATTAACAATAATATTTTAAGACTATGTTATGTTGGTATTCTTCAAGAGGGAAGATTTTTGAGGGAACTTGGAGAAAGTATGAAAAAACATAAGAACCTCGAACTTCATATAGGAGGTTTTGGGCAACTTTCTGAATATTTCCTAAAACTTGCAGACACAACTTCAAATGTCATATTTTATGGGAAGTTATCATATGAGGATACTTTGGCTTTAGAAAATAATTGTGATGTATTGGTGGCGATGTATGATCCCGCTATAAGGAACCACAATTATGCTGCACCTAATAAGTTTTATGAGGGTATTGCTTTAAGTAAGCCTTTAATAATGGCATTTAATACTGGTGTAGATAACTATGTAAGAGAATATAATATCGGTTGGGTAATAAATTATGATGTTAATGACTTTAATTATTTACTTTCAAAATTAACTAAAGAAGAACTTAATAATAAGCAGGATAATCTTAGAAAAATAACCAATGTTTTTTCATGGTCAGAAATGGAACGACGACTATTGAGTTTATATGATGAAATATAAAAATTAATGAAAGGAGGAGCGTAGTGAAAGTCTCAATCATTATGCCTGTGTATAACAAAGAGAAATTTATAGAAAAATCAATAAATTCTGTTTTGAATCAAAATTTTGAAGATTTTGAGCTAATTATTATAGACGATGGTTCTACGGATTCTTCTAAAAAAATTATTGAACAATTTATAGATTCTAGAATAAAGTATATTTACCAAAAAAATCAGGGTGTTTCTGTTGCTAGAAATAAAGGAATTGAAGTGTCAAAGGGAGAATATATATCATTTATAGACGCTGATGATACCTACGAAAAATCTTTTTTAAAAGAAATGTTAAATACTATTGATATAAATGAGGTAGCTTATTGTGGTCACAATAATATCTATGCAAATAAGCAGTCATTAGAGAATATAGAATTTATAAATGGAAATATTTTAATAAATTATTTAAAAAATAGGACAACTCCCCATACTAATTCTTGGTTAATTAAAAAGTCTTTGATTAATCGACATCAGATTAGATTTAATGAAAAGTTAAATTGGGGAGAGGATATGCTGTTTTTTATAGAGGTAATTTTAAATTCGGAGCAAGTGGCATGTGAACGATATTTAACTAATTATTATAGATTAGAAACCAATAATTTAAGTGAAGATAATTTAGATAAAATTGAAAAAGATATTCAATGGCAAGAAAAAGCTATGAAAAAAATATATATGAATTCTATTTATCCTAATCAAGAGGAAGCTGTAAATATTATAAAAGGATATAGAATGCCAGCAGCCATTATATATAGACTATTAAGTAATTTAAAGCTTCTAGATAAGAAAGAACTAGCAGAATACATTGTAAAATATAGTGAACAACTAAAAAGTATAAAAATCAATAATGGCCTAAAGAGTGTAAAGCTTTTAGTTCTATTATTTTACTTAAAGGTGAGGGCGATATATTGAATACAGAAAATAAAACTAATCGAATCATTGTGAATATTCTTATAGCTCTACACTTAATGCTAACATATGCACAATTCCGATATGATAGTAGTTTTTTGATAATGTCTACATTAGTTATTGGATTAGTATTATATATATTTTCATTTTTTAAAAAGACATACTTACGCGAAAACATAACCTATATTTTAATATTAAGTGGATTATTATTTTTAGGGGCCTTCAATTATATTACAAATGACAATACAAATTTATACGGATTTATTGTTTCCTTAATTTCGTACGGTGGAGTTGCGTTATCTACATTGAACTATAGGTTGTTTCCGAAATTGTTCAAATATTTATTTTGGATTCCAGCCTTGTTCTTTGTATATCATATTCTAATAGGAGGGAATGCTAATTACGTTCTATTACAAAGTCAAAACTATGTAACTATTGTACTATTTTTGTTTTTAGGATACATATATATATCCGACTTTCAAAATAATAATATGAATTTGAATCTATTGGAGTTAAGTGTTAGTTTAATAATCGCCTTATGGGCTCAGGGACGATCGGGAATAATTTCTCTTGTATTATTGTTTGTGCTAACCTATATTACTGTGCTTCAAAAAAGTAGTAAAATAAAAATGACAAGAAAATTTGGTTATTCTCTCTTTCTAATCATATGTTTAGTTGGGGTAATAGTTTTTGCATTACCGCACAGAGAACGGCTTCTCTCCAGATTCTATTTGGTTTCTATTTCCCAAACTAGTCATAGGTTGATTATGTGGATAGATTACCTAAAGAAAATATCGCAATCGGCTAAGTTTTTTATATTTGGCGCAGGGGAAAATCAATTTCTTGGATTAATTTCACTATATGGCCATGTCCATAATTCATTTTTAAATATTCATAGCAAGTTTGGCTTGATTGGTTTCGTATTAATATTAATAATGTTTTATAAAGCCATTACTTTTTTATATAGAAATTATCGTTTGTTGTTTGTTTATTTTGTTTGCTTGTTATTTAGAGCGTTCACTGATGATATTTTCCCAATTTATTTAGGTGATTTCTTTTTATATTATTTAATAGGATTATCTATATTTAAGAGTAAGTACTTAGTATTAGTTAGCAGTCAGAAAGCAAAGGTTAAAATAGATGAAACGTAGGTGCTTTTTTTGTTCAACACCGTATCAAATTATAGTTGCATGTCAAATTGTTAATCAATATTATTTAGACGGCTTTAATGATATATACATATTAAATCATTTTGAAAATCATAGAGATATCGCATATCGATTAAAAGAAGTCTCTATTTTTGATAATGTTTACACAGTTCCTAGTATTGAATTGGAATTACAAGCGCAAAATGAAAATAGATTTATCCGACTATATTCATATTGTAAAAATTATTTAGAATCTCATTCCATACTGAAAAAGGCAGGGGTCCAATTACATTATGATGAAGTGTATTTTTCTTATCCATCAACAATTATTAAATTATTTCTGCTTGCCAATAGAAGTATTAAAATAAATTGTTTTGAGGATGGGACCGGAAGCTACTTCTATGAGATTGAATCATTTTTTAACAAAATTGATAAATTATTATTGAGGGGTAAAAAGGTAGCAAATTTATTTTTATTTAAACCCAAATACTATTCCTGTAAAAATAATATTCAACTTATTCCAATTAGAACAATTGATGATGATTATAAAGAGTTGTATAGACGAATTTTTTCTTATAATAGTAATCATCCGTTAAGCAACTATATATATTTCGATGTGCCTTCTGATTTGGGTGATATAGCTTTTAAAACAGAATTAGCAAATATATTAGAAGGTTTCCAAAAAAAGGTAGGAGAAAAAATCAGTGTAAAGCTTCATCCGAGAAGTAAAGTAGTAGAGTATCAGAACAGTAACCAGTATCAATTTTTAGATAGTCAAGTACCTTGGGAAATAATAAGCATGAACCATAACTTAGATGATAAAGTAATTATTTCGTTTTTTTCCACTACTCAAGTTTCAAACAAAATAATTTTTGATGAGGAACCTTATGTTATTTATCTATTCGAAATGAAAGAATTATCTGAATATAATATTTTAGATTATAAAGCTAAAACCTTTACTGATAAGGTGGAGAAGGACTATAAAATTAGAGGGAAAGTATACTATCCATCTAATATGGAAGAACTAGAGGAAATTTCATTACTTATAAAAAAAGAGTTAGAAGATAAAAATAAGTGAGTAGAAGATATATGAAGAATGTAATTACAAATTCAAGTATTTATACTGTTACATCAATTTTACAAAAAGCAATTGGATTTTTTCTTTTGCCCATCTATACAATTTATTTAACTCCTGAGGATTACGGGATAACGGGAGTGGTTAATGCTTTAACGGCTTTGTTAAGCTTGTTATTTACTCTATCCTTAAATAGCTCTGTTCAGCGCTACTATTATATTTATGATGATAGACCAGTTGAAAGACAATATTTTTTCGGGACTATTATTTTAACAGTACTTGCGAACAGTTTATTTTTAGGGTTTTTACTTATTATTTTTAAAGATATTCTAATTTTGCCTTTCGTTAATAATATACAATTCTATCCTTATATATTTATAGGCATCTTAACTATAATTGTAAATCCTATTTACACGATCTATCAAACACTCTTACAGACGATGGAGATGGCAAAGGACTTTGCTCTTAATAGTTTGCTTAATTTCATTAGTCTAATATCATTAAATTTAATTTTCATCATTGTTTTTAGACTAGGAGCAACAGGACAGTTACTATCTTACCTAATAGTTGGCTTAATCTTTGGATTATATAGTCTATATTCGTTAGTGAAAAAAAGGATTATAAAAATAGGTTTCAGTATTGAATATTTAAGAGAAGGTCTGTCTTACTCTATCCCGCTGTTACCCCATTTATTATCTACTAACATTGCTAATTTAGTTTCAAGATTATTTCTAAATAATCAAGTTTCAACATCGGGTGTTGGTTTATTTAATTTATCATCTCAAATAATGTTAATAATTGATACTTTACAGATGAGTGTTAACAGTGCCTATATTCCTTGGTTTTATGGTCTTATGAACAAAGGCAGGGAAGAGCACTATCAGGTCATAAAATTTGCAGATATTATATGTAGAGGATATCTATTTATTAGTTTAGGGGTTCTTTTTTTTGCCAAAGAAGTGATTATTTTATTCACGGCAGATGCTTATCATTTAGCTTGGACGATCGTTCCTATTATGTTAATTGCCTATCAGATTAGATCAATCTACTTATTTTTTATTAATACCTTATTTTATAATACTCGAGGCTCTAGATTTATTTTTTTTGCTAGTTTATCTGGCAGTTTATTAAATATTATAGTATCCGCAAAATATACAGAAACTTTTGGAATTCAAACGCCAGCAATAGCTATATTAATCCAGAATCTATTTATGGCGGGATTAGCTATTTATATGTCAAATAAAATTGAACCAGTAGCCTTTGGTTTAAAAAAAATGGTTAGCTATGTCCTCCTACTAATAGTAATATCTCTAGGAATCTATCATTTGGATAGCCAAGCAATGCTATCCATTAACTGGTCTTGGACATTTATTAAACTAATATTGATTATTGCTATCTTTCCATGTTTATTTTACTCAGATATAAAACAAATGGTTTCTAACTATAGAGGGAAGTAAAAATGAAAAAATTATATATTATAGGAGCGGGAGGTTATGCTAAATCAGTTCTTGATTCACTAAGTCAATATTTATATGACTTTCAAGGATTTATTGATGATTATAAAAACGGCAGCCATCTTGGATACCCTATACTCGGCAAAAACCTTGATATTATTGATGATGCAACCGATTGTCGCTTTTTTATTGCAATTGGTGATAATAAAAAAAGGGCTTATTGGTATAATCAGTTAAAAGAACATGAATTTAAGTTAATCAATGTTATTGATAGTAGCGCTATTGTATCTAATTCAGCTAAATTAGGAGAGGGTTGCTTTATAGGGAAAATGGCAATTGTTAACGCCATGGTTACTATTGGCAATAATTGCATTATTAATACTAAAGCTTTGGTTGAACATGGTGTAACATTAGATAACCATATTAACATCTCAACGAGTACTGTTATAAACGGCGATGTGCATATACAAAATGGAAGTTTTATAGGAAGTAGTTCAGTTGTTAATGGTCAATTGACTATCGGGAAAGAGACGATGGTCGGATCAGGCGCTGTGGTGATTAGTGATGTGAAAGACTATCAAACAGTAGTAGGAGTTCCTGCTAGAGTGATAAAGGAGAGAAAAAATGGATAAATCTATTTTTATAATCGCAGAGATTGGATGCAATCATAATGGAAGCTTTGAATTAGCTAAAACTCTGGTTGAAAAGGCAGCTGAAACTGGTGTGAATGCAGTTAAATTTCAAACTTTTAAAGCTAATCAGCTAATTTCTAAATACGCACCAAAAGCTGAATATCAGAAAGAGACAACGGGTGAAGATGATTCGCAGCTTGAAATGACAGCTAAATTAGAGATGTCAGTCGATGATTACCTACTTCTAAAAGAATATGCCGAATCTCTAGGTCTTATTGTATTTTCTACGGCATTTGATATGGATTCTATCGATGAACTAGAAAATATTGGACAAAATATTTGGAAGGTACCATCAGGTGAAATTACCAACCTTCCTTATTTAGAAAGAATTTCTAAAATTAGCGTTGATAATAAAAAAATAATTCTATCTACTGGAATGGCAACAATTGAAGAGATTGAGAAGGCTGTTGATATTTTAAATCCAGGTTCTAACGAGATTACAATTCTTCATTGTAATACTGAGTATCCAACACCGGATACGGATGTCAATATTACAGCCATTAATGAACTTAAGGCAGTTTTTCCCAATCATCAAGTTGGGTTTTCTGATCATTCAGTGGGTGCTACAGCAGCTATCATGTCTGTTGCATTAGGAGCTAGTGTAATTGAAAAGCACTTTACTCTTCATAAAGATTTACCTGGACCAGACCACCATGCATCAGCTACACCAGATGAACTAGCAGAACTGGTGGCTCATGTGCGTAGAGCTGAAGTGATGTATGGGGTTGGCAATAAGATTGTAACACCATCAGAAAATAAGAATAAAATAGTTGCAAGAAAATCGATTATTGCTAAATCTGCGATTAAGAAAGGCGACGTCTTTACTGAAGAAAATATCACGACAAAACGACCAGGAAATGGTATTAGTCCGATGTATTGGCATCAAATATTAGGGCTAAAATCTGAAAATGACTTTGAAGAGGACCAAGTGATTATTGATTCAAGATTCGAATGGGAGATACCTAATGAATAATATAGCAATTATACCTGCAAGATCAGGCTCTAAAGGCTTATCAGACAAAAATATTATTAATCTTAAAGGAAAACCTCTGATGACTTACACAATTGAAGCAGCTCTTGAATCGGGCTGCTTTTTAAATAGTGTTTATGTTTCTACTGACTCCTTGGAATATGCACAAATTGCAAGAGATTTTGGAGCTAAAGTTATTATGAGAGGAGCGCGTGAATCTTCTGATCAAGCCAGTTCATTTATGGTTATTGAGCACGCGCTTAAAGAAATTGGGGAGCAAGTTGATACATTTTGCTTGTTACAACCTACATCTCCTTTACGAACTGCCCAACATATTCGGGAGGCCTATAGCCAATTGACCTCCGATATGGATTTTTGTGTATCGGTTACTAAGTCTGATAAGAATAGCCAATTAATAAAACCAGTTGAAGATGGGACTTTAGCTAATTTTACGGGTGATTTTAAAAATTATGCACGTCAAAAGTATGATGAATACTATCCTAATGGTGCAATTTATATTGCTAGACCTAATGCATATTTATCTAAAGGCGATTTTTTCGGTAAAAAGTCTAGAGCCTATCTTATGGATAAATCAGCTTCTATTGATATTGATGGCGCGAGTGATTTAATTGAAGCAATAAGTATTCTTTCTCAGAGAAATTCCAGAGAAGAACAGTTGGTAAAAACTAAACGGCGTATAGAAGAAAAATTGAATCAAGTAGCTCTCACTGGAGACTTATTGTTTATAGGGCATTCAGTACTTGATATGTTTCCTAATAGTAAAATTGGGGAATATGAAATTGTAAATTTGGGTATCAGTGGAGCTTGTACTAAAGATTTGAATAATTATTTAATAGATAATCTAATGAGCACAGGCCATATAAAGAAACTTCTGATAATGGTAGGTATCAATGATCTTAAACAAGAGTATAGATTAGAGGAATTTAGGCATGAGTTGCTGAGGCTATTAGATAATATTGCCGATAAATTTCCTGACATTAAGATTTATTTATCTTTAGTTATGCACAATAATGGTAATGTTTTTGTTTCTAACACTGAAATAGATAATTTTAATCAAGTTATTCTCGAAGAAGCTAAAAAGTTTGATGCTCAGATATACCGCTGGAATAGCTTTTACAACGATTACGGCAAAGTTTGCTATTGCTACTCTAAGGATGGTGTCCACTTGACAGAAAAGGGATATGAGCTTTTTACAAAAGAATTTTTGTCTGCACTGAGAGGAGAAATTGATGTATAGAGTTGCCTATGTTACTGGCTCACGTGCTGAATACGGTATAGTCAAACGCTACCTAAAAGAACTTAGTTTAATACCAGATATAGATTTAGAAATCTTAGTTACTGGTACTCATTTAGAGAAGAACTTTAGCCATACAATTGATGAGATAATTCAAGATGGTTTTGATATTTCTTACCGTGTCCCAATTCAAATCGATACAATTGATAATAAGGCAATAACTAATAGTATGGGAATTGCCCTAAAAGAATTTGGGAGGATTTTTTATCAGGAGAATTATGATTTAGTTATTATTCTAGGGGATAGGTATGAAATGCTAGCTGTCGCTACAGCGGCAGCTATGAATAGTCAAAAAATATTACATTTGCATGGCGGGGAAAAGACTTTAGGGAATTATGATGAATTTATCAGACATGCGATAACAAAAATGTCACTCTATCACTTTACTTCAACAGAAGAATATCGAAATCGGGTAATCCAATTAGGAGAGGCCCCAGACAGGGTGTTTAATTTAGGGGCTCTTGGTGCTGATAATGCAATTGCCAATATCGATAAAAGTTATGAACCGCCTGTTAAAATGCCATATTTTGTTATTTTGTTTCACCCCGAGACGTCGACGGGGCGGTCAACAACCAATCAAATTAATCAATTACTATCTGCTCTAGATAATTTTAAGAATCATTACCAAATGGTATTTATTGGTGGTAATGCTGATACCTCCTCTGATCAAATAGCCAGTAAGGTTTATGAATATACTAAAAAAAATGGTATGACTTATATAAAGAATTTAGAAAATAAAGATTTTCAAAATTTAGTTCACAATTCTCAAGTTTATATTGGTAATTCTTCCTCCGGTTTGTTAGAGGCGCCTAGTCTAGGCACTTTTTCTGTTAACATAGGGCGTCGTCAAGAAGGTAGGATTAGAGGCAATTCTGTAATAGATTGTGATGCTACTCAAACAGAAATCATCGAAGCTATTGAGAAGGCTATTTCATTAAGTGCTGATAACATAGTAATTGAAAATCCATATTATCAGGTAAATTGCTTGAAAAATTATGTCTTTAAAACAGTAGAACTCTTAAAAAGAGATGATAATTTTATTAAAGATTTTTATGATATCGATTTGAGAGGAGATTTATATGACTAAAGTAATGCTCGTTTTTGGCACACGTCCTGAAGCTATTAAGATGTGCCCGCTAGTTAACGAATTAAAGACTAGAGATAATCTTGAAACCTTGGTTTGTGTAACTGGACAACATCGTGAAATGTTAGATCAAGTTTTAGAAGTTTTCGATGTTGAGCCTGATTATGATTTATCCATCATGAAAGATAAACAGACGCTATTTGATGTCACAACTAATATCCTAAATAAAATCAAAGAGGTATTGGAAGAAGCCAAGCCAGACATTGTCCTAGTCCATGGCGATACATCGACTACATTTGTGACAGCTTTAGCTTGCTACTACCTACAAATTCCGGTAGGGCATGTTGAAGCTGGCCTACGCACCAATAATATTTATTCACCTTTCCCTGAAGAGTTTAATCGCCAGGCAGTAAGTATTATTTCTGCACTTGATTTTGCACCAACAGACCAGGCTAGACAAAACTTACTGAATGAGGGTAGAGATGACAGTAAAATTCATGTGACTGGTAATACGGTTATCGATGCCCTTAAAACGACAGTAAGAGAAGATTATCAGCATCCTGAGATAGACTGGGTAGGGGATGACCGGTTGATTTTATTAACTGCACACCGTCGGGAAAATCTAGGTGAACCAATGGCGCATATGTTCAAAGCTATTCGCCGTGTGGTGGATGAGCATGATGATGTCAAAGTCATTTATCCAATTCATATGAATCCTAAAGTTCGTGAAGTAGCTGATAAATACCTTGGTGATAGTGATCAAATTCGCATTATTGAACCACTAGAAGTGCTTGATTTCCATAACTTTATGAATGCAGCTCATATCATCTTAACTGATAGCGGCGGCATCCAAGAAGAAGCACCAAGCCTTGGTAAACCAGTGCTAGTTATGCGCGACACTACTGAGCGACCTGAAGGCGTTGAGGCAGGTACCCTGAAGTTAGTGGGTACAGATGAGGAAACCATCTATAATAATTTTAAATTATTGTTAGAAGATGAAGATGCTTATGCACAAATGAGCCAGGCTACTAACCCGTATGGTGATGGGACGGCATGTCGGCAGATTGCGGATGTTATTGAGAAAAAAATTTAGATTATTACTTCTGGGTAGATAAGTATGTAATTATCTGCCCAGAAGTTTTTAAATATTAGATTAGACTATTTATCTTGAGCACATCATTTATTGATTAATATTTCATAGATTATATACTCTAGTTTTTATATAATTATTAACATTGATAAAGTTTATCTTGTTGATTATTCTTTTTTAATAGTTTTACTAGTTAAGTTTAGAGTTCTTTCCACTGAAGAGAGCTAGATATTAGCTTTAATTTGTTTTACCTGTCAAGTCCACAATCTTGTGTAAATTATAGAATGTAATTGGTGGGTATAAATATTTAGACTATGTTATTAAAGAATTTATGAGGACATGTCTCCCAATATTCATGCAAATCAAGCAATACACTTCCTATAAGTCGCTCCGCAGCCTCTATATTAGGAAAGAGGCCGACAACTTTCTCTCTTCTTCTAATTTCTCGATTTAGCCTTTCTAGACTGTTAGTTGTTTTCAGTGAAACGCGATAAGGTGTGGGTTCTAATAAGTATGGGATAGCATCTTCGAAGCCTTCCTCTAGCGTATTAACAGCTTTGTCATATTTCTCATTGCCACTAACGTATTCTACAAATTCAAATTTTAACTCTCGCGCTCTTTGTTGACTATCAGCATTAAATATTCTCTTTAGAAGACTTCTCTCATGACTGCAATCCTTTTTTGGAAAATGAGCTAAAATATTACGTAGAAAATGAACCGTACACCGTTGCCAGGTAGTGCCTAAAAATTGATTACTAATCGCTGATTTTAGTCCCTTGTGGGCGTCAGATATAATTAATGTTGGTTTAGTTAGGCCTCTGGCCTTTAAATCAAGGAAGAAGTTCTTCCAGTTTTCTTCTGATTCATTATCAGCAATCATAAAGCCGATAATTTCGCGACGATTATCATCGTTAATACCCTGAGCAATATAAACACCTTTAGAGACAGAACGATGGTTTTCGCGAACTTTAATATACATGGCATCGACATAAACATATCGAAAATTCGTATGTGTTAGGGAACGCCCTTTAAATTCGAAAACAGCAGGGTCCAAGTTTTTATTTACTGAAGAGACAAATGATTTAGAAACACCTTCGCCACAGAGTGTTTCAACAACCTTCTTAATACGGCGTGTTGAGACCCCATTAATATACATTTCGGTTAAAACAGCCACAAAGGCCTTGTCCATACGTTGATATTTATCGAATAGCTTGGTATCAAATTCTCCTGATCGTGTCCGAGGGACATCCAGTTCAACAGTCCCTACCTTTGTTTTAAAGTTTCTTTTATAGGAGCCATTACGATAATCTTTCCGGTCATCTGTGCGCTCATAGCGCTTAGCATTAATAAATTCCTCACGCTCTGCTTGCATATAGGCATTAAAGATGGTTACAGTTAGGGACTTCATCATCTGATCCATATCACTGTTTAGAACTGCCTCTGTAATTTCTTCTAAGTTTAGGGTAATATTTAGTTGAGCCATAATAATCTTCCTTTCAATGTGTTTTAGCCAATTACATTGTAACCAAAAAAGATTATTATGGTTTTTCTTTTTACACAATTATATGGACTTAATCAAATTTTGTCTAAAAAGAATAGTTAATCCTGAAGATAAAGGTAGTATAGATGAGGTTAAGTTGACTTACATTTTTGGTAATATACCTATTTATAAAATTTTGTCAAAAAAAGATAAATAATTCTGAAAATAAAGACAGTATAATGGGATGACTATATATTACTAATACCATAAGGGAATGATGAGATTAACAAATTGACGAATTTTATATTAAAGTAAGACATTTAATGTAGAGTTCTATACTAATTTTATAGTTGATTTAAAAACTATTTAGCCTGATTTATTAATTCTGATAAGGAAAAGATAAATTATAAATTATCGCTAATAATTATCTATAAAAAGGCGTTTTCTCAAGTTTAATTTGAATGAGTAATTTTTTTAAGAGACATATTTTATTAAACAATTTCTGACAAAAAAGTAAGTTATCCATAGGAGAAATTTAAATGATAAACTTAAAATTTAAGATACCTGTTTTAGCATTATTAATGATTCTATTTCTAACTAGCTGTAAGCATGAAAATACGGTACCTGAAACTGTTTCTAATGGACTAGATATGCGATGGATTAAAGAAAGAGAACTATATGATGAGCCAGAAAGTGCAGCAAAATATTTGGAAATTATTGATGCTGAACTAGGGGAACTATGCAAATATTATCCATCCTCAGATTCATGTAAGGACGTAAGTAATAAAACAGAAGAAATAGAAAAAATTTTTTGCATGTATATAAAAGAGGTAAACTCAGGTAAAGATATTGTTAATAAATATTATGGAACAGATTATTTTAATTTGAAATGGAGAGAACATCAGATTAATCGGTCGGAATTAATTAATAAAATACACAAAATAAACAATGTAAACGTTTCAAGCGATCATAAATATCAACTAGAAGCATTATTAAATATAGAATAACGAAAAAACTATTCATAAAATTTGAATATGTAAATTATTTCCAATTCTGTACATCTTTAGATTACAGTTTATGAACTGATAAAAATTTGCTGCTGCTGGCTATATGCTTCAATACTATTTATGATTTTCTACTCGCAGACTATGCGATTATAAATAATTGAACAAAAGAAATGCTCCCCTCTTAAAATTAGTTAAGGAGGGAGCACTTTTAATATCCTCATATTTTCATTATTTACCGTCTCATTCTCCTCAAAATCTCTTTATCACTCTTTTTTTATGTAAGATTACTATTAATATGTCTTACCAACCAATCTATGGCAAATTAGGCTAGTCTTCATTTCCGTATCTAAAATTATTTGTACTATTTTAATTATAGGCAAATTATCCTTATTTTACCTCCCAGCTCTCTGAACATCCTCTCAAGTATCATAACTACTCTCCAACACCTATTACCGCCCTTATAGAGCAATATTTACTAAAAATAGACCACCACCATCCTCCCATCTATCTTCCTCCGCTAAAATCAATTACCAATCATACTAATACCTCAAATCCCCCTTATTCCACCCTCTCCTGTCCTTTTAAATACCGGTAATGGTCTAAGCCACAGACCAGGTGTTGGACGGCTGAACGGGCAATATATTGGCAATATCGCTAGTAGTTGTCCTCACCTAATAATTTGACGGGTTCGGGCTGGCAATCAATTTCCGTCATAGCAGTGAGAAATGCCCAGTCGGGCAAAAGCAGTAGGGGTAGGGCGACAAAGTCGCGCTTGACCTGGTGGTCCCAGATAGCCCGGTAGAGGGCCTGGTCTGGGTCTAGGTAGTCCAGGACAATCATAAATTCAGCTGGCTCACCTGCTGATAGCTGGGTCAGTGATGTGGGCGGTAATGCTTAGCTGACCGAGCTGGCTGGCCAGAAATTGGGCCACTGGGCCTTGGTTATCATCCTGGTAGTAGCTGGCCACCTGGTCCACTTGGCTTAGCCAATTGCGGTAGTCCACCAGCATGTGCTGGCTCTCAAAATAGCTGGGCAGGTCGGCCTGGATGATCCGATAGTTGGTGCAGGCCCAGTCCTGGCCCGGGTGGTCGGGAGCCAGGTTGGGGTAGTGCCAGGTCAGGTAATTGCGCAGGTCGGTGTAGGTCAAACCGTCCAGGCTAAAAATTTCCTGGCGGATTTGGCTGGGCTGGTAGCCCAGCTGGCGGGCTGGGTAGCATCTTTTGCTGAAGTAGATAAATTTTCCATGGCTTACCTCACTTATTTTTACTCAGTCTATTTAGGGCGACAGCTAGGGTTCTAAGAGGGCCTTGTAGGGGCCCAGTTTGCGGGCGAGTTTAGCTTTTCTTTGGTAGAGGGTCTTGCGGGAAATATGTAAGTGGCTGGCTAAATCAGTCATGGACAGGTTATTGATGACAAGGCATGGAGCTCACTCTCCAGCCAGTAGCCGTCTAAGGGGTCATAGTCACCCAAGGCCTGGTGGTCGTCTTGCTGGTACTTGCGCCAGAGGTCGATCATATACCGCCTCAGGCTGGTGGTGGCATAGGCCGTAAACTGGTAGCGGTCGGCCCCTAAGACATCACCGTCAAAAGTGTTAGTTAGACTAAGTAATTTGAGTGATAGTTCCTGGTAGTAGTCGTCAAAATGACGGTGGTGGCGGGAGAGGCCAAAGCGGTAGATGGCCGTGTAAATTAAGGGGGTAAATTCACGGATGACTTGTTCACTAAAACATGGTTGCCGCATGGGAGACCTCCTTAGTCGGATGGGATGGTGCTGTGGTGTTTATAGTAATCATAGTCGACCAGTTGGACGTCCTTGAGGCTTGTGACTCCGCGCGCTTTCCAGTCGGCCAGGATGGTTTTGGCATAGTGTTCAGGACACTTTTGTATTTGGACCGCTGGTAGGCCTGATCAATTAAATCAGCTGAGAAATAGTCTGACCAAAAATCCTGGAGGTCAGCCAGCAATTGGTTGTGGTAGTCCTGCTTGTCCCGGTTTTGTATTTCTCGGTCAATCAGGTCGGCCAGGAAATTATCAATGGCCCGTTCTGAACGTTGCCAATAGTCGGACATTTTAGCCTGGGCCTTGACCAGGAGTTCTAGGGATTCCACATGGTGCAATTCCCGTTTAAGAATCCGTTAAATGGGTGCCCACCGGTTAGGACCGAGTAGGGCATGTAGTCGAGGATGGCAATTTCATTGCTGGACCGGTTATAGGCGATGAGGTCGTGGTTGTATTGCAGGCTGCTTAAGAGGGCTTTGATTTCCTCAGCCGGCATTTGCAGCTGGCTGGCCATGATTTTTCATGGGTAACTTGTAGAAACTCTGCTGGGTAATTTGGGGATTGGTCTTCAGCTAAAGCATAAAGAAAATTATATTATGGCAAAATATTTTCTTTATATTAATTAAATTAAAATTTATGTATAATTAGTTGAAAAAACTTTTATTACAAAAAATATCGTTGTTTTCCACTCAATAAGAATTATTGACTAGGCGATTTATCTTTATATTTTGATACGAAAGATTTACTTTATACTCTAAAATAATAAAACATGCTCCCCCTTAAATACACCTAAGGGGGAGCACTTTATTTATCTTCGTATATTCCGCTTATTTCACCACTTCAATCCCTTTAATGTCTCCTAATGTATATTAGCCATCAACTATATATCACCCACCTTAGCGGTCATTATTTGGCAAATTAAGCTATACTACATCTCCCCCAATCATTTTCCTCAACTAAAGCAATTTAATTCCTATTATTTCCATCAATTTTTTACCCTGACTCATACCTTATTTCCAACATCCTCAAATCCCCCCTTATTTGACCTTGCCAGCCCCTTCCAGGTACTTATAATGGTCTAACCCATTGACCAGGTGTTGGACGGCAGAGCGAGCAATATATTGGCAATAACGCTGGTAGTTGTTTTCACCAAATAGTTTGGCTGGATCGGGCTCACAGTCAATTTCTGTCATGGCGGTTAAAGTGGCCCAATCTGGAAATAACAGCATGGGTAAGGCCGCGAAGTCGATGGCAGCCTGATAATCCCAAATGGCCTGGTAGAGGTCTTGATTAGGGTCTAGTTAGTCGAGGACGATGATAAACTGGTCGGAGTCACTAGACTCCAGGTGCTTAATGACAGATTGACCATTCACCGGGCCGGTTATCTCAGCTCCCAGGCCAATTCTCTCCAGCTCCTGAGCCAAATAACGGGCCTCTTCGGCTTGGTTTGAGTCCTGGTAGTAGATGGCAAGCTGGTCCACTTGACTGAGCCAATTGCGGTAGTCCATCAGCATATCCTGACCCTCATAGTAGCCTGGCAAATCAGACATAATCATCCGGTAGTTAGCGAAGGCCCAGTCCTGGTTCTGGTGGTTAGGAGCCAGGTTGGGGTGGTGCCAGGTCAAATAATTGCGCAGGTCACTGTAGCTGGTCCCGTCAACGGCGAAGATATCTTGGCGGAGTTGGCTGGGCTGGTAGCCAGTTGTCCGGGAAAAATCATCTTCATCCATCTTGATTATATCTTTAGCGCGCTTAAACAGGTGTTTAAGCGTTTTTTGTTGGGCTTGAGTATAGTGGCGCTTGGTGTAGTACATGAATTTTTCCATTTTTGTTTTACCTCTTTGATTATTTGCTTGAGCGACGAGCTACTGGTCTGTTTCTAGAATTTCCTTGTAGGGGGCTAGTTTTTGGGCCAGCTTATTTTTCCACTGGTAGAGGGTCTTGCGCGAAACCTGATAATGGGCAGCTAGATCGGTCATGGTCATGTCCTGGGCTACCAGGTCGACCAAAAGTTGCCATTCCCGGTCGGTGAGGGCCTCTTGGGCATGGTTTAGAAATTCCTGGGCCTGGAGGTTGGTTTCCAGCAAGCTTAAATTCCGCTGGTCATCTGCTAGCCAGTTGGGGGAGTCAGGGTGCTTCTCCTTGCGCAGGAGGTCGTACATATAGCGTCTCAGGCCCACGGCGGCATAGCCGACAAATTGATAACGTTCACTGTCACTAGCCAGGGGGTCGCCCTTGAAGGTCTTGGTTAGGGCCAGGAGTTTAATGGCCAGTTCCTGGTAGTAGTCATCAAAATGGATATGGTGGCTGGCAATGCCGAGGCGGTAGATTGTCTTACAAACTAGGGGTGTAAATTTACGGATGATTTTTTCTTCACGACTTGTATGTGGCATGGGGAGACCTCCTTAGTTAGACAGAATTGACGCTTGCTGGTTGAAATGGTCGTAATCGGCGAGTTGGACGTCCTTGAGGCTGGTGACCCCGCGCTTTTGCCAGTCGGTCAGGATGGTTTTGGCATATTGGTCGGGGGCATTCTTGTATTTAGAACGTTTGTAGGCCTCGTCGATTAAGTCAGCAGTAAAGTAGTCTGACCAAAAGTCATGGAGGTCAGCCAGCAACTGGTCGGCATATTCAGTGCGGCTGCGGTTGGCAATTTCCTTGGCAAAGAGTTCAGCCAGGCAACCATCAATGGCCCGCTCTGACCGGTGCCAGTAGTCGGTCATTTTGGCCTGGACCTTGGTGAGGAGCTCCAGGGATTCCACGTGGTGGATTTCACGTTTAAGAATCCGTTCCACCGGGGTCCCACCAGTTAAAATCGAATAGGACAGGTATTCGAGAATGGCTATTTCATTGGTTGACCGGTTATAGGCGATCAAATCGTGGTTGTACTGCAAGCTGTTTAAGAGGGCATTGATTTCAGCAGCCGGCATCTGGACCTGGGTTTCCATGATTTGCATGGGGAGCTTGTAGATGCCCAGCTGGGAGGTTTGCGGATTGGTTTTCAGGTAAAGCATGAAGAAAATCTCATCACGGCTCAGTTCATTAGTGACCAGGGGACTGTACCAAAAATCGGTAGCAACAACTCTTTTGATTGTCATCATAAACTCCTTTATCGGTTTTTGTAAAAATAAGTGAGTTATCAGTTCATCCAGTAATGAATCAGCAATACGCATGAATAAAAAATAATGGCGTTGTGTTAGGCTTTACAGTACATTTATTTTATTGCGAATATCCCCTTTCCATGAAATGAAAACATATCTAAGTCGTGAGCTTTTATGAAAATAGCTCTTAAACTAAGAATATTAAACTTTTTTTAAAAAGCAAGGCCCATTTTGTCTGACAACTTTATCCACAGGCCTGAGGGCTTGCTAGGCTTGATGAAAGGGCCTTAAAAAATTTTTAGGGGGCTTTTTTGGCCAGAGTCAGTTGTCAGAGTCAGTGGTCTGTGTCTGTTGGCAGCGTCTTGATTAGATTGATATTGGATTGATTGTCGATGATATCAATTGATTTACTTTTATTTGATTTTTTCTTTTTTGACCTGATTTTCTTTGATGGGGCTAGATTCTGAGGGCTAGATTTTTCTGGTTTTTGCTTTTGCTTGGTAACACCACTAGCTGGACTGGCGTATTTAGGGGTGTAGTGGCTAGCAACTACCCTGTCGGCTGTTTTGCTTTACCAAGGAGGAAAATTATGAATACCCAAGTTTTTAATAAGGCAACGCTCAATGTGAAGACTTTTGATCCGGCCACGGAAAAGACTGAGACTTTAAACGTCCAAAACCTGATTGATAATGCCCAACCGGAAGCGGTGGTCAAGGTGGCTAATGCCTTAGCCGGGCTGATGGCTGATAGCCTGTCTGAAGTGACTGCTACTTACGTTTACGCCTATATCTAAGCCATTAAGGAGGAATTATCATGACTAATACCACACTGGAATTAATGTTCAAAGACTCTAAGGCCAAGAACAAGAAGATTACCATCCGCTAGCCTAAGGCCGGGATTACGGCTGACCAGGCTAGTGCTGCCTTGCAGGCAGTTGTGGATGCCCAGCTCTTCCAAACACCAGAGTTAGACAACCCCTTCGCGACCATTGAAGGGGCCCGCTATGTCAGCCGGACGGTTGAGGAGATTATCTAGTTAGCTGGAGACCTGTGACTTGTGTCACAGGTCTTTTTTTAGTTGGGTTCCGAGAAGCTGAACTGGGTGTCACTTCGCAAACTGGGACACATTATCTTTCAGATAATGGTTCCAGTTTACTCCAGTGCACCAGTTCAAAGCGCTTCTCGTCACACCCTTTATAGTGAGGAGAGGTTTTTATGCTACTCGAGATTGGTGGGTATGCGGGGGCCATGGTTGCGGTCATCACCCTGGTGGGCAAGCTGGTCCAACTGATCGGCCACCTGCAGACCCTGATTCATCGTTTAACTAGCCTGGAAAAACTGATGGCCAAGCAGGAAGATCGCTTGCGGGCCATTGAGGACTTGATGCGTCCGCGATCGGTCAAAAGGGAGGGTTCCTATGTATATTGCGAACAACCAGCTCTATGACTGGCTGAAGTGGTTGGTTTTAGTGGTCATGCCAGCTTCAGCTGTTTTAGTCCAGGGGCTGGGCGACCTTTATTATTGGACGGCGACCGATGTGGCGGTCACTACCATTAACTTGATGACGGCCTTTTTCGGGACGATTCTGCAGATTTCTAGTAAAAATTACCATGATGGGGGAGGAGATAGCCATGGCAACTGTCCAGCAAGTGCTTGATACTGCGCGCGGCTACCTGGGCATGATCCAGGGGTCCAGCCGCCACCACCGGCTGATTGATGCCTATAATAAAATCACGCCGCGGCCGGTTGGTTACATTGTGACCTACGCCGATGATTGGTGCGATGCCTTTGTCACTGTGGTGGGTGACCAGGCCGGGGCCAGTGACCTAATCGGGCGCGAGTGCGGGGTCCAGCGCCACATCCATTTATTTACCGCCAAGGGGATATGGCTGGGTCGGGTCAAGCCCGTGGCCGGCGACATTATTTGTTTTGACTGGGATGGAGGCGGTTTTGCGGACCATATCGGCTTTGTCGAAAGTGTCAGCGGCAATACCGTGACTACTATTGAAGGCAACTCCGCCCGGTCAGTGGCCCGCCGCCAGTATGCCTACAATGATTGGCGGATCAAGGGCTATGCCCGGCCTAAATATCGTATTGGTCAGACTGTGGGCCCAGATAAAATCCGCCAGCTGGCCAAGGAAGTGCTGGATGGGCTCTGGGGCAATGGCCAAGACCGGATCCGGCGTTTACAGGGGGCGGGCTATCCGGCCGGGTCAGTCCAGGCGGCGGTCAACGACCTGGTGGCCAAGCGCGACCAGGCCAACTATCCTGCTCGGGTGACCGTGGCCCAGCACGCCACTCACTGGCAAACCGGCCAGCCTATTGATGACTGGGTTAAGGGCAAGACCTTTGCGGTGGCTGAAGTTAAAGCAATCAACCAGTCCAAGTCCAAGCAAGCCTATTTACTGGTTAATCGCGGCCTGGCCATCGGTTGGCTGTTGGACCAGGATGTTCAAAAATAAAGGCTATATAATAGAAGCTTTAGGCGTCGGTGACTATGAGTCGCCGGCGCCTTTTTTTGTTTTTGAACGTGTTGCTTCTATTGTATAGGGAGAATTTTGGCTGGATGAGGGAGGGAGCGGCTGAGTGAACCAGTTTCTTCTATCATATAGGCGGTGGTTGGGTCGGTTGCCTTGTGGGAGTGAGCTGGTGAGGTTGGTTGGGGTGAGATTTAAAATGAAATGTGTTTCCTCTATTATATAAGCAGATTTTGATGGCATCTTTGTCTGGGGGTCTGCTAGTATAGGGTTGGAACTGGATGTTTGTGGTTAGACCTTTTAATATGTATAAATCCCTCCAAAAGTTATCATTAAGGTTTACTTTTGGAGGGATTTTTTCCTAAATTTTTCCTATTTTTGTCTGTCTTGTAGCTTGTTGTAGATTAGTTGGCGATCTAAAATTGTTAATAATGTCAAAAAGATTCATTCTTTTATTGATTTAATTATTATCAGCAATTATTGTTGAAAAAGCTGTAATCGCATTCATGAAAAACTGGTGATAAGATTAAAGCATAGAAGAACTAGCTAGTAAGGGATGAGAGTTATGAATAATAGACAATTAAAACTATTACATTTATTAGTACATGAACATAGCTATCAACCTGCTTCTTATTATGCAGATAAAATGCTTGTGTCAGCAAGAACCATTTATTCTGATTTGGAGGTAATTAATGATTCTATACTTAAATATGGGTCAGAGATAAAAAGGAAACCATCTTTTGGAATTAAGTTGGTAGGCAATCATTCTATTTTTGATCAAATAGATGTTGATCGTCATGTGCGCCAATCCTTTTATCAGCCATCCAATCGTAGGTTAATATTAATCAAATCTCTTGCCTTCACGGAACAGTTGATTACATTAGAGAATTTATCAGAAAAATTTATTGTTAGTAAGACTTCGATTTACAACGATATTCATATTATAAATGAAATTATAGGCACTGCGGACGTATTGATTGAATCTTCAAAGGAAGGCGTTCAGCTATTGGGTAGGGAAGAGAACATCCAAAAAGCTGTTAAGTCTGTTATTTTCAATTTTTCAAATAATGAATCCGAACTATCATTTGACAGTGTTCTGGATATACTGTTTTCTCGAGACGAAGTCAATTGTATGGGTAAAATTCTCAAAAATGAATTTGATGGTTTTGCCACGAATGCTGCAGATTATTATTATCGATCATTAATTAGTATATTACTAATACATTTGAATAGGGCTAAGTTAGGTTGCCATATTGAAGATCAGGAAGAGCTATTGCTTGATTCAATCAGATATATGGAGGCCTTTCCGATAGCTGAAAATTTAATATTAAATCTATCTAGACAATTCAACCTATCTTACAGTCTAAGTGATAAAAAATATATTACTAAGCAGCTATATGCCCACAGAATTCAAAAGAATATTCCGAATTCAAATGAGCAGATAGAGGAATCAGTTGATAATTTAATTCACCAATTAAGTCGAATTGAGCAAGTTGACTTAGAGAGTGATGATTATTTAAAAATGTCTCTATATCAGCATTTTTCTCCCATGTTACTTAGATTGGAACGTGGCATATTCATCGAAAACCCTTTGCTAGAGTCTATTAAAAATCAGTACATGGAATTATTTAGTATTTTATGGTATCTCATGGGTGATTTCGAGAAAAAATTTAATGTTTCCCTTAATGATCATGAAATTTCATTAATTCTTATTCATTTTCAGGTTGCCCTTGAAAAGAATGCTAAGTCAAAAAATATACTTATTATATGTCAATATGGTATGTCATCAGCCCAATTAATTTATCAAAAGGTAAAGAAAATATTACCTAGTAAAGACAATATAGAAATTGCTAATCTCGATAAGATTCACAAAGTAGATTTAAATAATGTAGATTTGATTATATCGACGATTGATTTAGGAGATTTAAAAAAGACATATATCAAGGTATCTCCTATTTTTTCAAGTGAAGATTACCAAAAAATTCTTCAGTCCTATAGTTTGTTGTTAACTAATCAAAGTGAGATCGTTGATGCTGAACGAATTAAGGCGCCAACAGTATTGAAGTTTTTAAAATCTGATTTAATAAATTTAAAGATTGACGCTAATAGTAAAGAAGAGGTATTAGATTTTATGATATCTCAACTTGAAGAAAAACAGTCAGTATCTACTTTTTTTAGAAAATCAATTTTTGATCGAGAAAAATTAGGTACGACTAATTTAGAGAACAAAATTGCTATACCTCACGCTAATCCTAATTCAGTAATTAATTCCTCAATTTCTATCACGACTTTAAAAAAACCAATTAATTGGGGAAAAGGAAAAGTTCAATTAGTGATTATGATTACTTTAAATGACAAAGATGCATCAAATATAAAGCAGATAATAGAAGAATTGTTGCCATTAATTAATAGTAAAAAAATGGTGAATGATTTAATTCTGGAGTTGGAAGAAGAAAAATGGATTAATAGATTTACTGATTAGGAGGTTAAATATGTATTTGGATTTTAATTTAGGACTATTACAAACAGAGGAAAATGATGCTGATTCACTGTTAAATCATCTAGTCGATATGCTTGAAGAAGAAAATATTGTTAAAAGATCATTCAGAGAGGCCATATTCGAACGAGAACAAGCTTATCCTACTGGCTTAATGATAAATAGTTTTGGATTTGCCATACCTCATGCTGATAATAGTCACGTGAATAAATCACAGATTTGTTATGCAACTTTAAAAGAGCCAGTGATTTTTAAGAGTATGACAGATCCAAATGAAAGTGTTGAGGTAAATATGGTCTTTATGATTACTATGAAGGAACCCCATGAACAATTAGAAATGCTACAAAATTTAATGTCACTATTTCAAAATGAAGAACAAGTTAAAGACCTAATGACTCTCACAGATAAGGATGAATTTAAGAGAAAACTTATTAAGGCTGGAATAAACTAGAAAAGAGGATTAATCATGGATTTCATTTTAAGTGGATTTGAATGGTTCATTGGGCTAGGTTCAAATGTGTTTTTACCAATTATAATTTTCATAATAGGTTTACTATTTGGTTTAAAGCCAGGCAAGGCTTTTATTTCAGGTATCACTGTCGGTATTGGTAGTATCGGTCTTGGCTTAGTGCTTGATTTACTATCAGGTACTTTAGGTAAGGCGATTCAAGATATGGGACAACAATACAGTGCCTCTTTAAATATCTTAGATATTGGCGTGGGTGTTGGAGGGCCATTAGCCTTTTCAACATCTCTAGGTATTTTAATGATTCCTATTTCATTGCTTATTAATTTTGCGTTTATTTACCTAGGTTGGACCAAAGTATTGAACGTCGATATTTGGAATTTTTGGTTTCCAATCTTTATGGGTCTTGTTGGCCAAGCCATTACAGGTAAATTTGCTTACGGTTTAATCGTTGCTATTATTGCAGTTATACTGCAATGGACCCTAGCTACAGTAACACAGAAACAAGTTAGTGAATTTTTCGGATATCCTGGTATCGCGATTAGTCACATGATGGCAACATCTGGTGCTATCTTTGCTATTTTACTAAATTGGATTTTTGAAAGAATCCCAGGATTTAATAAAATTGATTTAGATTCGGAAACAATGACTGAAAAATTTGGTGTTTTTGGTGATACGGTCGTGATTGGGTTATTAATTGGATTAATAGTAGGTATTTTTGCAGGTTATGACGTTGCTGGTATTGGTACATTGGGAATGTCTACTGCTGCCATTATGAAGATTATGCCAAAAATGGTTGCTATGTTTATGGAAGGACTAATGCCGATAGCAGAGGCTGCCCAAGAATTTGCCAACCGACGTTTAGAAGGTCGAGAAGTACTAATCGGAATGGATGCTGCTCTTACAGTCGGTCATTCAACAGTAATGTCTACTTCTTTACTTCTTGTGCCAATTTCACTAATTTTAGCTTTAGTTTTACCGGGAAATAATGTATTACCGTTTGGTGATCTTGCTTTCTTTGCTTTTGCGATTTGTTTAATGATTCCTTTCTTTAAAGGAAACTTAGTTAGATCAATTGTAGGTAGTTCAATTTACGTTGTCTTCTGTCTATACATGTCAACCTGGTTAGCACCGATTATTACAGATGTGTTCCATCTTGCAAATTATGATGTTGGTACTAGTGGCCTGGTAACTATGCTGTTAGCAGCACTTTGGCCTATTGGCTTATTAGTGATTTCTTATAGCTACCTAGGTATTCTAGGTGTTGTTGCATACGGTTTACTGGTGTTAGCTGCTTCAATTTATTTTAGTAAAATCAAAAATGTTGAAACTTTTAGTTAGGCTAAATAAGGAGAATAATGATGAAAAAATTACTCGTTGTCTGCGGTGCAGGTCATGCAACTTCCACTATTGCAGTCTCAAAAATTCAAAATTGGCTAAAGAGCAATTCAAATGAAGATAAGGTAAAAATTTATCAATCGAAAATTGGTGATGAATTACAGCATTTAGACGAATATGATGCTGTTGTTAGTACGACGGTAGTCCCGGATAGTGCTAAGAGTAAAGTTATTAATGGCTTAGGCTTATTAACCGGTATGGGAACTGATTCTATATACAACGAACTTCAACAGCGATTGGAGTTATAATTATGAAAGTTTACCATCATGAAATTAAGATTGAAACAATAGTTGGACGTCCGTCATACCACGATATTCTAGCAGATCTTACTAATGTGAAGGATATATCTGGAATTAAAGATGGTATCTTAACAATTACAACGCCTCATACTACCTGTTCCTTATATTTTGAAGAAACCATGCACGATACTAATTTTTTTGGTGATGAATATCTGCAAGTTGACTTTAATAACGTGATGGATAAAATTGCACCATCAATGAAGAATGAAGGGGATTATCATAGTCCTGGCGAAAAACATATTGAGTTTGGCTTGAATCTAAATGACCCTAACTATCCTGCTGAGAAGTGGGTAATGCTAAATACTGATGCACATATTCGTTCATCAATTTTCGGAAGTAACTCTATGACACTCATTATAAAAGATAGCAAGCTATTAATTGGAGAATTAGGCAGGGTATATTTTGTTGATTGGGACCAACTTCGTGCACGAACCAGAACGATTAATTTTCTGGTTATGGGAAATGAGTAGGGGGTAGCGGAATGATAATTGCGCCGTCTCTGTTAAATAGCAAATTATATGAATTTAAAAAGAATATAAAGATATTTAGAGAGTATCATATCAATGAGTTACATATTGACATCATGGATGGATGCTTTGTACCGGACCAAGCTAACGGGCCGAAACTGATTCAGGATATTCGACCTCTTACAGATTTATTGTTTGATGTTCATTTAATGATCGATAAACCAGAAGAAAAAATTGCTAATTACTTAAAAGTTGGCGCTGATAGCATCACTTTTCACATCGAGGCAACTTCTGATGCTATGTATATTATTAATACCATCAAAGAGGCAAAGGTTGAAGCGGGTATTGCAGTTAATCCAGGTACCTCATTGTATTCAATCATCGAAATCTTGCCATATGTTGATCGTGTATTAGTTATGACGGCCAACCCTGGTAGATCCGGTGAGCGTTTTCATGATGGTGCTGTTGATAAAATCAAAAAGTTGTCAGAGTTAAGGGAAAACAGCGACTATCAATTTATCATACAAGCAGACGGGAAAGTTGATAAATCAGTCGTTAGAGACTTAGAAAAAGCAGGATGTGATCATATAGTTTCTGGAGGTTACATATTCAATAGCGATTCTCCAGGCAAACAAATCGACAAGCTACAAAAGGAAATGAAAGCTTATGGAAAATAAAGCTTATTTAAATTATGATATGATCATTAAAGAATTAAATCATCACAAAGATACCATCTCTTTTCATTCTCTTGATAACGTTATAGCTCTAATTTTAAAGGCTAACCAAATTTTTCTATTAGGAGCTGGGCGGTCCGGTTGTGTCATGAAAATGTTTGCAAATCGCCTGATCCATTTAGGATTAAAAGCAAATATTATAGGTAATGTGACTACTCCGCCAGCTGAAGAAGGAGACTTGTTAATTTTAAACTCTTCCTCAGGATCTACAAAACGATTGGTAGGGGCGGCAGAGCACGCCAAAAAAATAGGTGTCAAGATTTTACTTTTTTCATCTACAGTTGATTCTATATTGTATGAATTAGCAGATGAAACAGTTATTATACCTGGAAATAGTAAGTTAACTACCAGTACTTTGTTGACAGATCAACCTATGGGATCATTATTTGAGCAATCCAGTCTAATCATGTTTGATTCAATAGTTTTAACTTTAAGAGATTGTTTAGGGGAAACAAATCAATCAATGAGTCAGAGGCATGCAAATTTAGAATAACTCTATGAGTATAAATCATTCATTTGATTGGGGCAGGGCATTGGAATTAGAGCTCAAAATACTTTGATTACTTTAGAGCTTCATGCTGGTTATTAGTTGAATGAAAGTTAACCTAGTAATATCTGGTAGGAGCATATATAATGAAGGAAAGATTGAAGTTAAGCTTCAATCTTTTCTTGTTATTTATGGATTTAATTATCAAAGGCTACAAATTTGAAGAAATATTTCAGAGCATATACTGCACAAATAATAATGTAAAAATATTGTAGAGATGAATAAACTATTTCCGTGATAGTAAATCTACAGCGCAACGTATCATATCGATGCGATATTTTTGTAGATTTTGTTGTTTTATTTTTAACCCCTCTTAGTTAGCTTGTACTAAAGTAGCTTGAGTATATTTATTTGAGATATACTAAAGCTTTCTTCTATTTTCCTCAGATTCATGTTTTTAGATAAGTCATTTACGTCGACGATTTCTTAAAAATATGATAATATGAATAAAAAGTTTAGGTGAATAATTATGAATATTTCAGCAATTGATTTATTTTGTGGTGTTGGAGGACTCACCCATGGACTTGAGAGAGCAGGCATTCAAGTGATAGCAGGAATAGATATTGAATCCTCGTGTAAGTATGCCTATGAAGTTAATAACAAATCTATTTTTATAGAGAAAGATATTAAAGAAATAAAAGGATCTGACTTAGAGAGTTTATATCCTGAAGATACACAGATAAAAATATTAGTTGGTTGCGCTCCCTGCCAACCATTTTCTTCATATACTTCTAAATATCGAAATAGTAAATCTTTAGATGATAAAATGGACCTTTTGTCAGAATTTGGTAGGTTGATAACAGAAATACAGCCTGAAGTGGTTTCCATGGAAAATGTGCCACAATTAGTAAAAACTAAAATATTTAAAGACTTTCTAGAAATTTTGAACAGATATGAATACAATACAGATTATAAAATTGTTTATGGGCCAGACTATGATGTTCCTCAAAATAGGAGACGATTGATTCTAGTTGCTTCAAAACTATCTAAAATTAAAGTTCCAGATCCAATTAGAAAAAAAGAAGAATATCTTACCGTTAGGGATATTATTTCTCAATTGCCTCATATTGAAGCTGGAGAGACTGATTCAAATGATTGTTTGCATACAACGAGAAACTTATCAAGTATAAATATAGAAAGAATAGAGCAATCTAAACCCGGAGGCTCTTGGGAAGACTGGGATGAGGAACTATTACCCAACTGCTACCGAAGAGAGACTGGTCGCACATTCAAGTCAGTATATGGGCGTATGGAGTGGGATAAACCTTCTCCAACTATTACTACTCAGTTTATTGGATATGGTAATGGCCGATTTGGTCATCCTGAACAAAATCGTGCTCTTTCTCTTAGAGAAGGCGCACTATTGCAAACTTTTCCTGCGGATTATAAATTCACGAAAAGTCATGTTAAGTCTTTAAAGGATATAGCAGTTCAAATAGGAAATGCTGTTCCAGTTAAGTTAGGAGAAATAATTGGAGAGGCGATTATTTCATCTATTAATAATCAATGTACTAAAGAGAGGGGATAAATTTGGTAGAGAGTATTGACTTGCAGGTGGCTTATGGTGCAGTAAAACATTTTGGAAGAAATTTATATACTTCTAATCCGCCTGCAATAGCAGAGTTAGTCGCCAATAGTTGGGACGCATATGCAACCCAATGTGAAATTATCAATAATAATGATGAACTATTTATAATTGATAATGGTATAGGTATGACTGATGATGAACTTTCGGAAAAGTATGCTGTTTCTGGCTATGAAAAGGAAACTACTGATATTAGAGTGCCGGACGGTCAGGACCAGAGACCATATATGGGACGTAAGGGAATTGGTAAATTTTCTGCCTTTAGTTTAGGAGACGAGTATGTTCTATATACGAAGAGTAACTCTGATCAAAAATGGAAATTTGTAAAATTCAGATATAGCGATTTACTAGTGAATGAACCCATTGTACGTTTAGATGTGGGTCACATAGAAAATCTTTCTGAAAGCTTTGGTGATATTGATTCAGAGATTTTTAATGATTTTAAAACAGGAACAGTTATTCATATTCCGAAATTAAAGAGAAAATTTATAAAGACTACTGAAAATAATTTAATGAATATCTTATCTCGTAGATTTTCAGTTAACATATCAAATAAATATGACTTTACTTTAAAAATCAACTCAAATAAAGTTGACTTGGAAGAACATTTCTATGATAAGTATGTCGAATTCCTTTATTATTTTAATATTGAAGAGAATGAAATCAGACAGAGATTTCCTTCAATTGAGGAAAACTATATAAAAAAAGTTGCTGATAACGACTTCATAAATAATAATGGAGTTAAGGGTTGGATTGGAAGTGTCCTAGAACCTAAGAATTTAAAAATTGAGAATGAATATAATTCTGGGGGAGTTGTAATTTATATTAACGGGAAATTAGCTGATGAGAACATTCTTTCCCCAATTCAAAATGCTCGAATTTCAAACAATTATATAGTTGGAGAAGTTGACGCTGATTTCTTACAAAATGAGGATGAAGATCCTGTATTAAGTAGTAGAGAGGGTTTAAACCAAGAATTTGAAAATGTAGCTAATCTAAGACATGAATTGTCTAGTATAAGAAATGAATTAGTAAATGATTGGAACCAGTTAAGAGCGAGTAGAGATAGCGAAAAACAAGATTATTTAATACCAATTTTAAAGGATGAGACTAATAAAAGAATATATGAACAAGTTTTTAGTACTGAGCAGAGAAAGAGATTTAATACACTAGTACAAAAAGTATTTGATAACAATGAGGAGAAAACGAATGCTGATTATAAGTATTATACTCCTATACTTATTTCAGTGGTAAACTCTGAGATAATTAATAAGATTACTATTGATGACGAAGATGAGCTCGGAACCATAATTTCTAAAATATATGATTTGTTTGACAAAGTACATATTAATAATGCGCTAAGGGTTCATTCGCATATTGAAGACCGACTAAAAATAATTGATCAGCTATCAAAAAATATTGATGAGGAAGCTGTAGAAAAGGTTTTTGAAAAGCATTTATATGATAATCCATGGCTAATAAACCCTTTCTATGATCGGGCTAGCAAGGATACCATTGTAGAAAATCAGAAATATTTTGAAGCAAATATAGATGGTGAAAGTAGAGTAGGTTATGCTGATTTAATAATTAATACAGCAGATAATGATTTACCGATAGTGGTGGAATTAAAACGAGAAAAGAAAACTAATTATTCTGCTCCACCTGCAGATGAAATAATTAATCAGATTAAAAAATATCGGACTGCTATTTTGCAAAAGGCTAGGAACGAAAACAGTAAAGTTTATTCTAGTAATCTAGAAGATATTGAAGCCTACTTTATATGTGGAAAAGAAGCCCTAGCAAAATTAGAAGATTATGAAAGAAACGATATTGAGCATACCAATAAAATTGTAATCAAAACTTATGATGCACTAATTAGTCAAGCAAGGAGTATGTATAAAGATGTTTTAGAGGAAGACATATTATGGAACAGTAGTCAGCTAGCTGATAGTTAGTTTTTAAATCTTTATCACATGAGGAAATTTTTTGAGTAATTTACATCTCGTTACCTGTTTTTTGATATTACTAAATATTAGTATTTAAATTAGCTAATGATTATTAGGCCAAAAAATTAAGCAGATATCTTGTATATATAATTAAAGAAAATAGAAAACCTTAACCATGCTTTAAAATTAATTGACTCGGAACTATTTTTGTTTATTTGTTTATGTTACAATAGGCATTGCTCATGGCAACCAGTGTGATAGGTGTGGGCTTAGATATGTACTGGTTGCTGTGGGTTTTCTTTTTATTAAAAGTAATTTTAATGCTACTGATCATTTTAATCTGTCTAGGAGTTCTGATAATGGCAATTGATTATGAAATTTTGAAACAAACAGCTAATAAATTAGGTCTAAAAATAAGTTTCGGTGATAAACCTGGCTTTTACACACCTGACAAATATTATGATTTTGTTTCATTAATGTTTGAGGATGATCATGATAATCAAGATGGAAATATAAATGCAACCCATAGTGAACCAGAGGAATGATAGATTCAGACCCTGGTTGCTGTGGGTTTTGTCTTTTTTTGATAGCTGTTGTGGTAAATCTTTCACAGCGATATTTTAAAAATCTGATTTATAGTAAAAAAATCTAGTCAGTGTATAATTAGGCTGATAACATTCAAAAAAAGCAAAATAGACAGTCGCATGCGAACCATAAGCAGAAATATTTAAAATAGGGGTGATAAAATGGCTAGACATATGATTTTTATTTATAAAGTACCAACATCATCACAACGCTTGGTTTTTGTATATTCTTCTAACCAGCTTATTTATCCCGATGACTTGCCAGAAAAGCTAGACGATATTATCGAAAAATATGAGCTAGCTATTCATTATTTGACAACTGATGATTTAACGATTGCAAGTATTAAAGATAAGGATCCCTTTTTTGAAGGTATAGAATTTTATACTGATTTAGGTTTATTTATTGATAAACTAGATGGTTTAATCAGCCAAGCTACTATTTCGCCACTTGCATTTTCAAAATTACTTTTGAGCAAATTTAAGCTTGATAAGCTAGAAATTCAAAAGGTTCTGTATCTTATCTATGCAGAATGTTTGCAAAATGGGGTTAAGTTATTTAATGAATCCCCGGTAGCCTATCTCTATGGTCCAGTTTTTGAAGATGTTTACCAAGAGTATAAGTCACAAGCAAGAGGGGCGAAAATCGAAGTTGATTTATCTTACGAAGATCTAATCTTGTTGCCCAAGACAGTTTATACACCCGAAGTCAGAAAAACTACTGAGCGAATTATTGATGCCATAGCTACAAAAACTGGTGGTGCATTAATTGATATCACTCATGCGCCTGATGGGCCTTGGGATATGGTCTACGAAGAAGGATGTAATCGGGAAATTCCAGATAGTCTTATCCTAGCTTGTAATGATAAAGTTACCGCCTTGCTTTATAACTAAGTATTAGGATTATATTTAAAAAAAGAGAGACGCAGAATGCCCTTAATTGTAGGAGCAAAGCCATTCTGTGTCTCTTTTTTGATATCATCATTTACAAATAATCGTGCGAAAATATTTCGGACTTAATTTGAAATTGTTGTCCTGATGCGATTTATCATTAAATCAATTTTGCGAAAATCGTGTGAGATTTTAGTCGAATTGAGGGTCAGGCTGGGGAGAAGTGAACCAATCTTTGAGACTAGAAATAACTGAAGAGGAAATATGTAGAGTTAAAAAGCTAATAATAAAATTTCTGATTCTTTTTGAGAAACTTATTCTGCAATTGCAAATACCGGTTGCTGTGGGTTTTCTTTTGCCTTTTTTTGATAGCGTTATCATTAGCAGGCTTCCTTCTGCTATAATAGGCTCAAAGGAGTGAATGACATGAGTCAAGACTTAAATAATATCGAACGGGATGCTTGGAAAAATCCGGATTATTCGGTGATGGCCAAGTTTTCTTTAGCTGGTAAAAAGGGTTTTGTCACTGGGGCGGCTGGTGGCATTGGCCGGAATGTGGCGGCAGCCTGGGCTGAGGCGGGGGCTGACGTAGTACTAGTTGATATGGCCAGCCAGGAAGATCGGCTTAAAGATTTAGTGGCCTTGATGGCTGACAAGTATGGGCGCCAAATTGACTACGCCCTCTGTGATATTACCGATGCGGACCAGGTGACGGCCTTGCGCCAAGACTTGGTGGACAAATTGGGCACCATCGATTTGGCCTTTATTAATGCGGGGATTAATGTGCTGGGGGACAACCTGGATATTGCCCTGGCTGAATGGCAAAAGACGGTTGATGTCAACTTAACTGGTTCTTTCCTGACGGCGCAACTGGCCCACCAAGTTATGCGTGACCACGACCATGGTGGTTCAATTATTTTGGTGTCTTCAATTTCCGGGGACAATGTTAATCTGATGGCGGGTGGGCCGACTGAAAACTTCGCTTATTCGGCGACTAAGGGCGGCATCAACCAGATGGGCCGGCATTTAGCGGCTTCTCTAGCGCCGCATGATATCCGGGTTAATATGATTTCACCGGGTTACACCTGGACCGATATTTTTGACGGCCGTATCAACCAGGCCGGCGCTGATATGATGCTAGAGAATGTGCCTATGAAGCGCTTTGGTTTGACCGAAGAAATCCAAGGAGCAGCGGTCTTTTTAGCTAGTGACGCAGCGGCCTATATTACTGGGGTTAACCTGCATATTGATGGCGGTTATAGTGTCCACTAGGAAAATTTGATATAAAAATAGTACGCAAGAGAAGGTGTTAGTGATAGGATAGGCTTAACATCTTCTTTTTATGTTAGGAGGCTTACTATGTTAACTGCCCGCGAGCAAGAAATTTTAAATATTATTGAGCACGACCCCCTAATTAGCCAGGAGGACTTGGCTGGCAAGTTAGGGATTTCGCGGTCGGGGGTGGCTAGTCATATCCATCATTTGACCAGAAAGGGCTATATCAAGGGGCGGGGCTATGTGCTCAGTGAGCCGGAGTTTGTTTCAGTGATTGGGTCGATCAATATGGATATTTTAGGGACACCATCTGGTGATCTTATCCGCAACAACTCAAATCCGGGCGCCATTCAAAATAGTTTGGGTGGGGCTGGCCGCAATATTGCCCTCAACCTGACTCAGTTAGATGTGGCGAATTATTTTATTTCAATTTACGGTAATGATATGTATGGCGACGAGTTTGAGGCTGATGCCAAGCGGCGGGCCATGAATTTAGATTGCTGTGAGCGCACCGACCAGGCCAGGACCTCGTCATACATGCAGGTTTTTGACCGCAAGTCCAACAAGTATTTTGCGGTCGATGATATGGCTATTAACGAGCGGATGACACCAGAATTTTTATCCGTCTACTTGGACCGCATCAACCATTCCAAGCTTTGCGTGGTAGATGCCAACTTATCAGTGGCGGCCCTAACCTATATTTTTGACCAGGTGACGGTGCCGATTATTGCTAAAACGGTGTCCTTGAATAAAAATGCCCATATCCTAGTTAACCTGTCCAAGCTCTTTGCCTTGGTGGCGACCCCCAAAGAGCTCAAGCAGATTATGGTGGACCTGGGCCAAGACCAGGGGACAGAAGCTGCTGCCGTTAGCTATCTCTTAGGACAAGGGGTCAAACATATTCTACTTTTTTCAGAAAAAACCGGCCTGTCCTACTATAGCCAGGACAACCAACTCCACGTATCTAAAGGCCACCAGCTAGTTAATGTGGGTGGGGCCAACGCTGCCATTACTAGTGTATTGGTCTGGGGCTATTTGAACCAGCTAGGCTGGAAGTATATCATCCAGCTGGCCTATTGCGCTGCTATTTTGACCTGCGCTGTTACAGAATCAGTTAACCCTCACTTGGACCTTGATCGTTTATTTGATACCCATGATGAACTCTTTTCATAAAATGTATTTTTATGCTAGCCTGCTTGGTCGGGCTAGCTTTTTTTATTGCTTAATTTCTTTACGTCTGCGATATTGGCCGTCTTTTATTCCAAGGATCCTGGTCTAAGCGCTAAAGCTCGCACCCCTTTATAGTCGGGTTTGGGAAAGCTGAACTGCAGTCGTTTCACTAGGCTCACCGAATAGCTGTTTGCTATTGGTCCGCCTAGTTCCAACGATTCAGTTCATAGCGCTTTCCCTCACACCCTTTTTAGTCGGGTTCGCTTTAGCAGACCAGCAGTCCTTTCATAAAATCCGGCCCAATATCTGCGATATTGGCCGTCTTTTATTCCAAGGATCCTGGTCTAAGCGCTAAAGCTCGCACCCTATGTATAAACATTTGTCTAAAGTTAAAAGTTTCACAAACGCCTAAAATGGACACTTGTTTAATTATCTAAAAGAATGTTTACTTTATAAAATGTATGCGTTAACATACTAATTGTCGATCGGTTGAGACGAACTCAACTGCCCAGCATATATGCATGTCGTAAAAAAATAAAATTTAAAGAAAGTGTAGGTGTAACAGCTATGGGGATTATTCGTAATCTAATCGGTCTGGTCCTGATTTTTGCCGGGGCTTACGCCCTGTCCATGCAAAGAGACAATGTGAAAAGCCGGTTAAAAAATATTGCCATCATGTTTGTTTTACAGTTAGTGATTGCCTTTGTCTCATTGCGTACCTCGGTGGGGATTGCTGTGTTAGAAGGGATTTCGGCCTTCTTCTCCTGGTTAATCGGCCAAGCCCAGGGTGGCATTCAATTTGTTTTTGGCGGCTTTGAGCTTGGTGAGGGTGGGGTCTTCTTCTTTAACGTCCTCCTGCCAATCGTCTTTATCTCTGCCTTAATCGGTATTCTGGACTACATTAAGGTTTTGCCTTTTTTCATGAAGTGGATTGGATTTGCTATCAACAAGCTGACAAGCGTTGGTGAGTTGGAAGGTCAATATGCGATTGCAACGACTTTGATCGGACAACCAGCTGCCTATGTGACCATTGCAGACCAAATTAAACAAATGAGTGGTCGCCGTCTCTTTACGATCTTGATGTCATCATGTTCAACGGTGGCTGCGTCAACTTTCGCCGCTTATATGGAAATGGTGCCGGGTGAATTTGTGGTGGTTGCGGTCTTCTTAAATATCTTCTCTGGCTTTATTATTTCTAGTTTGATGAATCCTTATGATATTACGGCTGAAGATGAGTTATTAGCAAAAGCGGGTGTGGCCAGCGAGAGCCAAGAGGTTGATGAATTAGACAAGCCAAACTTTATCGGGGTGATTTCCGAATATATTACTAACGGTTGGAATTTAGCCCTGATTGTGGCAGCCATGTTAATTGGTTTCGTCTCCTTAATTACCTTCCTAGATGCTAGTTTTGCTGGTTTAACGGGTATGACCTTCACCCAAATCATGGGTTATATCTTCTCGCCAATTGCCTTTGCCATTGGGGTACCGACTGACGATATTGTCCAGGTTGGTTCCGTCATGGCGACCAAGTTATTAACCAATGAATTCGTTGCCCTGGGTCAAGCTGGGGACTTGATGAATAATATTTCACCTAAGGCCATGGCCATGCTATCAACCTATTGTATTAGTTTCGCCAACCTGGGTACCTTAGGGATTGTGACTGGGGGCATCAAGGCCATCAGCGAAGAAAAAGCCCGCCACGTGGCTGGTTTTGCTGGTAAGCTCTTGATTGGTGCTACCCTGGCTTCCTTATTAACTGCTACTATTGTTGGTCTCTTCTATTAATCATAATTACTGACATATCCTGAGGAGGAAAAAATCATGTCTGAAAAGTATATTGTTGTTGTCGGTGGTTTAAACTTGGATATTGCTGGTTTATCAGGTCCGATTTACCGGGAATTTGATTCTAACATTGGCGATATCACTACCAATGCTGGTGGGGTCGGCCACAATATTGCCCAAAACCTGACCAGTCTTGAGGTGCCAACTTATTTGGTAACAGTCTATGGTGATGACCATTTTGGCGATATCCTGGTTAACGAGTGTCAAAAAGCTAATATCAGTTTGGAGTACGCCGAGCAATTAGCCGGTAAGAAATCATCAACCTACCTCTATGTAACCGATAATAATGGGGATATGGTAACTGCTATTAACGATATGAAGATTGTTGATGAAATTACCCCCGACTTTCTAGCTGACAAACTAGACTTTATCAATGGGGCTACCTTATGTGTGATAGACGGTAACATTTCTAAAGCATCAATCGATTGGTTGGCTGCACACGTGACTGTGCCAATTTTTGTTGACCCAGTTTCAGTAGCTAAGGCTGACCGCTTCCTAGATGCCTTGGATAAAATTGATACCATCAAGCCCAATGAATATGAGGCTGAACTCTTTACCGGTATCAAGGTGGTTGACGAGGAGACGGCTAAACAAGCAGCCCAAGCCATGCTGGATAAGGGCATTGAAAATGTTTATATCTCACTGGGTGCAAAAGGCATGCTAGCGGCGACCGGGGACAAGGCTGTCTTAGTGGAGCCGATGGTTGATAAGATTGTGTCAACTAATGGGGCAGGGGACTGTACCATGGCAACCCTTGCCTGGGCCCGCTTCCAATATGGTGGCGTCCTCGATGTTGAAGAGGCTTGTCAATTTGCTCAGGCAGCGGCCTCAATCACTATTGAGTCTAACCAAGCCGTTTCCCCTGATTTAAATGTTCGTGATGTGGTACGTCGTGCGGTTGAAAATTACGGAGGTTAAGTTAAAATGAAAATGATTAAACAAATTTATTCGATTGTTAACTATAATGAAGCGGTGGCTTGTATGGATGCAGGCGCTGACCATATCGGTTTAGTACCGACCCAAACTGGTGGGATTATCAACCACCGGGTACCTTGGGATGTGGTTGACCGGATTTATGCGGAATGTAAACGTCGCGGGGTTAAGTCAATTGCCATCATGCTTAACAAAGATCCAGAAGAAATGATCTTTATTGCTAAGCGGGTCCAACCAGACATTGTCCACATTGCTGGCATGGACTTTACCGCTGATGCTGACTTTACTAAACGCTTGAAAGAAGCAGTACCTGGCGTAGAATTAATGTCAGCTGTTTTAGTTGACGGTCCGGGTGCAGTCGAACGGGCTAAAGAATTGGCTGAGTTCTCTGATTATCTGTTAACAGATACTGGACTAGCTGTTGAAACTGGCATTGGCGCTTCTGGTGAGACCCATGACTGGGATATTGACAAGGAAATTGTAGAAGCTGTTGATATTCCGGTGATTATTGCGGGTGGTTTAGGCCCTGATAACGTGGCTGCTTGTATTGAGCATATCCGTCCTTACGGGGTAGATTCCTTGACCAAGACCTCTTACAAGTATGCAGATGGCGTGATTGAAAAGGATATTCCTAAGGTCAAAGCCTTCTGTGACAATGCTGACCAAGCTGCTGCTAATTTAGATTAATGCATGGAAATAGGAAGGGATGACGTGATGGATTTCAAATTTAAACAACTTGTTAATGTGGGTGTGACGCACAACTTGAGCCAAGACCTGATGGCCACTTTAGAGGGTCGGGGCTACCGCCAGCCCTTCCTGGCTATCGACCGTTTTCTCCTAGACAGTCCGCTGGTTAAAGAATTTATTGCAGCCCTAGACCAGGCGGGTTATGCCTACACCATTTATGATGAAATTGTGCCTGATCCACCAGTTGAATTGGTGGATGCAGGGGCCAAGAAATATAAAGAAGCTGGCTGTGATTGTATCGTTGCCATTGGTGGGGGTTCCGTTATTGATGCGGCTCGCGGTATCAATATTGTCCAAGCTGGTGGTGGGTCAATTCGTGACTATGTCTTTGATCAAAAACTAGCCCACTATGCAGGGGGCTTGATTGCGGTGCCAACTACCTCAGGGACCGGTAGCGAGGTATCTAACGCGGTAGTGGTAACTGATACCGACAAGGATGAAAAGCTGACCGTCCTAGAAGACAATACTGTGTCCGAGTTCGCTATCCTTTGCCCAGAACTACTAGTAACCCTACCTAAACGGCAAACTATCGCCACCGGCCTGGACGTTTTCGCCCATGCGCTAGAGGCTTATACCTCTAACCTATCAACTCCAGTGGTAGATGCCATCTGTGAAAAGGCCATGTTCCTAGTAGTCAACTACCTGCCTAAGGCGGTTAAGAACGGTCAAGACCTGGAAGCCCGCCAAGAAATGCTGGTCGCTTCCTTGTTAGGGGGCTGGGTTATTAATAATGGTGGGACTCAAGTGGGCCACTCCCAAGCCCACATCTTGGGACCTAAGTACCACATTCCACATGGTGAGGCCTGTGCCTATGCCACGCCGGGGACTATTCAATATACCGCTACTGTTAAACCTAAAAAAATCCGCGAAGTCGGCCATATTCTTGGTTTAGAAATACCTTCACACGCCACTGATTTTGAAATCGGCCAAATTGTGGCTGAGGCCTTTAAACATTTCCGTGATGAGGTGCTAGGCATGGCGCCATTCTCTGAATATGGCATCAGCCAGGAAGAATTAGTGGCCAATGCTGAAGCGGTTGTTAACGAGCGTTTTGCGGCCAACGCCCCAATGCAGGTCGACAAGAAATTGGCTGAGGACCTCTTGAAGATGTTTGGCCAACCATAATTAATCAGATACTTCAATGATTTAACTACCTTTCTCCTTTCGCCCCCAGGCTTGTGTCTGGGGGTTTTTAGTTTATTTAGCTTTAAATCTAAATGATCTGGTAAAATTGGAACTAAATATCGTTTTCAATCGATTTTTTCGTTTAAAAATGTTAAAATAGCTTTGAAGGGAGGTTGACGACATGAAGTTATTAAGAACTGAAATTTCAGGATTGCCAAATTTTAAGGATAATCGCTTCATTTTTGATTTAACTAATGATAAACGTGTTTCCAAGGAAGAATTAGCTAGTTATGAACTTTTCCCACTTACTAATAATTCTTACCAATTTCCTTTAATCAGTCTGTTGGGTATCAACGCGACCGGTAAAACGACTTCTCTAATTTTAGTCAAACAAATGCTATTATTATTTATTCAAAATGAGAGTCTAGACTTTCACTCACCGTTTGCCCATTATATTCCCAGTGATATTATGACAGTAAACTATTTAACTGATGGTAAAACACTTTATAAAATTGTTTCCGAAATACAAAAGGATAGTAAAAAAGAAAAGATATTTTTTAAGGCTGAAAAATTGTATGCCAAGCCATTGCGGCAATCAATCGCCCATAAACGGCTTTTTGCATTTAAAGACAGTGAATTAGTATTGGATCGTGCTTCTCTAGCTGAGCAGGGTAATTTTAACCTACAAAACTTCTTAAAGGATGAGGACTCGATATTTTCTAGTATCTTAAATCAAAAGGATGAAAGTAATCTAAAAGTCTTGGATATGATGGGAACGACCAATATGAATTTTCTGTCAATGTATTCTGATAGTTTGCCTTTGTCTTATATACATTATTTAGATACTAGTATTGATATCTTTGAGATGGATGAAGATTATCAAGGGCATAAGATTCCTAATAAATTTAAGTTAAAATTTAAAGGGAATAATGAGATTTTCACAGTAGATTATCATCATCTTGACCAGTATTTATCATCCGGTACGATAAAAGGGATATCCTTCTTATTGATGGTGACACTAGTTTTGAGTGAGGGTGGTTATTTACTAATTGATGAAATAGAAAACCACTTAAATAAGACAATTGTCACCTCAATCATGCGCTTATTTCAAAGTAAAATAAACAAAAATAGGGCAACATTAATTGTTTCTACCCACTACCAAGAACTCGTTGATATTTTCTCTAGAACAGATAGTATTTATTTATTGCGAAAAACAGATCAAATTAATATTGAACGTTTCTCAACTGTGTTAGAAAAATATAAGTATGATCGTACAGATAAAGTTAAAAGTAACCTCTTGATGAGTGGTGTGCTAGATACTGCCCCGCAATATGAGTATTATGAAATGCTTAAACAGGACATGGAGGGTGTGGTTAATGAGCCTTAAATTACAAGCTATCGGCCCTAACGACCGTGTCCTTGTGCTTTGTGAGGGCCCATCAGAAAAAGTAGTCATGGAAATGTTACTAGAGCAGGATAGACTGCCATTCAGCAAACACCAATTGCTGGAGGGCGAATTTATTACGATTGGTAAAAATATTAAAAAGTTACAGCAAGCTTACTTAAGCTTTCAGTTTTCTTATCCCTTACATATTTTTTCAGTTCAAGATAGTAAAAATGACTTATGGCTAAATAAACTAGCAAGTGCCTACCAATCTAAGGCTGTGCAGATTGCCCACGTGGTCACTGCACCAGAAATTGAAATGTTGATGGTACATGCTTTAGGAAAACAGGATGACTTCTTTAAATCAAAATCTAAGACTAAACCTAGTACTTTTATTAAGCAAGTTGTAGGAGAGAATCCTAAAACAGAAGAATTTATACGGGATTTTTATTGTCAATATTCTTTAGTCGATGCTATTAAGATCCAGAAATCCAAGGCCCAGGATAGTCATAAATACTGTTTTTTAGCTGATTTAATTAATTTGTAACTAAGACTTTACTTTAATGATTAAGGCTATAAGCTGAGCACAATTTTTGTCTCAGCTTTTTTAAATTGTCAGCATTTTCATCCTTTTTAGGGCAACTTGTGCTAGGCTAGGATAGAAATAGAAAATTTAAAGGAGTATGCCTAATGATTTTTGTTGATAACCAAAATAACTATGACGCCAGTGTCAATATTGCCCTGGAGACTTATCTAGTTGAGAACAAGAAGGTGGACGAGCCAATTTTGCTTTTCTACATTAATGACCCGTCGATTATTATTGGCCGCAACCAAAATACCATCGAAGAGGTCAACCAACCTTATGTGGAGGCCAATGATATCAAGGTGGTCCGCCGCATGTCAGGTGGGGGCGCAGTTTACCACGACCGCGGCAACTTCTCCTTCTGCTTTATCAAGGATGGTGACGGCTCATTCCGTGATTTTGAGTCCTTCACCAAGCCGGTGATTGATGCCCTGCATAAGATGGGGGCCACTGAAGCCCGCTTGGAAGGGCGCAATGACCTCTTGATTAATGGCAAGAAGTTTTCCGGTAACGCCATGTATGCCCGCGATGGCCGCATGACTGCCCACGGGACGATTTTATTTGATGCCGACCTGGATGAGGTCAACAATGCCCTGCGGCCGCGCAAGGAGAAGATTGAATCTAAGGGTATCAAGTCAACGCGCTCGCGGGTGACCAATATCAAACCTTACGTGGATGAAAAATACCGCGACCTATCGACCGAGGAGTTCCGCGATCTCATCTTGCTGGAAATCTTTGGCGTAGACTCGCGCGACCAGGTGCCAGAATACCATCTGACTGAAGCAGATTGGCAGGGTGTTTACGAGCTGCGGGCCGAGCGCATGGGTAACTGGGACTGGAACTATGGCAAATCCCCTGACTTTGAAGTCAGCCAAAGCCACAAGTTCCCATTTGGCTTGGTTGATTTCCGCTTTAATGTGTCGGGCGGCCGGATCAAGGATGCCACTATTTATGGCGACTTCTTTGGCCTGGGTAATATCCAAGACGTAGAAGACCAGCTGAACGGGGTTAAATATGACCGGACCGCCATGGAAGAAGCCCTGGCGGACGTCGACTTGACCCATTATTTAGGGCCAGTCACAGCTGAAGAACTAGTTGAGGCCTTGTTTGACTAAGAAATAGTTGATTTGGTATGGGCGGCTAGGACGAGTGTCCTAGCCGTTTTTTTGGTTAGAGAGATTTTCTGGGGTGAGCTGGTGAGATTCACTACCTTAACTGGTTGAGTTAGGGAAGTGAATTGCGTGGTAGGGTGGGTTTTGATGAGCAGGGTTAGATTCACTACCCTATTTGCCTGGGTTAGGGAAGTGAAGTGTGAGGATGGGTATTTTTTTGATGAGCAGGGTTAGATTCACTACTCTATCTGACTAAATTAAGGTAGTGAATTGCATGGATGAGAAAATTTTTGTTGGGCGGGTCAGGATCGTCTGCCCTATTGAGTGGGTTTCCAATGGCTTATCTGGGTTTCACTACCTTAACTGGTTGAGTAAGGGTAGTGAATTGTATGTTTGTGTGGCCTTTTGAGGAGTCGGTAAAAATTCACTACCCTATCTGCCTGAGTTAGGGAAGTGAATTGCGTGGTTGGCTGGGTTTTTAATGAGCAAGTCAGGATTGTCTGCCCTATTGAGTGGGTTTCCAATGGCTTATCTAGGATTCACTACCTTAACTGGTTGAGTAAGGGTAGTGAATTGCATGGTAGGGCGGTTTTTTGAAGAGTCGGTAAAAATTCACTACCCTATCTGCCTAAGTTAGGGAAGTGAATTGTGTGGTAGGGTGGGTTTTTGATGAGCAAGTCAGGATCGTCTGCCCTATTGAGTGGGTTTCCAATGGCTTATCTGATTAAGTCCATATAATTGTGTAAAAAGAAAAACCATAATAATCTTTTTTGGTTACAATGTAATTGGCTAAAACACATTGAAAGGAAGATTATTATGGCTCAACTAAATATTACCCTAAACTTAGAAGAAATTACAGAGGCAGTTCTAAACAGTGATATGGATTAGATGATGAAGTCCCTAACTGTAACCATCTTTAATGCCTATATGCAAGCAGAGCGTGAGGAATTTATTAATGCTAAGCGCTATGAGCGCACAGATGACCGGAAAGATTATCGTAATGGCTCCTATAAAAGAAACTTTAAAACAAAGGTAGGGACTGTTGAACTGGATGTCCCTCGGACACGATCAGGAGAATTTGATACCAAGCTATTCGATAAATATCAACGTATGGACAAGGCCTTTGTGGCTGTTTTAACCGAAATGTATATTAATGGGGTCTCAACACGCCGTATTAAGAAGGTTGTTGAAACACTCTGTGGCGAAGGTGTTTCTAAATCATTTGTCTCTTCAGTAAATAAAAACTTGGACCCTGCTGTTTTCGAATTTAAAGGGCGTTCCCTAACACATACGAATTTTCGATATGTTTATGTCGATGCCATGTATATTAAAGTTCGCGAAAACCATCGTTCTGTCTCTAAAGGTGTTTATATTGCTCAGGGTATTAACGATGATAATCGTCGCGAAATTATCGGCTTTATGATTGCTGATAATGAATCAGAAGAAAACTGGAAGAACTTCTTCCTTGATTTAAAGGCCAGAGGCCTAACTAAACCAACATTAATTATATCTGACGCCCACAAGGGACTAAAATCAGCGATTAGTAATCAATTTTTAGGCACTACCTGGCAACGGTGTACGGTTCATTTTCTACGTAATATTTTAGCTCATTTTCCAAAAAAGGATTGCAGTCATGAGAGAAGTCTTCTAAAGAGAATATTTAATGCTGATAGTCAACAAAGAGCGCGAGAGTTAAAATTTGAATTTGTAGAATACGTTAGTGGCAATGAGAAATATGACAAAGCTGTTAATACGCTAGAGGAAGGCTTCGAAGATGCTATCCCATACTTATTAGAACCCACACCTTATCGCGTTTCACTGAAAACAACTAACAGTCTAGAAAGGCTAAATCGAGAAATTAGAAGAAGAGAGAAAGTTGTCGGCCTCTTTCCTAATATAGAGGCTGCGGAGCGACTTATAGGAAGTGTATTGCTTGATTTGCATGAATATTGGGAGACATGTCCTCATAAATTCTTTAATAACATAGTCTAAATATTTATACCCACCAATTACATTCTATAATTTACACAAGATTGTGGACTTGACAGCTTATCTAGGATTCACTACCTTAACTGGTTGAATTAGGGTAATGAATTGTATGTTTGTGTGGCCTTTTTAGGAGTCGGTAAAAATTCACTACCCTATCTGCCTAAATTAGGGAAGTGAATTGCGTGGTAGGGTGGGTTTTTGATGAGCAAGTCAGGATTGTATGCCTTATTGAGTGGGTTTCCAATGGCTTATCTAGGATTCACTACCTTAACTGGTTGAATTAGGGTAGTGAATTGCATGTTTGCACGGTCTTTTGAAGAGTCGGTAAAAATTCACTACCCTATTTGCCTGGGTTAGGGAAGTGAATTTTGTGGTTGAGGGGTTTCTGATGGGTAGGGTTAGATTCACTACTCTATCTGACTAAATTAAGGTAGTGAATTGCATGGATGAGAAAATTTTTGTTGGGCGGGTCAGGATTGTATGCCCTATTGAGTGGGTTTCCAATGGCTTATCTAGGATTCACTACCTTAACTGGTTGAATTAGGGTGCTGGTTACCAGTTCCCAATCCATTCTTCATACTGGCTCTATCCTTATATGGAAGACCGGGATGGCGACGGAAAAGTGGGCGAATAGGATATCTGTAGTTTTTATGACTCGTCTTCTTAGACGGGTCTTTTTAGATGTGAATTTTTATGCTTATCAAAAAGCGTGCGTGGCGCAGGTATGCTACTTCATCAAATTAAAAGGCTGGCTAGATACAAAGTTCAGTCGCTGAAGTAGCTTAAGCATGTGAGTTAGGCTATTTTGTCAGGTCAAAACGCCAATTCTTCGCCAAGTTTGGTCTTTGAAATAGCTTAAGTGGCGGAGTTAGGCTATTTTATCAGGTCAAAACGCCAACTCGCCGCCAAGTTTTGTTTCTGAAGTAGCTTAAGTGGCGGGGTTAGGCTATTTCGCCAGGTCAAAGTGCCAACTCGCCGCCAAGTTCGGCCTCTGAAGTAGCTTAAGCGGTGGAGTTAAGCTATTTCGTCAGGACAAAGCGCCAGCTCGCCACAAAATTCAGTCTCTGAACTAGCTTAACTAGTGGAGTTAAGCTAGTTCGTCAGCTCAAAAGCTAACTCGTCGCTAAATTCGGTCGCTGAAGTGGCTTAAGTCTGGGAGTTAAGCTATTTCACCAGGTCAAAGTGCCAACTCTCCACCAAGTTCGGCCTCTGAAGTAGCTTAAGTGGATGAGGTATGCTACTTCGTCAGATCAAACCACTAGCTCTCCGCCAAGTTCAGTCGCTGAAATAGCTTAGATGGCGGGGTTAAGCTATTTCGCTGGTTGGTGAACTTGGTTGGGTCAATAATGTAGCTTCTGAAGTAGCTTAAGCATGTGAGCTAAGCTATTTCATCAGGTCAAAGTGCCAACTTGCCGCAAAATCTGGCCTCTGAAGTAGCTTAAGTGGCGGGGTTAGTCTATTTCGTCAGGTTAAAACGCCAACTCGATGCAAAGTTTTACCTCTGAAGTAGCTTAAGTAGCGGGGTTAAGCTATTTCGTCAGAACAAAGCGCTAGCTCGATGCAAAGTTTTGCCTCTGAAGTAGCTTAAGCATGTGAGTTAGGCTATTTCGTCAGGACAAAGTGCCAACTCTCCGCCAAGTTTGGTCTCTGAAGTAGCTTAAGCATGTGAGTAAAGCTATTTCATCAGGACAAAGCGGCAGCTCGCTACAAAATTCAGTCTCTGAACTAGCTTAACTAATGGAGTTAAGCTAGTTCGCCAGGCCAAGGCGCCAGCTCACCGCCAAGTTCGGTCGCTGAAGTAGCTTAACTAGTGGAGTTAAGCTATTTCTCTGGTTGGTGAACTTGGTTGGGTCAATAATGTAGCTTCTGAAGTAGCTTAAGTGGTGGCGTTAAGCTACCTCATACCAGCTAGCATGGCGCATGGGTGCTGATGGCGCTAGCAGGGTGGTTTCACCGCCATCTCCCCAGTGCAAATAGTGATCGCTATTTGGGAACTTTGTGGTTTGCGTCCGCCCGTTGTGGTAATCTGGTCACAATAACTATAAAGGAGATTTTTTATGTCTACGAATGCTGTTAAGGCTGGAGGTGTCAAGCCGCTGGTGACTGGCTTGAGCTTTTTGATCTTGCTGGTGGCGGGGGTTAATGCTATTTTCCACTTAAATTTATTTCACTTACCACTGGCGACCTTTAGTCTCTTAGCTATTTTTGCGGCCTGTCTCTTGCTGTGGCTTTTTGTCGCCATCGATTGGCCTAGTATTCTCTGTCTGATTTGCTTGGGGCTCTTACCGGGGCTAACTTATGGGGAGGTCTTTGGGCTATCTTTTGGCAATACGACTTTTGTCTTTTTATTTTTTACCTTTATTGTCACCTATGCCCTCCAGGAAACGAGTTTCCTCAAGCGGGTAACCGCCTGGGCTATTAATAATGATTGGGCCCAGGCCTCAGCCAGCCGTTTTATCCTGGCTTTTCTCACGGTGATGCTGGTGCTGGCGTGTTTTATTTCGCCAACCATCCTTTTCATGATTGCCTTTCCGCTTTATGAAGAGATCGTCCACCAGTTTGGCCTGAAAAAGGGGGACAAGCAGGCTGCCCTGCTCTTGGTGGCCCTCTTTGTCACCATCGCCATTGGGACGGCCATGACGCCGATCAACCACGTGTTCGCCATCACGGCCATGGGGATTTACGAGTCCACCTTTAACCAGGCCATTACTAACTTCCAGTACATGTCCTTTGCGGTGCCGGCGGGTTTGGCCATTTTCCTCGGCCTCTTAGCCAGTCTCAAGTGGTTGTGGGGCCTGGATCTGACTGACCTACAAGTCGGCCGGGTGGATTCCCTGGCCAGCCTGCCAGCCGCTAGCCAAGCGGAAAAGCTGACTGTGGCTATTTTTGGCCTGGTCGTGGCCATGTGGCTGTTGCCAGAATTACTGGGCGGTCTATTGCCGGGTCTGCAGGCCTTCTTCAAGACGGCAGGCATTGCCTTTCCACCCATGGTCGGCGCCTTATTACTGGCCCTGGTTCTTTGTCAAGGCCAGCCTCTGGTCAAGTTGCAAGAGGCCATCTCTAAAGGGGTCTACTGGCCAAGTTTACTGATTGTTTCAGCGACCCTGTCGCTGGGGTCAGTCCTGGCCAATCCAGATTTCGGTGTGATTAGCCTGCTTGAAGCTGGTTTAACCCCACTGCTAGTCGGCTTAAGTCCGATTGTGATGGTGGTGGTATTTGTCAGTTGGGCGGGTCTGCAAACCAACCTGTCATCCAATTTGGTGACGACCACGGTGGTGACAACCATTTTGATGACCATTTTATCGGCCAACAGTCAGCTGGCGGTCAATGGGGCGGTCTTGGCTAGTTTAGTTGGTTTTATGGCTTCTCTAGCCTTTATGACCCCGCCGGCCATGCCCTATGTGGCCATCGCCATTGGGTCAGAGTGGACGACCGCGCGCCAGGCCCTGGTTTACGGGCTATGGATGCTGGTATTGAGTATTTTGGCGGCTAGCTTCATTGCCTATCCTTTAGGGGCTAGCCTGCTGAGTCATTTTAATTAGAAAGAGGAATTGATATGTTAACAGAACAAAGAAATAAAATTGATGCCATCGACCGCGAGATTGTCCGCTTATTTGAAGAACGGACCGCGGTGGTAGAAGAAGTAGCTGAAATCAAGCTGGCTAACGGTAAAGAAGTCCTTGATGCTAGCCGGGAAGCTGCTGTGATTGACAAGGTCCAAGGCTACCTCAAAGATCCTAGCCTGGCTGGGGAACTGGCCGACCTGTATGAAAATATTATGCGGATCTCCCGGGGCCACCAAGAGAAGTGGATGGCTGAGCGCGGTGAGTAAAGTCATCGCGTGTAGAAAAATACTAACAATAAAGAAAAATACCGCCCAGAAACCTGGGCGGTATTTTTGTTAGTGATTAATCAAACATATATTCATCCACTGGGCCAAGGTAGATACCTTTAGCAATTAGACTTCTTAAAAATTGTTGGGTTTCGTGTGGGATGGTTTTTTGACCACCAATAATCGTCATGCGGTTAATGCCACGTCGTTTGATAAAGTATCCTTGTTCAGAAAGTTCTGATTCTTGTTTTTGGTTTTTAATCAAGAGGAGTGGTAACTCTAATTTAGCGGCAAAGACTGAGGCAGCCAGGGCATCAGCAAAAGCATAACCGGAGACGATAATAGCATGGCGTTTTGTTTTGGTTAGTTCGTAATTGAGAATGATATTTTGACTTACTTCAAAACGGTTTTTACCAGAAATACGGCTGGTCGCTTTCAAACCTTTTAAATGATTTTCTACTTGGCTAGAAACAGAAACAGGTCCACCGACAATTGTAAAGCTGGTTATTCTTGAACTAGCTTGTTTAATATGGTCATCAAGCTGGCCTTTTTTGGTCAAGAAAATAGGGGCTTTTTGTCTAGCAGCAACTTGGGCTATTGACAGGGCATCTGCAAAGGCATAGGCATTGGTCACATAGGCTGGACCTTGCTTACCGGTTATGCGGTACATTTCATCAGCCACTAACGCTGCTTGGTGGTAGCGATTTTTGCCGCCGATACGTTCCACGACGTAGCTTTTGGCTAATTCATCTTGCACTTTCTGTTGGACTGATTTTAGCCCGCCGAGAATGATGACTTTTTTAGTTTGTAGGCGGCGTAGTTCGGCCAGTGTTTCTTCTGGCAGTCGGTCTTCTCTCGTTAATAAAATCGGTGACTCGTAAACAGCTGCCAGGGGTGCACCGGTTAAGGCATCAGCTTCCTTGTAACCATTAGCTAAAAGTACAGTCTCAGCAGTTTCCCAACCAGCTTGGCTGATAGCCACTGCGTTAGAAAAGCGGTTGGCGCCGGCAATCCGATTATTCATGCCCAGGCTTGGTCGCGCATATTTAGTGGCTGGTTTAATAGCAAAATCACTGTTTTCACGGTAATTTTTTGTGTCATTGGTATAGGTAGTTGGCTCTTGGCTAATATTGTCATCTTCTTGGGAGCTGCTAGTTTTGACCTCAGTCGATTCAACTACTGGTGTTTCTGTTGAGACTGCTTGGTCGTTAGTTGGTTGATCAATGCTTACTTGCTGGTCTTGGCCAAGCAGGGTAGCTTCTTGGGCGCTTGGATTGCTTTGACTATTTTCTGTTAACTCATCAGCCTGCACATTTTGGCTAAAGGCCATAATCAGGCCAGGGGCCAAGAGGCTGGCAGCCAAATATCGCTTAATTTGTTTTGTATTCATCATGGTTCCTCCATCTGGTTTATTTTTTTGGTAGTTAGCTAATGACTAGTTTATTATTTAAACTTAGATACTTCTATTTCTTTTTACCCCTGCCACCATTCAGGTAATTGATGAAAGGTCACAAAATTAGCAGTAAATGATTTATAGAAAGAGTTTTGTCCACCCTCGTAATAGAAATCACCTGCTTTAACACTTAAGTGGAAGGTACCGCTATCATTGCCAAAATTAGTCATCATATTTGCATAATGTCCAGGGGAATTTTTCCATTGGTTAAAGAATGTCTGGGCAATTTTTTCTTCGTTTGTAAGGTCAAAAACTGATGTAATAAAGTTTGAGGCTGAGTTTTCACCTGAATAGCGCCATGGTCCTAAATCTTTAGTCTGATAATATTGTTTAACATTTAGCCCATTCGGGGTGGTATGCGCACCGTGAAACTCGCCAGTATCCAAATTATAACCTTTCAGATAGCCGTGACGAGCTAAGTCTAAAGTTCTTGAATGGTTAGCCGCGATGACACGTGGATCGGTATTAACCTGCAGCGGGTTTAAGCCTTTTCGAGCACGCTCAGCGTTCAATAATTTTGCAAAAGCATGGTTGAGTTTTTCTTGACTAAAAATCATATTATTATTAAAGGCTTCTATAAAGGCATATGGGACATATTCCTTGAAGTTGTTAACTGTTATTGGTGTGTTTTTAAATGAAATAGGAGTCATAGTAATCAGGTAGTCATCTAGTGGTGCTTTATAATTACCATCTCTTAAATCCTTAATTGATAAATCATGTTTAGGTAGTATAATACGTACACCATTCGTAATATTCTTCCGTTCTTCGACTATAGATAACTTGTTTCCTTTATTGGTGATTTTAGGGTTTGTCCATATACCACCTTGCATTTCAAGTGCTTCTTTGAGGGTTAAATTAGGAGAAATCTGCTTGATATCGATTGAATCAGGTATAATTTTTCCAGGTTTTAGATAAGGAGTTGCTCGTGTGAAATCCAATTTTACTTTGGTATCTGACGGTGTAGTTGTTGGATATTGAGTCGATGATTTATTAATAAATTTTAGATATGATGCCAACTTTTGACTAGTCGCAGGTGTTATTGTGCGAGGCCCGCCGATTAATGTCAGGGAGCGTACACCCATTGATAGCATGAACTGGCCAGTAAAACCTAGTTCGTATGCTTGATTGCGGACTAACAGCATAGGTGTTTTAACTTTATTGGCTAATACTGAAGCGGCCAGGGCATCCGCAAAGGCTTCGCCAGATACGACGTAGAGATGCCGGTCATTTTCCTTAAATGAGCCGTACTTGTTGATGATATTTTGACTCACTCGGTAGCGATTTTTACCACTAATTCGTTCCGTCGGTTTTAAAGCTTTTAATTGATTTTCAACCTGACTGTTAATTGAGGCTGGCCCACCGACAATGGTAAAGCTGGTAATCTTATTTTGACCGGCCTTAATATACGGGTTGACTTGGTCTTTTTTAGTCAAGAAAATAGGTGCTTTTTGTTTGGCAGCTACCTGAGCAATTGACAAGGCATCCGCAAAGGCATAGGCATTGGTCACATAGGCTGGACTAGTTTTACCAGTTAAGCGGTGGATTTCATCAGCGACTAGGGCCGCTTGGTGGTAGCGGTTTTTACCGCCAATCCTTTCCACAACGTAGCTTTTGGCTAACTCATCTTGCACTTTTTGTTGAACTGATTTTAGGCCGCCAAGTACAATCACCTTTTTTGTCTGTAGGCGGCGTAGTTCGGCAGCTGTTTCTTCCGGTAGCCTATCTTCTCGCGTTAACAAGATGGGTGCATCGTAGATGGCAGCTAGTGGGGCACCGGTGAGGGCGTCAGCTTCCTTATAGCCATTAGCAAGCAGGACGGTTTCGGCGGTCTCCCAGCCGGTTTGACTGATGGCCGCTGCGTTAGAAAAGCGGTTTGGCCCAGCAATACGGTCGATTTGGGCTGGATCTTGCGCCTCGTCTGATTGCTTGTTTTGACTAGCTGTATCTACCGCATGATTATCTGTCGCTGGCGCTAGGCTAGTAGTTTGAGGGCTGGTCTGATTGTTGGTCTGATTGCCAGTATTAAGCTCAGTGTTTTCTGGCTCAGTTGACGACACGTCAGGATCATCAACGATGGTAATTAAGTTTGGGTTATAGGTTACGGTAAAAGAGTTACCTTCATCAGCTTGAACATTTTGGCTGAGTCCGACTAATAATGTTGGCGCCAATAAGCTTGTCAGTAAGCAATATTTTAATGTCGGTCGTTTCATGGTTTCCCTCCATAAAGTGATATTGACTATAGATGGGCTGGCAGCTAACTGGTGGTTAAATATCTTATCAATAATGTGCAGTAATACACCTACCAAACTGTTAGCGCTATCTGCTTAAGTCTTGCCTGTATTTTAGCAGATGATACGAGGGTTTTTGAGATTTCGTCTCAAGAGGTCAAATTATCTGCCTAACTGGTCCTTTGGTTTAGATGATAGGATATGGTTGAATCCCAATTGTAGATCGTCTGATAACAAATAAAAAAAGAAATTCACAGGATAAGCTGTAAATTTCTCTTTTTAGTGCTTATTTCGATAGGACTAGTTTACTGTTAATATTTCTCAAACCAAACAAAGTTAGCCACCATGGCTTTGGGGAAGTTAGGGAAGTTAGTGTGCTGCATCAGGTAAAAATCACCGGCTTGGACGCTGACGTGGAAGACCTGGTCATTACCCCAGAATGACTGGCGCATCAGGTTGGAGGCCATCAGGCTGGTCACCAGACAGCTTTTTAGGGTAGTGGGCTTCACATCAATTTCCTCCGTAAAGTTTTTATGCTTATCTATTGCTCATTATAGCATAATAGACTGGGGATAAAGGGGGGTTGGGATTTTGAGGCGCTAATTTAAGACCATGGCAGAATGGCGGATAGATTAGTAATTTCTATCACCAGCCCAAGTCAAACCCCTTGCTTCCCAGGCTAAAAATTGCTAAATTAACTAGTATTCTACTGATCTGAAAGGAGGGGTTCTGTGACTAAAATCATCTCACGCCTGGCTTGGCTGGGCCTGATTTTAATTCCCATTATGCTTTATTTTTCATCGTCCATGCCCTACGAAGAACAATCCCTAGTGCCGCTATTGCAATTCCTACTACCTAATCAACCCTTGCACGGGACCCTCAGCCAAATTTCCTTTAGCTATGGTGGGGAAGTGATTAGTATCGCCACCTCTTCCTACTACCACTTTATCGAGTTCTTTATCCGCAAGGGGGCCCACCTGACCATGTTTGGCTGTTTAGGGCTGATGTTTTATCTGGCCTGGATGACCCACATTAAAAATGGTTTGGTCCTATGTTTGACTGCGGCTGGACTGACCTTTGGTATGGCCGCCTTTGACGAACTGCGCCAGGTCTATACCCTCAACCGGTCGGGTATGCTGGCCGATGTTTATCTGGATACCGTTGGCGCGATTGTTTGTATTCTATTGGCCCACTTGATCAGGTGGCTGATTGGCAAGTTTCAGGCTAGGCGGACAGACCGGGTTGTTTAGACGGACCGAGTTGTTTAAAATGATAAAGCAAATTGATGCAACCAGTAGCCCTGCTACTGGTTTTTTGCTAGGCAAGCAGCCATAAGTCCAGCTTATGATACGTTCATAATTAATTGTTATTATTTTCACAATAAAAGGCGTAAACTATAGTCAGAAAGATGAGGAGGATATCTCATGAAAAAATTAACTGATCAAGTCACTTTACGCCATGGTGCTGTCCTAAATAATCGGATTGTGCAGCCACCTATGCTAACTAACTCAGGCGCCAATGACGGCTATGTGACTGAGGATACCATCAATTATTATGCCGCCCGGTCGCAATCAGCGGGTATGGTTATTGTGGAATATTCCTACGTCAGCTTTGCTGGTGGGCCTTCCCGGTCTTGGGCGGATGACCGCGAACAAACTGGTTTTTATAATGATTCTTATATTGAAGGGATGTCTAAAGTTGCGGAAGTCCTTAAAAAAGATGGCAACAAGGCAATTATACAGCTAGCCCACTCAGGTCGGGAGTCCAACTGGCGGGCTAAGCAAGGTGAAAAAGTTTATGCGCCTTCTAAATTTGACTTTGGCTTCTTGGATTATGAAGTGGAAGAAATGACAGAGGCTGACATCCAAGCTGTCATTGATGATTTCGCTGCGGCAGCTGTCCGGGCGGTAAAATGTGGTTTTGATGGGATTGAAATCCACGGTGCCAACCACTACTTGCTCCAACAATTCTTCTCTGCCTGGTCTAACCGCCGTGATGACCAATGGGGTGGGGACTTAGCTGGCCGGATGAAATTTATTTTAGAAATTTGCCGGGCGGTCTTTAAGGCCTTGAAAGATGTGGCGCCAGATGACTTTATCATTGGTTACCGTTTGTCGCCAGAAGAAATCCATGGCGATAATGTCGGCTATTCTTACCAAGAAGCCCAGGAATTAGTCAAAGCCTTGGTTGATGAATTTGAATTTGACTATATCCATCTATCCCTACCTAAGTATGATGTCAAACCTGAGGGTCAGGACCAAACTTATGCGGACTTGTTCAAGCCACTCTTAAGTGAACCGATGAAGTTAATTATTGTTGGCGATGTCATGACTGAAGAAGCGGCCCAAGATGCCTTGAATTATACGGACCTAGTCGCTGTCGGTCGGGCCACCTTGATCGACCCAGAATTTGGTTTGAAAATTTCTGAGGGGCGCGGGGACGAGATTATTCATGAAATTTCCCCAGACCAGGTTAAAAAATCTCATTTAACACCAGGTTTGATCAACCTCTTCTCTGATCCTAATATGTATCCATGCTTACCGGGTCGGGAATCCATCTACCATCTCCATCAAGCAGGTTCTTTAGACAAATCTGTTTTAAAAGATGGTACGGGTTCAGCCTACAATTTAGATGAATTAGAAGACCTATAAGCCTAGCTTTACTCACCGTGATATAATCATGGTGAGTATTTTTTTATGGGAGGACATAATGAATTTAGACCAGCTCTTTTATATTGTTGAGATTGCCCAAACCAGGTCGCTGACCCAGGCAGCTCGGAATATCCATGTGTCCCAAGCCGGCCTCAGCCAGTCACTAGCCCAACTTGAAGATGAATTGCAGGTGACTATTTTTAAACGGACCGTCAAGGGGAGTGAGCTGACACCAGAGGGCGAGCGCATTGTTGACCAGGCCAGGCAGGTTTTGGCAGCAGTGGCTGACTTAAAGGCTGAGGCTGCCAGCATCAACAGCAATCAGCCGCTTTTGTTCAAGATGGGGGTTGCTAATGAGTTGATGGCCCAGTTTGCAACTGAGATCCAAATCTTTCAGGACCAACACCCACATTTTCAACTGAGTCTGGCAGAAGGGTTGACTGATCAAATTGTTAGTGAGGTCAGGGCGGGAAATTTGGATCTAGGCTTTATTGTGGTCAACCGCCAGCGTTATGACCAGCTCCTGGACCTGCAGTTTAAGGCAGTTATGCCTGCCCAATTTAAAGTCTATATGGCCAGCGACCATCCGCTAGCCAAGCAGGATCAGCTCAGTGCCACTGATCTGAAGCAGGTCAAATTAGCTGTCTTCACTGATGAATATATTGAGGACTTTATTGCTGATTTTACCAACCAGCACGGTCCCTTAAATGTGGTCTTACGAACAACGGCCTTTAAGCTGGTTTACGATTATATGGTCAACCAGGGCGCTGTATCTATTATTCGTGACAGTCAATTTCACAATAAACTCCACCAAGACCAAGGTTCACAAATTGTTGGCCGCGATCTCCAAACAGCTGACCGTCATCAATTTATGCTAGGCTGGCTTTACCGTGATGACCGTCATTTTAACCATCTGGAAAGGGCCTTTATCCAGGCTATGACCGCTAGCCTTCAAGTTGACTAATGTGATAAATATTACCGCCCCGATAAGCGGGGCTTTTTTGTACTTATTTGCCTGAAAAAATGACAGTCAGGAATGAATTAGAACGATTTAGGAAATCAGCCTGGAATTCCTTTGACCTGGGGCTTGGTCTTGACTAAGATGGGGGAAAAGATGGACTAAAGAGGTGACACTATGAAGGTGAAATTATGCTTAACGATGGTAGTCGCGGCCTGTTTGCTGGGGGCCTGCGACTTGATTTATGAGGACACTGCGAGCCCAGATGGCGATATTAGTAATTATTACAAGCCAAATGACGGCAACAGCTCAGGTCAAGCTAACGATGATGGCCAAGAAAGCCTTGTAGCTGAACCAGCACCAGACAACCAGCCGGAGTTACGCTATGAAGACTTATTGGGGCGGTATTATTATACGGATGGCAATTTTGCTTCTTCGGGTGGACTGGTGCTTGAACCAAATCATTTCACACGTGATAGTGGTGGTCAGAGCGTGACAGGCGAGATTAGAGATATTATTATTAAGGGCAACCATGTTGTACTTGATATAGAAAACTACCATATGTTTACGCAAGACTTGTCGGGAAAAATTAATCAGTATGATTTCTATGTTGAGGAAGTGTTGGGTCAAGAGATGTTACGTTGGGGAGATTCTTATTTAATGAAAGGTCCTGATCAACGGGTGATGAAAATTGATCAGGCCTTACAGGACGTACCTTTTGGCATATTTATTAGAGTATGGCGTGAGCGTATCAAAGATATTAAAGATGGGACCTCCTATACTGGCCCCAGTGGCTATGTAAATGATTTGGCAGCTCATATTGCGGCCCGCTATGACAAGATGGTAATGTATACGCTTTATGATTTTACTGGTGACGGCGTTGATGAAGTTGTTTTTATGCTGTCGCCGGACAAAGTGTTTGAAATCTACCGACAAACACCAGACAGAGGATTTGAGCGCATCTTTAACGATGACACCCTAGCTGAGCGTAGCGGCCTGACCTGGCTGGCCAATAACCCATTCCTGGTCCATGGATCGGGTGGGGCGAATACAGGTGGCTACCGCTTATATGAGTTCCAGGGTGAGGACCTAGTTGAAGTTGGTAGTTATGACTATGATTATGGCATCAAGCCAGATGGGGGACCAATTAACCAATCTGGGGTCTTGGACCAGGCTTATTTGGAAGAACTAAAACAGGCACCAAAGTTCCCCATGGGTAGCCTGGAGTGGGGCGATGTCTCCCGACCTCGCTATTAAAAGTGACATTTAAAATTAATCCAGCCCCTTTCCTTGTGAAGGGGCTTTTTTAAGGGTACAATATGCAATGCCTACTATAGAAAAATTAGCAACATTTAATAAAAGGGGACAGCTATGAAAGAAGTAATTGTAATTGGGGCCGGGATGGCTGGTTTAACGGCGGCTATTCACCTGCAACGCCAGGGCTACCAGGTCAGTATTTATGAACAACAAGCCATTCCGGGTGGTAAGATGCACCAGATCAAGGACCAGGGTTTTACCTTTGATGTGGGGCCGACTTTAGTCATGTGGCCGGAAGCCTATAAGGGGATCTATGAGGCTGCGGGTCGGGACTACCGCGACTATATTAAGCTGCGCCAGCTCGATCCCATGTATGATGTTTACTTTATGGGTGACGATTATGAACGCTATTCTGTGTCTAACGACCTGACCAAGCTGACTGCCATGGCGGAATCTTTGGGGCCGGGTAATGCCCAAGGGCTGCTGGATTATATGAGCGAGATGTACCGGCGTTATGAGGTGGCGGTCAAATACTTTATCCGCCGGCCTTTCCGCAACAAGCGGGATATTTATAATCCCTTTATGCTGCGGCAGACGCTGAAACTAAAAACTTTTGACTCGGCTAAAAATATGATGGCCAAGTTTATTCCTTCGAAAAAGTTACAGGAAATGATGGCCTTCCAAACCCTCTATATCGGGGTGTCGCCGGAGAATGGGCCTTCTCTTTACAATATTATTCCCCTCATCGAGCTTCTCTATGGGGTCTACTTTTTAGAGGGGGGCATGCATAGCCACGCCCAGGGCATGGCCCGGCTCTTTACCGAACTGGGGGGTCAGATCCACTACGCCAGCCCGGTTGAAAAAATTATCATTGATGACGGGGTGGCCAAGGGGGTTATCAGCCAAGGTCAGCGGATTTTTGCCGACTATGTGATTTCCAACGCCGACTTTCCTTACACCATGGTCAACCTGGTTCAAGATGACCAGGCCCGGGGCAAGTACACGCCTGATTATATCGACCAAATGGACTATTCCTGCTCCTGCCTGGTCTTTTACTGGGGAGTTGATGGGGAATATAATGACCTGGAGACGCATTCCTTTATGATCTCTCCTGACCTAGATAAAAACCTCAAGCAGATTTTTGCTGGCGACCTGATTGACCAGCCCTCGATTTACTTGAGTATCCTGTCCAATGGTGACAAGGGCATGGCGCCGACCGGTAAATCGGCCTTCTATTGCTTGATCCCGGTGCCAGAACTGGGGGTGGCCAAGCATGATTACGATGAAGATACCATCGCTTATTACCGCCAGTGGGCCCTGGATTGTTTGGAAAAGCTACCAGGTCTAGCTGACATCCGCCACAAGATTGAACTAGAGCATCTTTTTAGTCCTAAAGACTTTGAGCAGGCCTTTTCTGCCTACCGGGGGGCGACCTTTGGCTTGCAACCGACCTTGAAGCAGTCCAACCACTGGCGGCCCCAGTCCAAGGCTAAAAATTGTGAGGGCCTTTACTTTACCGGCTCGTCAACCCACCCAGGAGCGGGCGTCCCGACGGCCATGGAGGGGGGCCGGATTGCGGCTGACGAGCTAATTTTGGATGATCGGGGGGCGGCCAACCATGACGCTTAAGCCGCCAGCAGACCTCAAGGCCTCCTTCGCCTACGCTGACCAGGTCATGGCCCAGGCCTCCAAGAGCTTCTACCAAGCCTTTTCCCTCTTGCCCAAGGACCGCTTTTTAGCGGTGACGGCCCTCTATGCCTTCAACCGTTATGTGGATGATGTGGTTGATGAAGATTTGGGTGCCAACCAACCGGCCGATATTGTCGGCCACTTAGAAGACCTGGCTGACAACCTAGATCGGCTAGAGACTGACCAGGCAGTGGCCCCGGTCTTCGCTGATTTGGCTTGGTGGCCGGCCTTTGCCTGGACGGTGAGAACTTATGGCATTGAAATTTCTGCCCTCAAGGCCCAGATCAAAGGGCAGCTGCTGGACATGGCTGATTTTAAAGTGACTAGCCTAGCGGATTTGGTCTACTATAGCCAGCACGTGGCCGGGTCGGTGGGCTTGATGATGCTACCTATACTGGTGGCGGAGGGTCAGGATGCTAGGGATCCCGACTTGCGGGCGGCCTGCCAGGACTTAGGGGTGGGCATGCAGTTCACTAATATTTTGCGCGATGTCGGTGAAGACTACCGCGACCGCGGGCGAATTTACCTGCCCCGTGACCTGATGGCCCAGTATGGGGTCGATGCAGCTATGATTAGCCAGCTGAGCCAGGAGGAGGGGGCTGACCTTGCTGTGCCGCCAGCCTTTGCGGCCTTGTGGGAGGACCTAGCTGGTCATGCTGACCATTACTATCAAGGCATCTTTAACCACTTACCAGCCTTCCACCCCCGGGCCCGCTTGCCGCTAGCGGCTTCGGCCCTGATTTATCACGGTATTCAGGATGCCGTGCGGGCAAACGGCTATAACTGCCTGACCCAGCGCAATTACACCAGTAAGCTGGACCGCTTGCGCCTCATTAAAAAAGCCCAGACCAAGTTGAAGGGTCTGAGCTCCTAAATAGAATTTTAAGCAACCAGGCTGAGGGTAGTAGTCACTGCCCCAGCCTGGTTTTTCTTTTTGAATTGTACCTGAGCCGATAGGGGGAGGGCGGGGAAGTAGCTTAAGGTACCCAGTTAGGCTATTTCAGCGCAGCTTCAATGGCGAATTATCCATTTCTCGGGCGATGAAGTAGCTTAAGCCAGGCAGTTAAGCTATATCAGCTCGGTTTCGCTGTCATGTCGCCTTTTCCATGGGTGGTGAACTAGCTTAAGGTACCCAGTTAGGCTATTTCAGCGCAGCTTCAATGGCGAATCGTCCAGTTCTCGGGCGGCGAAATAGCTTAAGTCACCTAGTTAGGCTATATCAGCTCGGTTTCGCTGCTATTTCGCCTTTTTCTTGGTCCGCGAACTAGCTTAAGCCGCCTTGTTAAGCTAGTTCACTATGGGTTCAAGCTTGTGAGTTAGACTAAAGTCTAAAATTAAATGAGCTATTTTAAGCAATATCACTTGATTAAAGTAAAAAGAACTGCGACCGCGGTCACAGTTCTTCTGATTTAACCAGATAAGCTTAAGGTTTTATGGGAGTCGCAGACCTAGCCTAGTCGGCCATGAGTCCCTGGCCTTTTAAATACCGGTAGTGGTCCAGGGCGGTGACCAAGTGGATGGCGCCAGCTTGGGCTAACTGGTTGCTATAAAATGCGGCTTTTTCCGGGCCAAAAAGAGCTTCGGGTTGGGGGTCAGCCTTGATGTCGGTGTGGCGAACCAGCCGCGACCAGTTTGGTAGGAGGGGCATGGGTAGGGGGGCAAAGTCGACCGCGGCCTGGAGGTCAAAGATTTGCTTGTAGAGCTGGTGGTTGGGGTCCAAGTAGTCAAGGACAATCACAAAATCAGCGTCTTTAAGTCGGGTCAGGCGCCGGTCCTTTCGCCAGTCCGTTTCCCTATCGAAGGGACCAGTGACCTGGCTTTCGATACCCAGGGCCACCAGTTGCTGGCTAAGGAAATGGGCGACCTGGGCTTGGCTGTCATCTTGGTAAATAATATCAACCAGGTTACTTTGTTCAAGCCAAATCCGGTAGTTTTCCAGCATGGTCTGGTTGTCATAGTAACCAATTAGGTCCTGACTCAGCAGGCGGTAGTGGTGGTAGGCCCAAGCAGCCGGGCTGGTGTCGGCTAGCAGGTCAGGGCGGTGGAATTTAAGATAATTCTGCAGGTCAGTGTATGTCAGCCCATCAATGGCATAGAGGTCGCCGCGCAAACTTTCTGGGTCCAAGCCCTGTTTCTGGGCAAAACTTTCTTCATCGAGCTTAACAATATCAGCTGCCTGGTCAAAGAGCCGGGCAAGTAGGTCGGCCTGGTCGTTGTCATAAGGACGTTCCGCATAGGCGCTAAATTGAGTGTGCATGAAGTCTCCCTTCCGCATTAAGCAGTGGCTAAAGCAACAATTTTCTGTCTCTAATATAGCATGATTTGCGGCTAAAGGCTCGCCTGAAGCTAGGGAAAATGAAAATTTACAAAAGACTCACACTAAATTTACCGGAAGTTAACAAAGGAAGTTGAGGTGGTATTTAACTAGTTTGGTTTTTATTTTTCTGAAAACTATCTTCTTAAGAGCCAATATGAACCTCTAATCTTTGAATTTACCCATAATAAAAGCTAATTATAATTTGGATAATTAAATACTTCGAAAGATTTCGCTTTATGAATTTTTAAAAACTAAAAAATTAAACTAGGAGTATAATTACTCTGTTATTTTTTGCAAGGAGATGGAATGAATGAGAAAAAGGAATAAATTATATTTTGTTGGGCTAGCTAGTATACTTTCGTTATCGTTAGTAGCTTGCCAATCAAATATAAGTAGTGAGTCGGTTGCTGATGAATCTTTGGTCTATGTTGATCGGGATATTAATTCTACACTAGATCCAGATAAGCCGCTCACAGATTCCTATTTGAAAAGAGCTGGTGCAGCAGAAGCATTGTTCTGGGTTAACAGCAAAGGTGAGGTTGAAAATCAATTAGCTGATAAAGCTGAACAAATTGATGATACCCACTGGAAAATTCATTTAAATCCTAAGGCTAAATATTGGTCAGGAGAGCCAGTAACTGCGGATAAGGTCATTGCTTCTTATGAACGTTCTAAAGCGGTTAATCCCTCAGTTGAAAGTTTATTACGTGGGTTAACATTAACTGCAGATAGTGAAAAAGAGATTAGTGTTGTGAGTGATATCCCTGGTTTGGATGTGCCTTTGAACCTATCTAAAATTACTATTCTAAACCCTGATAAATCCTTTGAAAGTGTTGATCAAGTTGATTTAACGGGACCATATAAGATTGAAAAATTTACCCCTAAACAGTCTTTAGAACTAGTTAGAAATGACCAATACTACGGAGATTTAGCAAAAATTGAGCATGTTACGATGCAAGAAGTATCGGATTAACAGTCACGTCTGATCGCTCTAAAATCAGGACAAGCTGATATTGTCGGCCATTTATCAACTGCCAATGCTAAAGAAGTTGAAGAAAATTCTAAGGAAGACCTAATTAATTCAAAATCTAGCTCAACGCTATCTGTTTATCTTAATCAACAACGCGGTCCATTATCTGATAAACAAGTACGTCAAGCTCTAGCTTGGGGAACAAATCGACAAGCTTTATGTGACAGTGCTTGGAATGGCTATGCTGCACCAAGTGCTACTTGGTTAGGTACTCATCCAAGCTTTAGTGAAGAAGCTACCGCTGTCTATCCTAAGTACGATAAGGCAAAGGCAGAGGCGTTATTAGATCAGGCTGGCTGGAAAAAAGAGGCAGATGGTATCCGCTATAAGGACGGTCAGCCCCTTGAATTGAAATTAATGACTTGGGGTACTGATAAGCTGCTAGGTGAATCTTTGCAAGGTCAGTGGATTGAACTAGGTGTTAAAGTTAATTTAAACCATGTTGATTATAGCGTCATTGAACAGGCGCGTGAAAATGGTGATTGGGATGGTATCATCGAGGCTTGGGATACTTTTGGCGACTTATATACTGGTTTATCTCAAGAATTTTCAAAAGATGGCTCAATCAATTACGGTAAATACTATAATCCTGAAGTTGAATCACTATTGAATCAGTTATCTCAAGAAGGCGATAGTCAAAGACAAAATGAGATAGCCAAAGAAATAAATAGAATGACTGCTGAAGACGCACCGTTAATTGCACTTATGCCACGCCCTTCTTTATATGGTAAGCAAAAAGATGTAAAAGGCTTTGAGGCGCATTTTATGCAGTTTGAAAATGTCATCTCCAATAAATTAAGCGTTAATTCGGGCAATTAGAGAGAAGGCTTGTTTATTGAAATGGTTAATTAAACACTTTATTGAGCTAATAGTCACATTGTTAGCAGCTTCTTTGATTATCTTTATGCTATTAAGACAGATTCCAGGAGACCCCCTAGTGCGACTTTATAGTCAAAGTGGTGGGTTAGCAATTGACCAAGTGATTCAAAGTCAAGCTTTACAAGAACATAAAGATGCTTTGGGCATGAATTTGCCTTTAATCACTCAGTATTGGCATTGGCTTTATGATATTTTACATTTTGATTTTGGCTAGTCTATATTAACTGGAGAATCTATACTTGCTAATATAAAAATGTTTTTACCACAGTCACTATTATTAGCAAGCGTTTCTACTATTTTTGTAGTGATTATTGCAGTTGCTGGAGCATGGATTGGTGTGTACTACGTTAATGAGTGGCCTGATAGAATCTTAAAAGTCCTAACTATATTGGTTCGCTCTCTTCCTTATTTTGCGGTCGCAATTGCTTGTTTAATACTGTTTACTGTAAAATGGCCGATTTACCAATTATTAACAGGCACTATTTGGCAACGCTTGTGGTTGCCGACGCTTGTGATTATGTTTACTTCAAGTCCTGTGATCATGCGCCAAATTTACCAACGTTTATTGGAAGAGATGACTAAACCTTATATCACTAACTATATGATGATGGGTTTTTCAAGGAAACAAGTTATGTGGCGCGCCTTAATGAATGCTAGGTTACCTATATTAACATTAGTGGGTATATACTTTTCTCAGTCAATTGGGGGTATGGTTGTCACGGAAGAAATATTTGCGTGGTCTGGTTTAGCTAAATATGGTTTGGAAGGTATCATGGCTCAAGACTATCCGATTATCCAAGCTTATATGGTTGTCGTTCTTGCGATTGTAATTATTTTTAATCAAAGCTTAGAACTATTTTATCCTCTAATTAATCCAAGGCTTAAAGGGGGATTAAAGCATGCAGTGTAAAGGTAAATTATTAGCATTGCTAGGATTAGGTTTATTAGTAATTATGTGCTTATTGTTCACCATGGCTCCAATGATTACCCCTTACAACCCTTTATTGAATGATTCGAGTCAGGCATTTTTACCACCTAGCTGGCAACATTTATTTGGCACAGACCATTTTGGTCGTGATATTTTTTCACGAATTCTTTATGGAGGCAGACTAACAGTATTTTTAAGTTTCGTAAGCATGCTTTGTGCTGCCACAATTGGCGTTTTTTTTGGTGCCATTAGCGCTTATTTTAGTGAACACTGGCCCGATCGCTTGATTATGAGGTTATCAGATATTTTACTAGCAATGCCTTATATTGTTTTAGCCATGTTAATTTCAACTGTTTTTGGTAGAGGTCTAACGCAATTACTAGTTTTGGCTATTGCAGTATGGTGGGCGCCCTTCGCTAGGCTCAGTCGTGAATTGATTTTAGAAGACAGTATCGATGAACGTGTATTAGCTGCCAAAGTGTTAGGTGCTAATCCGTTACAGTTATTTTTTAAAGAGATCCTCCCCAACTTATTGACGCCTATCACTGTACAGATGACTTTTGAAATGGCAAGTATGATTGCTTCTTTAGCAACGGTGTCTTTTTTTGGCATGGGCGCACAACCACCACAGCCAGAATGGGGAGGCATGCTAGCTGATGCTAGGCCTTACATGATGCAGGTGCCCCAACTTTTAATTTGGCCAATTTTAAGTATTTTTACCTTAATTGTTGCGCTTAATCTACTAGGAGAGGGGCTTAAAGCCCTTTATCAACCTTATCACCTTGTTTCTTTTGGTGAGGAGGTAAAAGATGACTGAACCAATTATAGAAGTAAAGAACTTGACAATTTCCTATATGTCTAATCAAAGCAAAGTTACTGTCTTTAAAAATATTAATTTCCAGGTTTATGCTGGGGAGCGAGTAGTCCTTCTCGGGCCTTCAGGAGAAGGTAAATCGACCTTAATAAATTTTTTGATGGGCGTTTTACCTGACAACATGATGATTGAAAGCGGCAGTTATTACTTTTTAAATGAAGCTGTATACGAATCAGGTAAGTATCAACCTATTATAAAGACGATGCGTGGTCGGGAAATCGGTCTAATTATGCAAGATGCAATGCTAACTCTAAATCCTAATCGAAAAGTAATAGATATTTTTAGGGAAGTAGCTAGGCAGCATGTTATATGTTCCGAATCACAGATTGAAAAAAAGTTAAGCGTTTATTATCATTTTTAAATATTAGTTCTCCAGATGATGTTTTAGCTTCCTATCCGTATCAGCTTAGTGGGGGGCTGTGCCAACGTGTTAGCATTGCTTTAACTTTATTTTGCCAGGTAAAAATGCTACTAGCTGATGAACCAACTTCTGCTTTAGACCCAACTAGCTGTCAACAAGTTATTGAATTGTTGAAGCAGTTATCAAATGATATGAGCCAGCTGATTATTACTCATGATTTATTTTTTGCCCAGAAAATCGCTGACCGGATAATTGTTCTTGACAAAGCTATGCTGTCAACAGCGGACACAGATATATTTTTTAATCAGCAAAAAAATACTATAGGTCAATCAATGACAAATCATGCTAGTGAATTTAAGGCGACAGCATCAGTAGATGTTCCTGAAACTGAAATTATATTGAAAATATCAGAGCTAAATAAGTCCTATAATAATCGAAAAATTATAGATAATCTATCATTAAATATACACTATGGAGAAGTTATAGGATTAATAGGTGAATCTGGTTGTGGCAAATCAACTCTAGTTAAGTGTGTCATGGGCCTAGCTCATCATGTTACGGGGAATATTTACTTTGAAGGGCAGAATTTAAATGCTTTGTCATCTGGTGAACGCCGCCAATACGCTAGTAGTATGCAGATGATATTTCAAAATGCACGTGGTGTATTAAATCCAAAAAAACGCATCATTGATATAGTCTGTGAAGGTTTAAATTATCAAAAAAAATATCGAAAGTCTGAACGTAATCATTATGCTAAAAAATATCTTAAGCTAGTTGGTTTAGCGCAAAAACATTGGCTAAAAAAACCGCCTCAATTAAGTACTGGTCAATGCCAAAGAGTTGCTTTGGCGCGGGCGTTAGCAGTTGAGCCGAAGTTCCTTATTTGTGATGAAGCAACCTCCGCACTTGATTTAAAAGAAGCCGTGAAACTACTAAATATATTAAAAAAATTATCGGAAGAAGAACAATTAACTGTTTTATTAGTAAGCCATGATTATTACCTCCTAAACAATTATTGTCATCGTGTTGTTCAATTGAACGAAGGCACGATAAAGGAGGTGAGATAGGCAAAAAATTAAATGCTTATTATATTTATCTATTAAAAGAAAGAAGGTATTCTTGTGAAGCTTACAAGTAGAGAACGCGACAAATTACTTATTGTAGTAGCAGCTGAAGTTGCTCGTAGAAGAAGAGCTAAGGGAATTAAATTAAATTATCCTGAAACAATCGCATTGATTACTGACGAAGTAATGGAAGGCGCTAGGGAGGGTAAAACTGTGTCCGAACTAATGTCTTATGGCGCAACTATTTTATCTGAAGACGATGTCATGGAAGGTATTGGATCGATGATTCCGGATATTCAAGTAGAATGTACTTTCCCTGATGGTACTAAGTTGGTAACAGTTCATCATCCAATAAGATAAGGGGGGTTAACAGATGATTCCAGGAGAATATTTTTATAGTGATACACCGATAACTTTGAATGAGGGGTGTCAAACCAAAACCATTAAAGTAATTAACACTGGTGATCGTCCTGTCCAAGTAGGATCACACTATCACTTTTTTGAAATTAATAGAGATATGAAATTCGATCGTCAAGCTGCCTTTGGCTATCGTTTAAATGTGCCTGCTGGTACAGCGGTACGTTTTGAACCACAGGATGAAAAAGAGATCGAATTAGTTGAAATTCGAGGTAACCGTGAAGTATATGGCCTAAACAATAAGACCAACGGTAAGCTAGATATGATAGAATTGGGGGCCTATGATGAGTAGAGAAATTTCTAGAAAACAGTATGTTGATCTCTACGGACCAACAACTGGCGATAAGGTACGCTTAGGTGATACAGATATCATTATTGAAGTAGAGAAAGACTACACTAACTATGGCGATGAGTTAGTCTTTGGTGGAGGCAAGGTCGCCCGTGAAGGTATGGGGATGGATTCTCGTATTTTACGTTCAGACCAGGTACCTGATGTTGTGATTACTAATGCTTTAATCCTTGATTATACTGGTATTATTAAGGCTGATGTAGCCATTCGAGATGGAAAAATCCAAAAAATTGGTAAAGCTGGAAACCCGGGCACAATGGATAAAGTCGACATTGTTTGTGGGAATGCTACAGAAATTATCGCTGGTGAAGGACGAATTCTAACCGCAGGCGGTATTGATACTCATGTCCATTTTATCTCACCGGAACAAGCTGATGTCGCTCTTGAAAGTGGTGTAACTACTCTATTTGGTGGTGGGACTGGTCCAGCAGCTGGCACCAAAGCAACCACATGTACACCAGGTGCTTGGAATATTGAACGTATGTTACAAGCTGTTGATGGATTACCTATTAATGTTGGTTTACTTGGAAAAGGTAATGGTGCGGTAACAGCCCCACTAGCTGAACAGATTGAGGCAGGTGCAGCTGGTCTGAAAGTCCATGAAGACTGGGGAGCAACCTTTGCTGCTATTGATAATTCGCTAAAAGTTGCAGATGAGTATGATATTCAAGTAGCGATTCATACGGATACACTAAATGAAACAGGATTTGTAGAACGGACCGCTGAAGCTATCGGTGATCGTGTCATTCACACCTTCCATACTGAGGGTGCTGGGGGTGGTCATGCGCCAGATATTATTAAATTAGCTAGCTTACCAAACGTTTTACCGGCATCAACTAACCCAACAATGCCATATACAACGAATACACTAGATGAGCACTTAGATATGTTAATGGTATGCCACCATTTAAATCCAGATATTCCAGAAGATGTCGCTTTTGCGGATTCTCGTATCCGTAAAGAAACGATTGCAGCCGAAGATATTCTTCAAGATATGGGTATCTTTAGTATTATGAGTTCTGACTCTCAAGCAATGGGTCGTGTCGGTGAAGTTATTACCCGTACTTGGCAAGCAGCAAGTAAAATGAAAATGCAAAGGGGACCGTTACCAGAAGAAACTGGTGATAATGATAACTTCCGTGCTAAACGGTATATTTCAAAATACACTATTAATCCAGCATTGGCTCAAGGCATTGCGGACTATGTTGGCTCAGTTGAAGAAGGTAAATTTGCTGATCTCGTTTTATGGGAACCAGCTTTCTTTGGTGCCAAACCAGAATTAGTGATTAAAAGTGGTATGGTTGCAGTTTCAGAAATGGGAGATTCAAATGGTTCAATTCCTACGCCACAACCAGTTACTTATCGCCATATGTATGGCGCATACGGTGAGGCTTTAGCTAAATCTTCCTTTACCTTTGTTTCTGAGGCAGCGCAACATAATAAAATTAAAGATAAATATAATTTAAGGAAAGAGACATTACCTGTCCACGGCATTCGTAATCTAACTAAAAAAGATATGAAATTTAATGATGCAACCCCAAGACTCGATGTTGATCCGCAAACCTATGAGGTCAAAGTAGACGGTAACCCTGTTACCTGTGAACCGGTTGATGTCTTACCGTTAGCTCAACGCTACTTCTTATTCTAAGCAATAAAGGAGGCACTATGTTAATTACTGAAATCCAAGGGAACTTAAGAGATAAATCTGGTTCTGATCATAAACATCAAGAATTAGTTTATGTTGAAAACGAGAACCTAGCTAGACGTTTACATCATTTAACGACTGATCACGGCAATGAGATAACTGTTAAGCTATCTCGTGGTGACCATCTCCATGTAGATGATATCTTATTCGAGGATGATAATAATCGAATCGTTGTTAAAGTACTTGAAGAAGACTGCATTGTGATTAGACCTACTAGTATTCATGATATGGGTATCATTGCTCACAATTTAGGAAATCGTCATCTACCAGCTCAATTTATGGATGATGCGATGCTTGTTCAATATGACTACCTTGTAGCGGAGCTATTAGATAAAGAGGGTATTCCATTTACAAGGGAAAAAATTAATCTACCTGAACCATTTAGACACGTGGATCATCGCCATGTCTAATGCATTATTATTACTCCAAATGAGTGACTCAAATTTTCCAATTGGGTCTTTTAGTCACTCATTTGGATTTGAAACGTATATGATGGCAGGTAAGATTAATAACGCAGATGAATTTGCCAAATGGTTGGATACTTATTTATATGATCAAGTTGTGTTAAGTGATGGTTATGCTGTGGCCCGCGTAGTTGAAGCCTTAGACAATCATGATTTAGCATCTGTATGTGCGTACAATGAACAATTAAATGCTTTACTATCGCCAAAAGAAGTCCGAGATGCTAATTTACGCATGGGCAGGCAATTCTTAAAGCTAGCTAAACAACTACATAATGATGAGACGCTAGACGCTTATCAAAATCTTATTAAAGAAAAGCGAATATCACCGCATCAAGCTATTGTATATACTTTGCTAGCGCATAACATTGGTGTTGATCAGAAGACGACGATTGAGACCTATTTAATGAATATGCTTATTTCGATTGTACAAAATGCTGTTCGGGGTATTCCAATCGGACAAGTTGCAGGGCAACGCTTAATCTTCTCTTATCAAGATTTGATTTCTAAGTGGTCATTAGAATTGATTGAAAATGTAAATGTACCTTTTGGTGTAGCAAGCCCTGGGTTAGAAATTGCTCAGATGCAGCATGAATTTTTACGAGCAAGAAACTTTATGTCGTAAGTAAGAAATGGAGGCGTCTTAAATGGATGCAATTCGTATTGGAGTAGGAGGACCAGTTGGTGCAGGAAAAACCTTTTTGATTGAACAACTGGTCAAAGAATTAAAAAATGATATTAGTATAGCTGTCGTTACTAATGATATATACACTAAAGAAGATGCTAATTATCTAATTAATACTGGTGTTTTAGAGGCGAATCGTATTGTTGGGGTTGAGACTGGTGGCTGTCCTCATACAGCAATACGTGAAGATCCTTCAATGAATGAAGCAGCCATTGAAGACTTAGAAGCAGCCTTTCCAGATGTCGAACTGATTTTTGTAGAGAGTGGTGGTGACAACTTAGCCGCTACTTTTAGCCCAGAATTAGTTGATTTAAGTATTTATATCATTGACGTTGCTCAAGGTGAAAAAATCCCACGTAAGGGTGGTCAAGGTATGATTAAATCTGATTTATTCATTATTAATAAAATTGATTTAGCGCCACATGTTCATGCTGACTTATCGATTATGGAGAGTGATGCTAAGAAATATCGTGGGGATAAGCCGACTATCTTTACAAATCTGCAAGATCATACTGGTTTAGAACAAGTAATTGATTGGGTGCGTAAGCATGCTGTGATTGGGGACAAAAATGGGGACTAAGGGAATCCTTAAGGTTAGTGTTAAGCAAAAAGGAGACCGAACGGTTCCTGACTATACTTTTTCTCAAGGTCCATTACGTGTTGTTAGGCCCCACTACCTTGATAACCAAGGGACACTTACTTATTTTATGCTTAATCCAGGTGGTGGGTATTTAGATGGAGATGAATATCAGATTGAGGCCTTAGCAAAAAGAGGGACGCGATTCAATTTAACAACCCAATCAGCCACTAAAGTTTACAAAACGCCAAGTCAACCTGTTTATCAAAAAACCCTTCTTCGTGCTGAAGAAAATAGTTTATTAATTAATATTAATGATCCGATTATTGTTTATAAAGATGGTTCATACATTCAGGAACAAGAAGTTCATTTACATGCTGGTGCCTCATTTATGAATTCGGAAATTATTACGCCTGGATGGGATCCTGAGCAGAAGGGGTTTAGTTATCAGCTTATTGATTTAAAATCAAAAATTTATGTAGATAGCCAACTTATCAGTATGGATAGACTCTATTTATCACCTGGTCAAATGCAGGTGGGGAGCTTTGGACGACTGGAGGGACATAGTAAATTAGCTACTATTAGCCTAATAGCGCCGCCTTATGATACAGAACGTATTAGTCTTCTTCACGATTACCTGCAAAGAAAATTTCCTAATCTTTATTTTGGTATATCATTACTTCCTATTAATGGATATACCATTCGTGCTTTAGCTAACCAAACTCAAGATTTAGAAGCTTTAGTACGCACATGTTATTTTGACTTATTGCAAGAAGAAGATCCTGGTGCTCATATTCCTCTATTTAGAAAGTATTAGTGGTGATTGATATGCATAGATCTTATAAAGCTAATCAATATTTTGACTTTTTCAATAACTATAGTCAGGTACTATTAATTGAGAATTGGCTTACGGGAGCGCTAGTTTTTCTAGCTATCCTTATCAGTTCTCCCTTATCTGCCTTTCTTAGTTTGGTAGCAGTATTAACTAGTCTATTAGTGGCGCTCAAGTGGTCTAGTATTCCTTCATCAGATATTAGTGCAGGTCTATTAGGTTATTCCTCTGTACTGACTGCTATCTTTATTAGTCAACACTACGATTTTTGGCTAGGTATCATATTATCTATGGGTGTAGGAATTTTGAACGTAGTAATTTCTTACTATTTTGGAAATTATTTTGGCAAGAAAAATTTACCAATCTTAACGCTACCCTTTATATTGATGACATGGCTATTAGTTTTATGGTCTCAGCATAGTGGTGTAGACCATTGGACTAACCAAACACTTACAAGTAGTATTAACTATTTCAGTCTTTCCAACTTCTTCATTGGTGGCATAAAAGCTTTTGGAGAAATATTTTTACTGGATCATATTACTGCTAGTTTATTAATTTTAATTGGTATATTAATTGATCAAAAAATGCGCACAGTGAAAATGATTCTATCTCTTATATTAAGTCTTTTAGTGGCCTATATAGTAGGAGCTGATGCCAATAGTCTGACTTTGGGTTTGTATAGCTACAATACTATCTTAGTAGTGCTATCTTTAGAACAATTAGACATGTTGCGGTCAGGTTGGACTTGGATAATATTGACACCCCTGGCTACTGTTTGTTTGGATTTTATGTTGGGCTATATTTTGAGTCTAGTTAATCTACCGCTTTTAACAATACCATTTGTAATCGCTTGTTATCTTTTCATATTTTTTCAGAAAAAGATAAGTAAAGAATAGTTAGTAGATAATTAAAAATATATATTGCTAGTAGGGTCTCCCCAACCAGATTTGGTTGGGGTTTTCTTGTTGTAAAATTTTACAAAAGACTCACACTAAATTTACTGGAAATTAACAATGGCTTCGTATACTGGATTTAAACAAGAAATGACTCAAGGGCAACCTATAGCCCTGGTTTTTTAAAATGGAGGAAATGATGAAAAAACGCCTTTTAGCTTCTACTTCGGCTGCGATTTTATTAGCCTTTATGACTAATCAAGTCCAAGCGGCTGAGCCCGTAACTGACGCGACCAAGGACCAGACGACTGATCAAGGGGCCGCCCCAACTAATGATTTAGTGACGGAAACTGAGCCAGTTAATGAAACAGCAAATGACCAAGTGGCTCTAGCTAGCCAGGCCCATCAAGACTTGGGCAAGATTCCGATGCGAATCCAAAAGGGTAACCGCTACGAGGCCCAAGCGGAGGTTACTAATGCCAGTGACCAAGACGCCCAGATCACTTTTGGGGTTGGCCATGCTGGTAATCCTAACCATTTAATCTGGCAGGTAGAGGCCCAAGTGCCCGCCAGGACTAGTCAGGTCGTGACTGGCGTTGGTGTGCCTAATGATTCTTCTAATGACACCCATCTTTTCTTATTTAACCAGTCTAATCAGGACTTGAAGATTAATCCAGCCACTGGCTTAATTGCTGAGAAACCTTACACAGCGGAAGAAATCGCGGCCAAGGAAGCGGCCTTGTATGCCCAGCTACCAAAGCCGAGCCAGGACCTACGAGTCTTACCTTATATCCAGTCACCAACGGCCAACAGCGTGGTCCTCAACTGGATTTCTGAATTTGACCAACCTGGCCAGGTTGACCTGTATTTAGGTCAAGACCTAGTGGCTTCCCAAACTTCCAGCGTACAATACTTGGACCTGGCGGAATATACGCCTAAGGAAATTGAAGAAACTATTTCTTTCAAGCCAGGTAATGGCAAGACTTTGACCTTACCACAAGGTTCTTGGTTAAATTCCAATTCAAATTATAAAAATACCGTTAACTTCACAGGTCTAAAGGCCGATACCCAGTATAGCTACCAGGTAACTGTGGGTGATACGGTATACCGCAACCACTTTAAGACCTTCCCAACCAGTGAAGACTGGAGCCACCTGCGCTTGATTGCTTTTTCGGATACTGAAACCGAGCCTAAAGGTGCCCTAGAAAACCGGGAATGGGAACTTCATACTGTGACGCCTTATGTGGCAGGGTCAGAAGAGCGACCAGGTGAAGGCTCAGCCTACCACCAAAAATTTGGTAATCAAAACCGTAATGGTGGTTTCCTCGTGCGTTATCCACTATCTCAACAAACGGCCCTAAATGAAAACCTGAAACATATTGAAGCGGCTAGCCCGGATGCCCTATTAATTGCTGGTGACCTGACCCAGGGTGCCGGCTATCAGCCTGCCTGGGATGAGTTCTTCCGTCATTTTGCGGGTGAATTTACCGACATTGCTTCAGGCACACCGATTCTACCTGCCTTGGGTAACTGGGAGACCTATGCAGCTATCAATGGTGGTTACGGTACACCAGACGATCCAACGCCAGCGGTTATTTCCCGTAACAAGTACCATGACTATTTCACAACGCCGGGAGACATAAACAATCCCCAATACAAGGATTCTTACTACCGGACAGACATTGGTCCCGTGACCATTTTAACCCTAGATTCAACTAAGGGAATTCCTGACGAAAAAGTCGGTGCCTACACCACTGGCAAAAGCTATAGTGGTGACGACAAAATCTTACAGCCAGACACTTGGGTGGCTGGTCAAGATCCTTATATGACAACTGATACCCAGGGGAGCTTTACTCTAGCCGACTACAACAAGGGTTACCAGTCTTTATATCCTAACAGTCCTGCTGGAGAAACGGATATGCCGACCTTTAACCCAGGTACAGCCCAGTGGAACTGGGTAGTGGACCAATTAAATGATGCCCGCAGTAAGGGTCAGATTATCCTGGTTAAATTCCACCATGCCCCATATTCTTCTGGTGTTCATGGGACGCCGCCAAACCATACCCATCCGGACAACCAGTCTGGTGTGGCGATGCGGGTATTCTCACCCCTGTTTGAAGCTTACGGGGTTGCGGCTGTAATTGCCGGTCATGATGAAATGTTTGAACGCAGCTGGATTGATAGCGACCAAAACGGCCTTGGCTTCCAAGTCTTTGACGTGGGTGTCGCAGCGGACGGCCTGCGGGGTGAAAAGATGGTTAAGGATGAAAATGGCAACTATGTGCCCCTCAAATACAACAGCCATACCGCTTGGTCAGCCACTGCTAATGAGCCTGAATTATGGCAGACTAATGAAAATGGTGTGAAACATTTGATTGACGGTGGTCTCCACTATGGTCATTTGCAGATGGATTTAGTCAAGACGGATTACGGTTCTAAATTGATTTTCCAACCAGTCTATATCTTCCCAGTTCTAGATGATAATTACGACTTGGTTAGGACCGAACGCCGGGTCTACAATGATGTCACCGTCATGCATTTTGACCATGAAGGCCGGCAAATTTTAGCAGAATCCTTGCCGCAACCAGGCGGTCAAGATCCGCAAGCCGGTCAAAATCAGTCGCATACACCGGGTCAAAGCGATCAACTAGTCGGTAGTCAAGAAGATACTACAAAACCGACAGTTGACCAATCAACTCCTAGTGGGTCTGAATCAACACCAAGCGATAAGACCGATAAGGATCAAAATAATCCCCAGCAACCAGGTTCTGATCAAATTGCTGGCGATTCAGCCCAGGCTGACCAAACCGGTCAACTAGCAGATCCTGTACTTAGTCAACCTGGTCAAGAGCAAGCTGTTAACCCAGGCCAAGTTGCCGATCAGCAACCAGTAGCTGACCAAGCTAACGGTCAGACCCAAGACCCAGCGTCAGCTGGTGGCAGGACGGCTAGCCAACAAGCGACCAAGCCTGCAGTGACATCGAGCCAGGCTAAAGCTAGCCAAGCAGCGAGCACAGCCAAGCAAGTCGCTGCCAGTGGTCAAGCGGCCTTACCAGTAACTGGTTCAGTTGCTGGCCTAGGGGCAACCAGCCTCAGCCTCGTGCTTCTAGCAGCCGGTTCTTGCCTAGTAATGAGAAAAAAACAAGATTAAGGTCAGTTTAATAATTTGTTAGCGCCCAGCGTTGACTGGGCGCTTTTTGGTGTCGCTGATTAAATGGTCATGTTAAGACTTTCGTGATTGCACCCAATCTTGGTATAATTAAGTGGGAATTTAGCCAATTTATCAGCCGAGGAAGGTGGGTATGATGAAAAAACTTTTAAGGGGTCTAGGGATTTTCCTGGTGGCCTTTATCCTAGTCGGGGCGCTAGGTTTGACCCTCTATGTGGGTAACCAGGTTTTTCAGGGCGCGACTAAGCTAGTTGACCGCCAGGAGACTTTGGCTAATGAAAAGCGCTATGACCAGGCCTACAATAATATCCTGGTGCCCTTGGGGGTGGAGGAAATCACCATTCCTGGTGGCCAACATGACCAGGACATTCCGGCCATTTATATTGCCAACAATCAAGCCACGGGCGTGGTGGTCCTCTTGCATGGGCTCGGGGGGACCAAAAAGACTCTGGTCCAGCAGATGAAGACCTTTTACGACTTGGGCTATAGTGTCTTGGCTTATGACCAAGCCAACTCTGGTGGCAACCAGGCGCCCTATAATACCTATGGGGTTTTAGAGAGTCAGGACTGCTTGGCGGTTTTAGATTACGTCCATAGCCAATACGCACCGGCCCAAACCATCCTCTGGGGGGAATCCTTTGGTGGGGCCACGGCCACCATGGCGGCTGGTCAAGCCGGCGACCAGCTTGATTACCTGATTTTGGATTGCCCCATGTCGGATGGTTTCCAAATGATTGAAAAAGTTTTCCAGCAAATTGAGGACCAGACTGGCCTGCCTACTGCCTTTTTAACCTTTGCCGGTAATATCATGATGCGGGCCAAGTTGGGCACCAGTTTTGCAGAGTTAGCTAGCCAGCCTTATGCGGCAAAAATCCAGGTCCCGGTATTAATTACGGTAGGGGCCGATGATGAAGTCTTGCGGCCAACCATGAGCCAGGACATTTACGATAGCATCAGCCACGACAAAAAGGAACTGGTCAAATTGCCAGGCTACGGCCACTGCGAATTTCCCATCCGCCAACCTGACCAGTACCAGGATCTCATTGCCACATTTTTGAATGACTATTAAGGCCGTGTGAACTTTTCAGATATGATTGCCAAGCGACCAGACGCAAGATGACCTGGTCGCTTTTTGTTTGGCTAAATTATCTGGTGGGCTTAGGCCTTTGAATCAGCTTTGCTAGTATAGCCAGTGAAAAAGCCAGGCAGGTCTGTGCTATAATGAAAGCAATTACAAGCGACCTGGCTAGCTCAGGTCGGCTTAATCTAGACTGTGGGGGAATTTATATGCAAGAACCAATAACCAGCTTTAGTGATTACGTCCAGCTCAACCGCCAGGCCAAACTGGCCTACCTGGAGGACCTGGGTCTAACCAAGAACAAGGATTTTATTTACCTGGCCCACTTTGGCGACACTAATCATTTTAAACTGCTTGCGACGGATATGTTCGATTTAAGGGACTTAAGCAAAAAGGACTTCTCAAATGTGGTTGAGGCTGACCAATTGACCATTTTTGTCAGCCAGGATGACCAGGCGAAAATTCGCCAGCAGCCGGAGGCCTACTTTATCGTGGTGGGTAGCTTCCGTACCAGTCAAGTTAGTAAAGGCCAGGCCCTTTTGCAGATTGACCAGGTTAGCCAGCCCATTTCCCAGGCTTTCGCTGACCGCCTTTTAGCCTATGACCAAGCTGATATCAACCATGTCTACCAGTCCTTGTCAGATAAGGGTGTCCTGGCCCAAGCTAGCCTGGCCGACCAAGGGCAAGTCGCGGCCCTCTTGGTTGATATTTTAGATGACTACCGCCACTTTATGGACCAGGTCCAAACTGAGGCTGACCAATTACAGGCCCAGATGACTGTGCTAGGCCGGGAGATGCAAACTTTGGCCCAGGAAGAGGCCAAGCTCCAGGACCTAGTCCAAGACTATACCCAGAGTAACTGGTACCTGCCCCAACAAATGTCTAGCCAGCTGGCTAGTAAATTCGCTACGGCTAACCAAGAACGGTTGGCAGTTGATGGCGATTTGATTGCTAAGTTGCAGGGCCAGTTATACGCCCAAGCTGGCTTGCTTTTTACTGAAGACAAGCTGGCCCAGGTGGTGACCAGCCTGCTAGCCAATGAACTGACTATTCTGGTGGGGCCGTCCGGGACGGGAAAAAGTGCCTTGGTTAAGGGGCTGGCCCAGGTCATGGGCGAGGCTTACTTAAATGTGCCAGTCCAGACCACTTGGGTTGACCGCCAAGACCTGTTAGGTTTTTATAATCCCATTACCAATAACTATCAAAACTCAGCCCTGGTCGATTTTATTCTGGAGGCCGCCCAGCCGAAAAACAGTCATAAGTTTTACTTTGTCAATTTGGATGAATTGAACTTATCACAGATAGAAAATTATTTTGCGGACTTCCTAAGTATCTGCGACCAGGACCAACCCACTATTTCCCTATATTCTAGGCAGGTCCAGCAGGGGCGCTTGACTTGGTTGGCCAATTTACTGGACCAGCTTGATCAAGCTAATTCAAGTCACCTATCCTTTAGTGACCAGGTCAGCCGCCAGCAACTGATTGACCAGGTCCACAATCTGAAAACCTATAGTGCCGACTTAAAACTACCTAAAAATCTGCGTTTTTTCGGGACTATGAACACCGAGGGATATGTCCAGCCCCTGAGCCCCAAGGTGATTGACCGGGCCTATTTGATTAGTTTGGACCAGGTAGATTTCAGCCTGGCTGACCACTTAAGCCAGGTTCAGCCGGTAAACCTAGTCAGTCATGCCTTGATTGACTACCAGCCAGACGGGGGTGAAGGTGAGAGCCAGGATTATTTGCAGGCGGTAGCAGACTACTTTGAACAAAACCTCCAGTTGTCAATCAGCGCCCGTTTGGCCAAACACCGCGACAAGTATTGGACCATTGGCAGTCAATTAGACCGGTCGGCCCAAGACCTGCGCTATGATTTGGTGAGCTTGAAATTCCTGCCTAAAATCCATTTACCGAGCCAGGATCACCCACGCGCTGGCCAAGATTTACAGTCCCTACTGGGGGAAAGCCGGCCTGAATTAACTAGTAAGATTGACCAGATGGCTGCTGGCAATGGCCTCTTTACCTATTGGAGCTGATGATATGCAAGTATGCCAGATACCCTTTAAATACCAGCAAATTAATGATTACCTCCTGGACCGCTACCAAATCCAGGCCGACCAGGATGTCTACCAGTTTTTGGAATATAGCCAGTCTTACCTGGCCCTCAAGCTGGACCAGCCAGCTGACCGGGTTGAGGTTAGCGGCAACGGTGCCCCGCGCCAGCTGGTGATAGCTGGTCCAGATCCAGCTAGCCGGTTAGTGTGGCGGGAGGATTTGGCTGACAAGTCCCTCCTGCATAATACGGTGGGGGAGAGTCTCATTCAGATTTACTACCAGGATGGTAGCCAAGACCAGTGTCAGGTCCGTCTTTTGGCCAAGTTATTAGACCAGCACCGGGTGGACCGGATGGTGGCTGACCTCTATCAAATCCAGGAAAAGTTCTTTATTAAGGACTTTCTCAGCTACCAAACCAGCCACCGCTACCAGTGGCAGCCGACGCCGGGCCAGTCAGGACTAGCGAGTTATAGTCAGGCGCTGGTGGACCGGTTAGCCGAGCTCATGGCTGATTTAAAAGTGCACGTTAACCGACTGGTAGCTGAGCCCTTTGTCACTATGCAACCAGTGATGCGGCTGACCAAGGACCAAGATTTGGGCAAGTTTGACCTCAAACGTGAGCTGACCCGCTACCTGCAACCAGGCCGGGCTGCCTATCCCAGCCGCCACTTTGAAAATAACCTGTCCAGCTATGAAAACCAGGTCATCAAGCAGTCACTACTTGATCTTTTAGCCTTTGTCGACCAGCGTCAGACCCAGGAGGAAGCCCGGGACCAGGCCAGTCATGACCAAGCCCAGGGTGACCTCAGCCAAGAATTGGCTGGCTTGGGTCTGGGTCAGGTGGACCAGCTGGCCAATCTAAGTATGGACCAATTGGCTGGCTTAGTAGCGGAAAAAATACAGGCTAATCAAGCAGCTGACCAGGCCCAGGTCGACCAAATCCGTCAGACTCTGGCTAGGGCAGGTGGCCATGCCAAGCAGTCCGGCCGGCCCTGCTGGATTTATTTTGAAACGCGCGGCGTCCAAGACCCAGTGTCTCTACCAGGTCCCAGTATCAGCGCCTGGCAGCGAGGCTTATCGCAAACTATCCATTACACGCTTAATAACCCTGGTTCAGGCCTAGATCAATCCAATAATTTGGCCCTTGAACAGTTAGCTTACAAGGATAGTGGCCGTGACCAGGCTTGGCTTCTCCACCAAAGGTCCAGCCTGTGGCAAAAAAATTGGCAGGGATCCGGCCCTCGATTCACGGTTTTTAAGCCGCAGCTAGGTGCCAGGACTAGAACTAATAAGCATAGCGATAGCATGTACGGCTATTATGGCCAGTTCAATTTTAAGCTAAGCGACCCGACCAGCCTAAACCTCTACTACCAGCTCTGCCGTTTTCTAAATGGCAATCAAGCACCGGTAAAAATTTTAATTCAGGTTGACTTGGATGCGCCAGATGGTAATTATCCCTTAAGCGACCTGGTGATGCGTGAACACAAGGGCTATATCAAGCATAACTTTAATATTATGGCCATCAGGACCATCAAAATTGGTGACCAGTTATTAAATGCCAGCCTAAGTCGTGACCAGCACCAAGCCCTGGTAGCCGACCTGGCTTTTCAGGCCCAGGCTAGCCAAGACGGTCAGCTTAGGGGCAAGAAACGTTTGGCCAAGCTCAGCCAAGATATCGACCGGGTCCAAGGTCAAACTAGGAGTCAGGCGGTCCTGGCCCAGATTGGCGAGCAATTACGGGCCTTAATCGATCAACCTTTCTTTGATCAGGTCAATTTGCTTGACCGTCTCCAAGTACATTTGACGCCGACTTTTTCTTCCCACCCCCATTACCTCAAGCTCTACCAACTGGTCCAAGAAATTAACCAGGTTCTCAAGCTGGGAGAGACTCTAGTAATGGACCCGGTGACCGTTAATGCCAAGGAGTCGCCCGTCCTCTTTGAGCAATGGCTGTATTTTAGCCTGGTTGACCGGTTGATTGCGGGGGGCTGGCAACTTGATGCTGGTCATTGGCAGCAGGTCAAAGACCAGCTGGCTAGGACCATTGACCAGGCTGGTCAGGTGGATGCCAGCCAGCAGGCCTTCTACTGCGACTTGAGCTTGGGTGATTACCAGGCCCGCCTCCATTACCAGGCCAAGATTTATGGGGACAAGTATAATCTGGCCAAGGAACGCTTTTATCACTACCTGACGCCAGATATTGTCCTGGAAATTTATAATCAGTCTCTGGGAGTGCATAAACTGGCCATCACTGATGCCAAGTACCAGGATTTTGGTATTCAGGCGGGCCAGGCCCTTAACCAGACCTATTACCAGACTGTGACTGATGTGGCCATGGATAAGTATAATGGCCTCACGCCGACTGACGCCCAGGCTGACTTTCTCGTAGACCATTGGCAAAATAATGATGTGGTGTCGTCAGCTATTATGTATCCGGGCCAAGTTGACCAAATGACTAACTTTGGTTCCTATCCTTATTACGACCTCAATTTTGACCAGCAAATTAACTTAAGTATGGCGGCCAAGGAGAGGCGTTATGAGAAGTTGGGGCAAGCGACCTATTATGAGGGCCACCAGCACCCGCTCGCCTTTCAAGCTATCCCGGTTGATCCCTTGCAAACGGCCAGCCTGACCAATTACTTGCGCATGCTGATGGAATACCACTTGGCTATGTTTGACCGCTGTTGGTATTGCGGGGCGGCCAGCGACCAGGTCCATCGGAGAAAGCTAGCAACCAAGCGGGGCAACAAAAAATACTACTTTACCTGCCGGTCGTGCGGAGAGTTTTGGGTCAAATCCCATTGTGAAAATAGTATCTACCATAGTCTAATCAAACACTTTGATAACTATATCCCGGACCAAGATTACGATAAATGGTACCTTCACTGTCCTGATTGCCAGGTTCTCGCCTTGGGTCAAAGCTCGCCAGCTGAGTTGCCGACTGGCCGTAATCAAGACCAGCGCCAGGTTAATCCGCACTGGGTATATCCATTGGGTTAGCAGCAAATTTCTAGTATAATAGACCCAAAGAAAGGATGTGGGCTCATGTTTAAACGCGCACGTGAAATCTTCCACCAACACTGGAAAATTATTTTAGGTTTAACCATATTATCTGGTATGTTTTCTGGTTCTGCCCAATTTGATAACCTTCAAGACCGGCCCGGCCTTATCATTAGCCTGACTCTGGGGGGCTGGGTGATTACCACCTTGATCAGCAATTATTTGACCCGCTATGTCATCGCTGCTGCCCAAGATCCTGAGGCCGACTTTAGCCGGGTGGTCCTCAACCACTTGTCCTGGCGGCAGGCTTGGCAGATTCTGTGGAAGTCTTCTGTAGCTTCGCTAATTGTTATTCTGCCTCTAACGATCTTAGTGCTTATCGGACTGGGTCTGACAATTCTGCTGGCTCTGAGCCTGGATAGTGGTATCCTGTTCTGGCTTTTGGCCTTTATTCCTTTCCTGGTCTTGACTATTGGTTTGGTGCCTTTTGGCGGTAGTATTGATTACTTTATCGCTCAAGATGAAACCATGCCTCTGGGTGATTTAATCAAGCGGGTTTGGCGGTTCACCACTAGATATTATTGGACCTTGCTGAAGGTCACCCTGATTGCCGGCCTGCAAATTTTGGTGGGCATCCTGCTCTTAGGGATTGGCCTCCTTTACTTTGCTCCGGTGGCCAATGTTTATACCACCATTAACTGGTTGGCTCTGGACCAGGCTGAACAAGCTTGGCAGACCCATTAGCTGGCGGTTAAAGTTATAAATAAAAAGCTTTTGCGGTAGCAGGGTGTGGCCGAGGTCACACCCTTTTTTGATAACGTGAGGATACTAGGGGCTATTAACTAAAAAGTCAAATTCACGGACTATACTTAGCTGATTTGTGTTTTTTAAGCTAGGAAAAACTTTGAGTTGGTTATTGGTCTGGCTTGCCGTATAATAAGATAAAAGAGCGCTTTCAGAGGAGGTAGTGGCGTGAAGGAATATTTAGCCATTGATGTGGGTGGGACTTTTATTAAGTATGCCCTGGTCAGTCATGACGGCCAGGTGCTCCAGAGTGGTCAACGGCCGACCCCGCAGCATTTGCCAGCTTTCAAGCAAACCCTGGTGGATATTTATCAGGGAGCCCCGCATGAAGTGGGCGGCATTGCGCTGTCGATTCCTGGTCGGGTCGACACCCGGGTGGGGGTGGTCCACTTCGGTGGTAATTTGACTTTTTTAGATGGCTTTGCAGCTAAGGCCTTTTTAACAAGGGCCACGGGCTTGCCGGTCGCGGTGATTAACGACGGCAAGGCGGCTGCCCTAGCTGAACAGTGGCAGGGTTCCTTAAAGGGTATCGACCAGGGCCTGGCCCTGATTTTAGGAACGGGCCTGGGTGGCGGTATCATTGCGGCTGGCCACTTATTGCAAGGGGCTCACTTCCAGGCTGGTGAAGTTAGCTTTATGATGACGGACTACCAGCAGCCGAGTGAGGATAAGGCAGTCGGTAAGGTCTTCTCCCCGGTGGCGACAGTGACCGCCATGGGCCAGAAATTAGGGTTAGCTGATCCTAGTGATGGCCAGGCCGTTTTTGCGGCCATTAATGAAGGCGATGACCGGGTTTGGGCTGACTTCCAGGCCTTTTGCCACGGCCTGGCGGTGGTGATTTTTAATTGCCAGGCTATTATCGACTTGGACCGGGTGGTGATTGGTGGCGGCATCAGCCAACAGCCGATTGTGGCTGAGGAAATTGCCCGCCAGTACCAGCTTGTTTGCGACCAGGCGGGGATTTTTGGCCAAATGATTGCCCAGCCAGAAATCCAAGCCTGCCAATTTGTCGGCCAGTCCAACCTCTTAGGGGCAGTCTACCAACTCTTTCTGGATCTGGATGCGGTCAGCTAATGATTGCCAAATTGTTAGAAAAAGGTTAAGATGACATGTAAGTATATGAAAACGATTGACCTTCACAGGATTTAGAAAAAGAGGTGCATGATGCGAGTCGTTATTTGTAGCCACGGACCAGCTGCCCAAGGTATGTTTGCCTCGGTTGAATTAATTGCCGGGCCCCAGGAAGATGTGGCCGTTATTACCCATGAAGAAGCTGTTATCCCGGAAGAACTGGGCCAAGAAATGTATCAAAAATTACAAGACATGGGCCGGCAGAGTGATGAGCCAGCGATTATTTTTGTTGACCAACCTTATGGCCTGCCTTATGAAGCAGCCATGACCTGCAAGGCCATCCATCCGTCCATTATGGTGGCTACTGGTTATAATATGACCATGCTAGTGGAATTCTTTATTAAGCGTGGCCAAATGGCTCCTGCAGAATTGGTTAACCACCTGAAAATGGTTGGCCGGGATGCCATTGATATTGCCGACTTTAAGCAAGAAATCGTCCACTAGGAGGCCCTATGATTCAATTAATTATTGCTACCCACGGTCCCGCCGGCCAAGCCTTGGCCCAAAGTGTTGAAATGATTATGGGCCCCCAGCCACAGCTCCAGGCCCTGGCCTATGGGGTCAGTGACGGGATTCCCGAATTGACTAGTAAGTTACAAGCGGCTTTAAAAGACGCTGACCAAGGGGCGGTTATTTTTACTGATTTAGCCGAGGGGACACCAGGCCGTGTCAGTCGTGACCTAGCCAGCCAGGATGACAAGATTGCCGTGGTCACTGGCGTCAATATTGCCATGTTGCTAACGGCTTGCCAGCAGGCTTCCTGGGTCCGCTTTGATGACCTAGTGGCCAATGCCATTAACCAGGGCCAGGCCGCTATTGGCCAGCTGGTAAAGGCTGAGGATGAAGCGGACTAAGGCTAGTTAGCAGTTGATTGGCCGCGGGGGTGGTCTGAGCGCTAAAGCTCACACCCTGATTAGTCGGGTTCCGAGTAGCTGAACTGAAGTCCTTTCATAAAATCCGCCACAATATCTGCGATATTGGTCGTCTTTTATTCCAAGGATTCAGTTCAAAGCGCTACTCGTCACACCCTGATTCAGTTCAGGGCGCTTTTTAGTTAGCCCACCCGGATTTGACAAAATCTTGTGTCAAGCTTATAATGATGGCAGATATAAACCTAAATTGATTGGGACTAGTAGCTTCTTGCTTGCTTACAGAAAGACCATGGTTGCTGTGAATGGTTAGTAACAAGAGGGGAATCCACCCATGTAGTGACTAGGAGGCTTTGCCGAACTAGCTCCGGGACTCGCCGTTATGAGCAAGCGTGCCAACTTGGTTGGCATAGTAGGGTGGTACCGCGCAAATAGATCTGATAACTATTCCGTCCCTAAAACTGATTGTTTTAGGAATGGGATAGTTTTTTTATTTGGATTTTAAGAAAGGAAACCAGTCATGATTGATATTAAACAGTTAAAACAAAACTTTGCAGCTTACAGTGAGAACCTAGCTACACGTGGGGCGGATGTTGACCAACTCAAAGAGGCCGTTGCACTTTATGATGCCCGTAACCAACGCATCCAAGCGGTGGAAGCCATGAAGCAAACCCGTAACCAAGCTTCAGAAGAAATTGGTCAAAAGAAACGCAATGGTGAGGACGCTGAAGCAGAAATCGCTAAAATGCGGGAAATTGGTGAAGAGATTGCTAAATTAGACCAAGAAATTCGTGATTTAGAGGCCAAACAATACGATATTATGGCGGGCGTACCTAACTTGGCTACTGAAGGTATCCCAGTGGGCGACGATGAAGATGCCAATGAAGAAATCCACCGTGAGGGTGAGCCTAAGCAATTTGACTTTGCAGTCAAGGCTCACTATGAATTGGGTGAAGACCTGAATATCCTAGACTTTGAAGCCGGTGCCCGGGTAGCTGGGGCGCGTTTCCTTTACTACCGCGGTATGGGCGCACGTTTAGAGCGGGCGGTTTATAACTTTATGCTGGACCAGCAGCATGAAAATGGCTATATGGAAATGATTACCCCTTATTTAGTCAATGACCGGGCTATGTTTGGTACTGGTCAATACCCTAAATTTAAGGAAGATGTTTATGCCGTTAACGAGGTTGACGACAAGCACATGACCCTAATTCCAACTTCAGAAGTGCCGCTGACCAACTACTTTGGCGACCAAATCCATGATGAGGCTGACCTGCCTTACAAGGTCACTGCTTTGTCACCATGTTTCCGGTCTGAAGCCGGCTCTGCTGGCCGTGACACCCGTGGCTTGATCCGCCTCCACCAATTCCAAAAGGTGGAAATGGTGAAAATTGCCCACCCAGACCATTCTTATGAAGAGTTAGAGTCAATGACTGAAAATGGTGAAGACATCCTGCGCAAATTAGGACTGCCATTCCGCCGCATTGTCCTATCAACTGGCGATATGGGCTTCTCAGCTACTAAAACCTATGACCTAGAAGTTTGGATGCCAGCCCAAGATACCTACCGGGAAATTTCTTCATGCTCTAACTGTGGCGACTTCCAAGCCCGTCGTGCCCAAATTCGCTACCGGGATGCTGACGGTAATGTCCACCTGGCCCACACCCTAAACGGTTCAGGCCTAGCAGTTGGTCGGACAGTGGCTGCCATTTTGGAAAACTACCAAAACGAAGACGGCTCTATTACTATCCCAGAAGTCCTAGTCCCATACATGGCCGGCGAAACTGTTATCACTAAAGAAAACGCCGACTTCTTGAAAAAATAACAGGGTGTGAGGGCTGGCGTTTAGAACTGAATCCTTGGAATAAAAGACAATCAATATCGACAGATATTGTATTGGATTTTATGAAAGGACTTCAGTTCTGCCAGACCGAGCCCGACTAAATAGGGTGTGAGAAAAAGGGTGTGAGGAGAAGCGTTCTGAACTGAATCGTTGGAACAAGGCGGACCAATAGCTAAAGGCTATTGAGTCAGCCTAGTGAAACGACTTCAGTTCAGCTTCTCCGAACCCGACTAAAAAGGGTGTGAGACTTGGCGCTCAGACCAGGATCCTTGGAACCTCAGACAAGCAATATCTTAGATATTGTCTTGACTGGGTGAAAGGACTGCTGGTCTGTCAAAGCGAACCCGACTAAACAGGGTGTGACGACCAGCGCCCTGAACTGGTGCACTGGAGTAAACTAGGACCATTATCTGCAAGATAATGCGTCCAAGTTTGCGAAGTGACAGCCAGTTCAGCTGGTCGGAACCCGACTAAACAGGGTGCGATCTTTGGCGCTCTAAACCAATCCCCACCAATCAACCAACTAATACATTAACCAAGGGCTGGCAGTCGTTTATCTGCCAGCTTTTGGCGCTTTTACAGGAGGATGCCATGTATATTTACGCCAAGTCTTTTATTATGGCTGACCAGACCCATCCAGCTGGCTATTTAGCCATTGATGACCAAGGCCGTTTTGGTGACTGGCAGGCTGATTGGCCAGCTGACGCCAAGCCCCAGGATATTATCGACTACGGGGACTTTATTTTGGGACCCGGCCTGGTCGATGTCCATATCCATGGCTATCTGGGCCATGATGTCATGGACAATGAGCCAGCGGGGATTTTGGCTATGAGTCAAGCCCTCCTGACCTGTGGGGTCACGTCCTGGCTACCGACGACCTTGACGGCTAGTTTTGCCGATTTAAAGGCCGTTTGCCAGACCATAGCTGGCTGCCAGGACCAGGTTACTAGGGCTAAAATCCTGGGCATCTTTTTAGAAGGTCCCTTCTTTACCCCGACCCATGCCGGCGCCCAGGAGACCCAGTATATGTTGGCGCCGCGTCTGGATTATCTAGCTGCCTGGCAGGAAGCTGCCCAGGGGCTAGTGAAGAAGATTGCCCTGGCTCCGGAATATCCGGGGGCGGTTGCCTTTATCCGCCAGGCCAATCAAATGGGCATCCAGGTGGCCCAGGCCCATTCTAATGCCACTTATGATCAGGCTCGTGAGGCCGAGCTGGCAGGGGCCAAGACCTATATCCATACTTATAACGGTATGCGGGGTCTCCACCACCGCGAGCCCGGGATTTTAGGGGCAGCCCTAACTTCTGATGCAGCTTATCTAGAAATGATTGCCGATGGCCACCATGTCCATCCCGCTGCCATCAAGTTAGCCCTGCAGGCAGCCGGCCCTGACCGCTTGGTCTTAATCTCAGACTGCATGCGGGCCGGGGGCATGCCGGAGGGCTTGTCCAGCCTGGGCGGCTACCAGGTTATGGTTAAGGACGGCCAGGCTAAGATTGTGGGCCGGGATAATTTAGCGGGCTCGATTTTAAAGCTCAGCCAGGCGATTGAAAACCTGGTGGCTTGGGGGCTGGCCCCCTTGGACCAGGCGGTGCGCATGGCGGCTACCAATCCGGCTGCTTCCATAGGCCTGGCTGACCAGGTCGGGGTGGTTAAGCCCGGTTTAGCCGCTGACTTTATTATTTTAAATGACCAAGGCCAGCTTCAAGCGACTTATTTAGCCGGTCAACTGGCCTACCAGGTCGATTAGTGATAATGATTTATAAGGAGTGTTACTGTATGCATAAAGAAAAAGCCAGCTGGCAGGGCTATCTCTGGATCATGCTGGCGGGTATTTCCTGGGGGACGGGTGGCTTCTTTGTCACCAAACTGGCCCAGGCCGGGGTGTCCTCATCCTTCACCGCCTTCTCGGGCCACTTTTTAGCTATTTGGCCCTTAGCCTTGGTGCTGTTAGCACGGGGTGGTTGGTCGGCCCTAAAGATTTCTAAGCGTGGCTTGATTTTTGCCATTTTGATGGGGATTGTTGGCAAGGGGCTGTTTTTGGTCTCTTACAACCGGACGATTCAGCTAGCTGGGGTGTCAACAGCCTCCATCCTACTTTATACCTCGCCACTTTTTACCAGCCTGCTGTCGGTCTTAATTTTTAAAAGTCGTTTGACCAAGCAACAAATCCTGGCTTTGGCCCTGAACCTGGTGGCTGCCTTCTTGGTGGTAACGGGTGGCCAGGTCAACCAGCTCAATATTTCAGCCCTGGCCCTGGTTTTGGGCATTACCGCGGCTGGCCTCTACGCCCTTAATACTATTTTGGGCAAGTTTGCCACCCAGGGCGATGATCCCCTGGTTATGACCTTTTATATGCTGGTCTTTTCTTGTTTGACCATTGCCAATTTCGCTGACCCCGTGAACCAGGTCCGCTTGCTGGATTCCTGGCCCTTATGGGGACTGGTTATCGTCAATTCCATCATTGCTTCGGTAGTTGCCAACACGGCCTATCTGCGGGGCTTGTCGCTGCCGGTCGACCCAGCCCGGGTGTCGATTGTGGCTTCAATTGAGCTAGTGGTGGCCAACTTAATCGGGGTCCTGGTCTTCAAGGAAGCCTTTAACCTGACCAAGGGAGTGGGCATCTGTTTATTGGTCGGGTCTATTTTGCTGATGAACTGGGTGCCCAAGGCTAAAGATTTGGACGAGGCCCAGTCATAATTAATTAAAAGTTTTAGTCGTCAGTGCGCTAAGCGAGCTGGCGGCTTTTTTCTTGAATTGGCTTTCGCTTGGTTATGTTGAAAAGCAGTTAGGGTCTTAATTGTTCCCTGCCAGCTTACGGGTTATAATGGGGAAAAGTAGCTAGAAAGGTAAGGAGATGGTAGCGATGGACCACAAGGAGAGAATGTTAGCGGGGCTCTGGTATGATGCCAATTATGACCCAGACCTCTTGGCCATGCGGGAGCGGGCTGATGACCTCTGTTTTCAGTTTAACCAGACCAGCCCCAAAAACCAGGCAGCCAGGGCTGAGATTTTACAAGCCTTGATGCCTGGCTTAGCTGAGGATGTGACCATCCTAGCGCCCTTGTATATGGACTATGGCAGCCTGACCCAGATTGGCGCCGGCTCCTTTGTCAACCACAATGCCTACTTTATGGATGGCGGGACCATTAGCCTGGGCCGTAACTGCTTTATTGGGCCTAACTGTGGCTTTTACACGGCCGACCATCCCTTGGTCGCTGCTGAACGTAACCAAGGCCTGGAAATGGCCCGGCCCATTAAGCTAGGTGATAATGTCTGGTTGGGGGCGGATGTGACGGTTTTACCGGGCGTGACCATTGGCGCCGGTAGTGTTATCGGGGCTAAAAGTGTGGTGACCAAGGATATCCCAGCCGGGGTCCTGGCCCTGGGCAATCCCTGCCGGGTCGTCCGTGAAATCACCGACCAGGACAGCATCGGCGACTGGCAGGCGGAAGCATAATTGCGGGGTTAAAAAAGAGGCTGTGACAAAGGTCCTTTAGTGCTGAAGTCTTGGACCAAAAGTTGAATGATATTTGCAAGATAAGGATGGATTTTGAGAAACAACGCCAAGCTAGGGCGTTAGCCGTGGATCAGCCCTGGCTAGATTGATAATAGGCGAATAATAGCGAGAGCCTGGGATTTATCCCAGGCTCTTCTATTTTGACTGTTAGGTGGGCAACAGGTGGAGTTGCCACTAGGGAAATAGCTTAGCTAGTGGGATTAAGCTATTTGGAATCGCAGTCGGTAGTCAACCTCATGGCATTTCATCTCTGAAGTAGCTTAAGTGGTGGAGTTAAGCTACTTGGAAGCTGAGTCAAAAGCTAATTTAACTAAATCTCGACGTTGAAGTAGCTTAAGTGGCGGAGTTAAGCTACTTGAAACTGTGCTCGGTAGCCAATCTCGAGGCATTCTATCTCTGAAATAGCTTAAGTGAAGGTGTTTAGCTACTTGGAAGCGGGGTCAAAAGCTAATTTAACTAAATCTCGACGTTGAAGTAGCTTAACTAGTGGAGTTATGCTATTTGGATACAAGCTCAACAGCTAGTTTCATAAATTTCCTGTTTTGAAGTAGCTTAAGTGGTGGTGTTAAGCTATTTGAACCTGTGTCAAAAGTTAATTTGATTAAATCCCGATGTTGAAGTAGCTTAAGTGGTGGAGTTAAGCTACTTGGAACCTGGCTATGTTTCTAAAATGCGGATAATAGCAAGAGCCTGGGATTTATCCCAGGCTCTTTTGATTTATTTACTTGTTTCTAGTGCCCCAGTTCAAAGCGCTGGTCGTCGCACCCTTTAGTCGGGTTCGGTCTGGCAGAACTGAAGTCCTTTCATAAAATCCAATACAATATCTGCGATATTGATTGTCTTTTATTCCAAGGATTCAGTTCTAAGCGCCAGCCCTCACACCCTGTTTTAGTCGGGTTCGGCTTGGCAGGACTGAAGCCACTTCAGAAACTAGTCTCAATAGCTTGCAGCTATTGGCCTAATTCCTTCCAGTGGTTCATTCCTGAACGCCAAGCCTCACACCCTGTTTTAGTCGGGTTCGAAAAAGCAGACCTGGCGCTACTTCATAAAATCCGGCACATTATCTTTTAGATAATGACCGTATTTTATTCCAGTAGTCCATTTCTGAGCGCTTTTTCTCACACCCTGGTTAGTCGGGCTCCAAGAAGCTGAACTGAAGTCCTTTCACTAGGCAGACTCAATATCTTTTAGATATTGGTCTGCCTAGCTCCAAGGATCCAGTTCAGATCGCTTCTTGTCGCACCCTGGTTTAAAATGGTTTGGTGTTTGGGTCTGGGCACTCGACGTCGATGTCTAAGTTGTCGAGGGTGGCCATGTCTTCTGGGCTGATGGTCAGGTCAGGCAGGTCAAAGTTGGCTTTAATATTATCAGGATTGGATGACCGGGGTAGGACGATAAAGTCGTGCTGGAGGGCCCAAGTTAGGGCCAGCTGGGCCACGCCAGTCTGGTACTTGTCAGCCAGGGTTTTAATCTCTTCATTAGCGAATAGGTCGCCGGAACCAAAAGGACTGTAGGCTTCTAGGGCCATTCCATGTGCTTTGGAGAAATCAACCAAGTCCTTTTGCAGGAGGCCTGGGGTCAGCTTGATTTGGTTGACCATGGGCTTGATGCGGGCTGTTTCTGCCAGGGCTTGATAATGTTCTTGGTGGAAGTTAGAAATGCCAATGGACTTGGCTAAACCTTGGTCGTAGAGGTCTTCCAGGGCCCGCCAAACCTCAGCATTACGGGCTTGGTAGCCCGGTTCTTCCCGGTAGGCTTGGGGGTTAGGCCAGTGGACTAGTAAGAGGTCGACATAGTCGGTTTGGAGTTTTTTTAAGGATTCCTCAAATGAAGCAATTGTCCCTTCATAAGTAGCCTGGTCATTCCAAATTTTGGTGGTTAGAAAAATATCGGCGCGATCAACGTGCGAATCTTTAATAGCCTGGCCGACACCGGCTTCATTCTTGTAGGTTTGGGCCGTATCGATATGACGGTAGCCAGCTTCTAGGGCAGCGGTGACCGCCTGGATAACTTCCTCGCCATCGGCCAAACGCCAGGTGCCAAAGCCAAGGGCCGGTACTTGCAAACCATTTGCTAATTCAACTGTTTTCATTTTATACCTCCTAAAATAGCGGTTACATGTTACTTTAAGTTTACCATAGTGGCTTGAAAAATAAAGGATCTTGCTGGTTGTGGTTTGGTAAAGGCTAGCTGACCCGGCTGGTCAAGCGGGCGATCAAGCCTGATCGTTAAGAGAGGGCTTACATAATGGGCTGGCTTTCTCTATACTAGGAGTAGAATTGATTAGACTAGGAGTGGTGAATATGAAACCGTTGAAATATCTTTTGGCAGTGACGGCAAGTTTATTTTTAGTCGCCTGTGGTGGGGAACAGGGCGCTGACAAAAACCAGGCCAGCCAGTCAGGTGACTTAACCGAAATTACCATCGCCTCTAAGGGGTCGGATGCAGAAGTTTGGCGTCATATTGCTGACTTAGATGAAACCAAAGAAGCTGGATTCAAACTTAAAGTGGAAGACTTTGTTGAGGGACCACAAATTAACCAGGCAACTGCTGAGGGAGAGGTTGATGTCAATGCTTTCCAAAACTTCGGTTATGTCAATGCCTATAATGAAGAAGCTGCTGATGATTTGAAGTTAGCGACAATTGGCACAACTTATCTTGAGCCTATGGGACTCTACTCTAAAAAGCATCAAGTCTTATCTGACTTGCCTGACGGTGCGACTATCGGCTTACCAGAGTATCCTTCTGACCAATCTCGAGCAGTCAAACTATTAGCGGCAGCAGGGTTGGTAAAATTAGATACCAATCAGGGTCTGTTGACAACAGCTAATATTATCGACAATCCGAAAAATCTAACATTCAATCTTATTAATGAAAATACTTTACCGCGTGTTTTAGATGACTTGGATGCGGCTGCTATCGGTAATACGATTTCCTTAGAAGCTGGATTAAAAGTTAACCAGGATACCATTTACAAAGAAGAAGTTTCTGAAGAAAATGCACCGTCTGTTAACATCTTGGTGACAGCAGCTGGTCGAGAAAATGAGGATGCACTTAAAAAATTAGTTGACCTCTATCATTTACCAGTAGTTCAAGATTATGTGAATGAAAAATTTGAGGGTACTAAAATTCCCGTTCATTTTGACGACCAACAAGTTAAAAGTGCTATGAATTAAACTTACTACCGATTTTGAGCTAGCCAGCGCTAGCTCTTTTTAATAGCTTAATTTAGACCAGTTTTATAGATGATATGCTCTAAGTGCAAACTTGAGGAATTTGATTAAGGCTGTCATGGTAATAATCATATGCTAAAGTTCACTTAACGAGAGAAGAAATCAACCAGGCTGAAGCTAAATAATAAGCAGTTGAAAGATTGGCATTTAGGCCAATCTTTTTTACTTATTTAAGGTCTATTTGCGATTCTAGGCATTGAGCGCTTAAAATCAGATATTTACTACACTAACTAGGGAGAAGGTGTAGAGAAATATGATCAAGTCCATTTTTCTTTTCAATTCAGCGTGATTCACTACACTATTTGGGTGAGAAAGTGCAGAGAATCATTCCAGAGCACTTAACCAGGATGAGACTAGTGTCAAGTCCACAATCTTGTGTAAATTATAGAATGTAATTGGTGGGTATAAATATTTAGACTATGTTATTAAAGAATTTATGAGGACATGTCTCCCAATATTCATGCAAATCAAGCAATACACTTCCTATAAGTCGCTCCGCAGCCTCTATATTAGGAAAGAGGCCGACAACTTTCTCTCTTCTTCTAATTTCTCGATTTAGCCTTTCTAGACTGTTAGTTGTTTTCAGTGAAACGCGATAAGGTGTGGGTTCTAATAAGTATGGGATAGCATCTTCGAAGCCTTCCTCTAGCGTATTAACAGCTTTGTCATATTTCTCATTGCCACTAACGTATTCTACAAATTCAAATTTTAACTCTCGCGCTCTTTGTTGACTATCAGCATTAAATATTCTCTTTAGAAGACTTCTCTCATGACTGCAATCCTTTTTTGGAAAATGAGCTAAAATATTACGTAGAAAATGAACCGTACACCGTTGCCAGGTAGTGCCTAAAAATTGATTACTAATCGCTGATTTTAGTCCCTTGTGGGCGTCAGATATAATTAATGTTGGTTTAGTTAGGCCTCTGGCCTTTAAATCAAGGAAGAAGTTCTTCCAGTTTTCTTCTGATTCATTATCAGCAATCATAAAGCCGATAATTTCGCGACGATTATCATCGTTAATACCCTGAGCAATATAAACACCTTTAGAGACAGAACGATGGTTTTCGCGAACTTTAATATACATGGCATCGACATAAACATATCGAAAATTCGTATGTGTTAGGGAACGCCCTTTAAATTCGAAAACAGCAGGGTCCAAGTTTTTATTTACTGAAGAGACAAATGATTTAGAAACACCTTCGCCACAGAGTGTTTCAACAACCTTCTTAATACGGCGTGTTGAGACCCCATTAATATACATTTCGGTTAAAACAGCCACAAAGGCCTTGTCCATACGTTGATATTTATCGAATAGCTTGGTATCAAATTCTCCTGATCGTGTCCGAGGGACATCCAGTTCAACAGTCCCTACCTTTGTTTTAAAGTTTCTTTTATAGGAGCCATTACGATAATCTTTCCGGTCATCTGTGCGCTCATAGCGCTTAGCATTAATAAATTCCTCACGCTCTGCTTGCATATAGGCATTAAAGATGGTTACAGTTAGGGACTTCATCATCTGATCCATATCACTGTTTAGAACTGCCTCTGTAATTTCTTCTAAGTTTAGGGTAATATTTAGTTGAGCCATAATAATCTTCCTTTCAATGTGTTTTAGCCAATTACATTGTAACCAAAAAAGATTATTATGGTTTTTCTTTTTACACAATTATATGGACTTAATCGAGACTAGGGGGATTCACTACCCTAATTAGAGAAAAACGTGTAGAGAATTGAGCTCTCTCGCCAGTCTGCCTACAGTTTACTAGTATTCACTACCCTAACTAGGCGATAAGGTGTAGTGAATCATTCTAGACAACTTAATCAGGATGAGGCTAGGAGAATTCACTACCCTAACTAGACGAAAAAGTGTAGAGAATTTCTCCCGCTAGCCAGTCTGCCAACAGATTACTAACATTCACTACCCTAACTCAGGGAGAAGGTGTAGTGAATCATTCCAGAGCACTTAACCAGGATGAGGCTAGGGGGATTCACTACCCTAATTAGAGAAAAACGTGTAGAGAATTGAGCCCTCTAGCCAGTCTGCCTACAGTTTACTAGTATTCACTGCACTAACTCAGGGAGAAGGTGTAGAGAATCATTCCAGAAAACTTAATCAGGATGAGGCCAGGGCAATTCACTACCCGAACTAGACGAAAAAGTGTAGAGAATTGTTCCCGCTAGCCAGTCCGCCTATAGTTTACTAGCATTCACTACCTAAACTGAGCGAGTTGGTGTAGTGAACCACCTAGTCTAGGAAGCAAAAAGTTAAAAATCGATATAGGATAAGGGACTATTTTAGCTAGAAAGCCGGTTGCAACCTCCGTATCCCCATCATGCCGCTGATTAGCTAGCTTGGTTAATATGTCATGAATAGCTGGACAAAAACAGAACGTATGTTCTATAATATCCATAAGGAGGGACTATCATGCATTTAATCCAGCGGGCCAAGATCAAACGCCAGCCTTATGATATTGTCGCCTGGTTGACCAGCAAGGGCTATGTCTTCCACGATACCTTTATTAAAATTGGCGACTACAAGTTAGGGCGGGACTGGTGTGAGGCCTGGTCGGTCCATAAGCCGGCCGAGAATTTTATGTTTGAGAACTATGTTTTATTATTTACGGCTGACTATCTTTATGTGGTGGCGCCTGGCAAGGTGCTCATCAGCCCAGATAGTGTGGGGGAATACATTGACCAAGTTCTAGCCCCCAAGTTAGCCCAAGCGACTAGCTAGCCAGGGGAGTCCAGGCCGGGTGTGGCTGAGTCCATAAGTTACATAGTTGATTTAGCCCAGTTTACTTGGCCCAATAAATATGGTCAGCAGACAAAAAAAGCAAGCCCCACCATGAGGCTTGCTTTTTTAAGGCAAATTTTTATCTTAATTAGGCTTGGTTTTCTGGATCGTGAGTTAATTTCACACCAGCGTAACCAGAACCAGCAGCGATGATAGCTGATAATAGTAAACCAACGAAGGCCCATACTGAACCAGCTGCACCTGTGTTAGTAGCTTGGGTTGCAGATTGTTCAACTTGGTCAACAGTTTGGTCAACTTGAACTTTAGCATCTTGGATGGCTTGAGAAGCGTTGTTTAAAGCAACAGTTGCTTGGTCAGAAGCTTCTTGTAAACCATTGTAGATGTTGTTAACAGCTTGGTCAGCTTCAGCAGGTGTTAATTCAGTGTTTGTAGCAACAGCTGAAGAAATCGCATCGCGGTCAGCAGCGTTTGAGATTGTTTCAACGCGGTTAGCTAAGCTATCAGTGGTATTTTGGATGATCGCATCAGCGTTTTCTGGGTTAACCACAATTTCGCGACCAGCAGCAACGATTTCATCGCGGGCTGCTTGTAATTGATTGTTGATGTATTCAGGTTGTAACTCAGGTACATCAGTATCGCGTAAGATTTGGTTAACGTCGGCTTGTAATTGTTGGTCGTCAACGTTTTGGATATCGTTAGCGATATTGTTGTAAGCTGATTCAACAGCGTTACCAGCTGAGTTAGCAGCTTGAGATACGGCATTGCCAGCTACGTTAGCAGCTGAAGAAGCCACGTTACCAGCTAGGGTAGCAACTGAGCTTAACAACATACCAAGTAATACGAAGATAATGGTAATTGATGAAGCCCAAGTAACGAAACCATGTAAAGCACCCACACGACGGGCAGCAATACCTGATACAAAACCAGCACCAGCAAATGATAAAATCAATACAATGACTGACCAAATGCCCATGCCAGTACCAACACCAGAGAATGGGTTAGCAGTAGTGAAATCAACCACACCTAAGCCGATAGCGGCAGAGATAGTTGATAGGGTAACAAAAATGGCAAAGAATGATACAACACCAGCGAAGATTGAACCCCAAGAGATATTGTAACCAGCTTCCTTGTCATAATCGCTTAAATAGCGAGTGACACGAGTTTTCATAATGTGAAACTCCTCCTTCTTATTATTTTATAATTGCCTATAATATAACTGTAACAATTAAGTCGCTAAGAAGCAATTGATAAGGTCCGCAAACCTTTCTACACCAAGTTTTCAGGCGGTTATCATATTTTTATAAAAGCCCAAAAACGCGCACTGTTAACAAAGAAAGCGATTGCTGGTCCAGGTCAAAATAGAAACAAAAATTGTATTTTGCTTCTAGGCTAGGATTATTAAAAACTTCAGTCAGCTTTTAAAAAAAGTCTGGATAATCCTTAAAGGCTTATTAAAGATTTACTTTTAGCGGTCAGCGACTGCCATCTTATGTTACAATGTTTTGGATAGATATGATTACTGAAGTAAGAGAGGTATTATAATCATGAATTATAAAAAAGGCATGGTCCTTTTAGCCGGAGTGGCTTTACTAGCAGCTTGCGGTCAGAGTAAGGAAGATACAGCTTATAATGAATCAAGCTCTTCAGGTACGACCCAAGCCCAGGTTAAGCACAACGCCCGTAGTAATAAGAAAACCAGCAAGGCATCAAGCCAGTCTAAGTCACAATCTGTTGCAACCAATAGCCAAGCGCCAGCTAGCCAGCCAGCGCCAGCTACTAGCGGCAGTGTAGCGGAAAGCCAGCCAGCAGCCAGCGCTGGCATCGTGGATAATAATCCCGGTGTGACCAGCGACCAAGCAGCTAATGTGACAGCCAACGATGACTTGATTCGTCAGTATTTGGATGAGGCTGTGCCCCTAATTAACCAAGTCTCTAACGGTATGTTCCAGTCAAGCGAGTACTTCTTCATGCCTTATTTAGAAGAGGATGGTACTTTGACAATTGAAGTCCGTCGTCAGTCACCTGGTGACCAAGCGCAAACCAATTTGATTACTATCTATAGCTATGACCATGAACATGGCCACTTGATGGAATTTAATGCCGCCACTGGTGACATGCAACAAGTAAATTAAAGTAAGCAGGGTGTGAGAAAAAGCGCTCTGAACCCGACTAAAAAGGTGTGACAACCAGTTCGGCTACTTCGAAGCTGACTATACTGATATTACACCTAAAATAGCGAGATCCTGGGGGATAAGCCCCCAGGATCTTTTCTTTTGACTGTCAGGTGGGCAACAAGTGGAATTCCGACGCTGAAGTAGCCTAAGTGGTGAAGTTAGGCTATTTGGCACCTAGGTCAAAAGCTAATTTGACTAAAACTAAATGCTGAAGTAGTTTAACTGTTGGTGTTAGGCTACTTGGGGCCAAGCTCAAAAGCTAATCTCATTCAATACATGCCTTGAAGTAGCTTAAGTGGTGGTGCTAAGCTACTTGGGGCCGAGCTCGAGAGCTGATTCCACGCAATATCTGTTCTGAAGTAGCTTAAGTGGTGGAGTTAGGCTATTTGGCACCTAGGCCAAAAGCTAATTTGACTAAATTTAAACGCTGAAGTAGCTTAACTGTTAATGTTAAGCTATTTGGGGCCGAGCTCAAAAGCTGATTCCACGCAATTTCTGCTCTGAAGTAGCTTAACTGTTAATGTTAAGCTACTTGGGGCCAAGCTAGACTTGACTGTTGCGAAAAGCGGTCAGGTCTGCCGAGTCGAACCCAACTATACTAATCCTACACCTACAATAGCGAGATCCTGGGGGCTTATCCCCCAGGCTCTTTTTGCTTGCGAAAAAAATAAATAAGCTAATACTTTGCGCTGAAATCGTTTACAATATATAATGGAATTGCTTTCAAATGGGACCTGGTCAACCAGGCCAAATGCATGATTTGTCAGCTAGAGGAGGTTTATGATGAGCGCATTTAGACAAGATGCGGGTGATTTATTAAAGCATATTGGGGGCCGGGATAATATCCAAGCGATGACCCACTGTGCCACCCGGATGCGGTTTGTCCTCAATGATCCGGACGCCGCCGATGTCGAGGCCATCGAGGAAATTCCATCGGTCAAGGGGACCTTTACCCAATCCGGCCAATTCCAGGTCATTATTGGGAACAAGGTGGCTGATTTCTACAATGATTTTGAAGCCCTTTCCGGGGTAACCGGGACGACTAAAGAGGCCGTTAAGCAGGAGGCAGCCAAGCACCAGCAAAATAAATTGCAACAGGCTATGACCTTCTTAGCTGAAGTCTTTGCGCCAATTATTCCCGCTATTATCTGTGGTGGTTTGATTCTTGGCTTCCGTAATGTCTTGGAAGGAGTGCCCATGGAAATGCTGGGGCAAAAGATTGTCGATGGGGTGGCCCAAACCGCAGCCGATGGGTCAGCTGTCTACAATACCATTGTTGATGTCTCACCTTTCTGGGCTGGGGTTAACAGCTTCCTCTGGCTACCAGGTGAAGCCATCTTCCACTTTCTACCTGTTGGCATTACCTGGTCAGTCACCCGCAAGATGGGCACGACCCAAATTTTAGGGATTATCTTGGGGATTACCCTGGTATCACCGCAATTGCTGAATGCCTATGCAGCTCCCGAAGCCATTGCCAGCGGGGCGGTGCCACAATGGGATTTTGGTTTCTTCCAATTAGACATGATTGGCTACCAGGCCCAAGTCTTACCGGCCATGTTTGCAGGCTTAGCCCTGGCTTGGCTGGAACGATTCTGGCGTAAGCATGTGCCAGAGACGGTGGCCATGATTTTCGTGCCTTTCCTATCCCTACTACCAGCCATTGTTCTGGCCCACACTATTTTAGGGCCTTTAGGCTGGCAAATTGGCACTTGGATTGGCCAAGTGGTCTATGCGGGCTTGACTGGTCCAGTTTCTTGGCTCTTTGGCCTGATTTTTGGGGCCCTTTATTCACCGCTAGTAATTACTGGTCTTCATCATATGACCAACGCCATCGACTCGCAATTAGTAGCTGACTTTGGCGGTACCGGCTTGTGGCCAATGATTGCCTTGTCTAATATTGCCCAGGCCTCAGCGGTAATGGGGGTTTGGTGGATGACTCGCAAGGATGAAAAAGAAAACCAAATTACCTTACCTTCAGCTATTTCTGCCTATTTAGGGGTCACTGAACCAGCCATGTTTGGGGTGACCATCAAGTATGTTTACCCATTTGTGGCTGCCATGATTGGTTCAGGCCTAGCTGGTTTAATTTCAACCCTATCCGGCATCACCGCCAACTCCATTGGGGTAGGGGGCCTGCCAGGTATCCTGGTTATCCAACAACCTTACTGGGTCTGGTTCCTAATCGCCATGGCGGTAGCCATCGTGGTCCCATTTGTTTTGACCCTAACCTTCAAGAAGCTTGGCTTTTTAACCAAGAGCAAGTTGGACTTCAATATTAAATTTTAATTGCTAGGCTACTCATGAAAAGGTCGAGGCTGGTTGGCCTGGACCTTTTCTAGTAGTTTGACCCGAATTTTTAACAAGGAGGCACTTATGACAAAAGCACTCGGCCAGTATGTAATCTACCAAGTTTATCCTAAATCCTTTAAAGATAGTGACGGCGACGGACATGGTGATCTACGCGGGGTGATTGAAAAGCTGGACTACCTGGCTCAGTTAGGGATTGATATGATCTGGCTCAATCCCTTTTATCCTTCGCCGCAAAAGGACAATGGCTATGATATTTCTGACTATACTGCTATCGACCCCCGTTACGGGACCATGACTGATTTTGAAGACCTGGTTGACCAGGCTGGTCAGCGGGGCATTGGCCTGATGCTGGACATGCCCCTCAACCATTCGTCTATTGACCATGACTGGTTCCAGGCAGCCCTTTCAGGGGATGAATATTACCAGGACTACTACTATATTCGGCCTGCCAAGGCGGACGGGTCTCTGCCCACCAACTGGGCATCTAAATTTGGGGGACCGGCCTGGGCACCCTTTGCTGGTGAGGAGGGGGAATATTACCTCCACCTCTATGACCGGACCCAAGCCGACCTCAACTGGCACAATCCTGCTGTTCGCCACGATCTCTACGATATTTTACGCTTTTGGCTGGCCAAGGGGGTCAAGGGCTTCCGCTTTGATGTTATGAACGTGATTGGTAAGGACGAGGTCCTGGTTGACTCGACCGGGGGACCGGGCTCCAGCCAGGAAAAACGCCTGTATACGGATACCGAAAATGCCCACCGCTGGGTCCATGAAATGAACCGGGCAAGCTTTGGCCAAAACCCTGACATTATTACCGTTGGCGAAATGTCGTCAACGACTATTGCTGATGGCATCCGCTATACCCAGCCCGACCAAGAAAAATTGGATATGATCTTCTCCTTCCACCATTTGAAGGTAGACTACCAGGACGGGGACAAGTGGACCACCATGCCTTTTGATTTTATGGCCCTCAAGCAAATCCTCAACGACTGGCAAAGGGGGATGGCGGCCGGCCAGGGTTGGAATGCTCTGTTTTTTAACAACCATGACCAACCCCGGGCTAATTCGCGCTTTGGCGACCCGGACAACTATCCTTATGAAACAGCCACCATGCTGGCCCAGACCATCCATTTGATGCGGGGGACGCCTTATATTTTCCAAGGGGAGGAGATTGGCATGACCAATCCCGGCTTTGACCACTTGGCGGACTACCGCGATGTTGAGAGCCTTAATTACTACCAAATTTTACGCGACCAGGGCTTAGATGACCGCCAAGCCATGGCCATTATTAAGGAAAAATCGCGGGATAATTCACGGACCCCCATGCAGTGGGACGATTCCGACCAGGCCGGCTTTACCACCGGCCAGCCCTGGATTAAGCTAGCTGATAACTATGAGCGGATTAATGTTGCTCGAGAAGTCGCCCAGGGTAAAATTTTCCCTTACTACCAAGCGCTAATTAAGCTGCGCCATGACTTAGAAATTATCCAGCTAGGGGACTATGAAGGCCTATTACTGGACCATCCTCAAGTCCTGGCCTACCGCCGTCGCTTGGACGACCAGGAGCTCGTAGTCTTTAGCCATTTCTACCCGGGTCAAGCTGAAGTCAACCTTAACCAGACTGATCTAAACCTAAACCAGGCTTGGACTAAGTTAATCGGCAACGGTGAATTAAATGAACTCACCAGCCAATTCCAGTTGGGACCATATGAAACCGTCGCTTTTATTAGTGGTGGGCCAGCAGTCGGCAGCTAGCCTGACGCCCAAGGATTCTGGACTGAACGGCAAGTCTCACACCCTTTTTAGTCGGGTTCCGAGCACCTTTTTCAGCTATGCCATCATCTAAGCTACTTCAGTGCTAGGATTTAGTTGAATTAGCTTTTGCCCCAGGCTCCTAATAGCTTAACACCGCCAGTTAAGCTACTTCAGACATGTATTGAATGAGATTAGCTGTTGAGCTCGGCCCCAAGTAGCTTAACGCCATTACTTGAGCTACTTCAGCGTTTAGATTTAGTCAAATTAGCTTTTGCCCCAGGCTCCAAATGGCTTAACACCGCTACTTAAGCTATTTCAGAGATAGCATTTCACGAGATCTGCTATCGAGCGCGATTCCAAGTAGCTTAACGCCATCACTTAAGCTAGTTCAGCATCGACATTCCTTGGGATTTATTGTTTAGCTTGGACCCAAATAGCTTAAGACCCTCACTTAAGCTATTTCAGAGAGGGGATTACACGAGATTGCCTGTTGAGATTGGGCCCAAATGGCTTAAGACCGCCACTTAAGCTAGTTCAGCGTCGAAATTCTACCTGTTGCCACCTAATAGTTAAAATAAAAGAACCCGGGACATTTGTCCCGGGTTCTCGCTATTGTACGAATATTATCAGCCAAAGCTCACATCCTTTTAGTCGGGTTCGGTCTGGCAGAACTGAAGTCCTTTCATAAAATTCGACACAATATCTGCGACATTGGTCGTCTTTTATTCCAAGGATTCAGTTCTAAACGCCAGCCCTCACACCCTGTTTTAGTCGGGTTCCGAGCAGCTGAACTGGCTGTCACTTCGCAAGCTTGGACACATTATCTTGCAGATAATGGTCCAAGTTTACTCCAGTGCACCAGTTCAAAGCGCTGCTCGTCGCACCCTGTTTTAGTTGAGTTCGAAAAGCTGAACTGAAGTCGTTTCACTAGGCTGACTCAATATCTTTTAGATATTGGCCCGCCTAGCTCCAACGATGCAGTTCAGAACGCTTTCTCTCACATCCTTTTTAGTCGGGTTCGACTTGGCAGAAATGACGTCACTTCAGAAATTAGTCTCAATAGCTTGCAGCTATTGGCCTAATTCCTTCCAGTGATTCATTCCTGAACGCCAAGTCTCACACCCTTTTTTTTACTGGCTAAGCGTGCTAGAATTAGTTATAATGCTTAATCAGTAATAATTTAAGCCGGTCAGGACAAGCTGACCTGGCCTTGAAAGGGTTTAGTCATGAAAAAATTTAAAGAAGAGTACTTGCCGATTTTTCAGCACAGTATTCAAGCCGCCGATATTGGTGGTTCGGCCGCCCAAATGGCCTATTATATGTTGCTGGCGCTGTTTCCAGTTTTGTTATTGGTCGCCAATATCATTCCCTTGTTGCCCTTTAACCGGGGAGAAGTCTTGGGCATGATTACCATGGTCTTGCCCCAGGAAATCCAGCCGATTATTATGCCGATTTTATTGGATTTTTTAACCAATCCATCAGCTGGGGCGATATCAATTACCTTCATCGTATCGATTTGGTCAGCCTCCAAGGCCTTTAACTCGGCCCAGAAGATTATGAACAAGGTCTACGATGTTGAAGATGCCCCTAATGTGATTTTAAACCGGTTGATTTCTTTCTTGCTGACCATCGCCTTGGTGGTGGCAGTTGGTTTACTATCGATTATCTTTGTTTTTGGTGGCACCATTATCGATGGTTTAAGTAACGTCCTACCGATTATGGCCGAATTCCGCAGCCTGGTGACTACTTGGACATGGCCTCTCTTACTTTTATTGGTGGGAATTACCTTCATCTATATCTACCAATTTGTGCCCCGCCACCACATGGCGGTCAAATATCAATTACCAGGCGCACTCCTGGCTTCGCTAGGCATGTTGGCCCTGAGTGGTTTGTTCTCTATCTATATGACCTATTTTGGTGGCTCTTTTGGGTCGGGGACCATTGGCACTTTTATTATCCTGATGTTCTACCTCTACCTGATCAGTATTCTCTTTATTGTCGGTGGGGTGGCCAATGTGATTGGCTACCGTTTAAGTAACCGCCAGGAGTTTTATGACCAGCTGCCGACCTACCGCCAGAGTCGGTCAGCTAACTTCCCTAATTTAAGGGATTTAACCGTGGCTGAAGCCGGCCTGACCCGCCAGTCAGCAGACGTGCGTTTTACCACTAACCGTCAATTTAGTCGTGAAGAAAGAGGGGATTATTAATGCCAGCTATGCGTAGTAGCCACAGCCGGCTGCAACGGTCCACCCGGCGTTTGACCGGCCAGGCCAGTCGCTTGGACCTGGTTTTAGTGCTAGTGGTTTTAGCCCTGGCCTGTATTTCTATTACGGCCGTCTATGCCACCACCTACCACCAATTTGATGGCGCCACCATTTTGCCTACCATGATGCACACCATCTGGTATGTGGTGGGGATTATGCTGGCCCTGGTTGTGGTCCAGCTTGACCGCCAGACCCTCTACCAGGTTACCCCAGCCCTCTACTGGTTTGGTATTCTTCTATTAATTTTAGTCCTCCTGTTCTATGACCGCGATTTGGCCCTATCAACCGGGGCTCGGTCCTGGTTCAAGGTTGGTCCTGTGACTTTTCAACCCTCAGAATTTATGAAGCTGGCCTATATCCTACAAATGGGCCGCTTGGTTGACCAGTACAGTCGCCGCTATTCAGCGGATATTGTCGTCAATATGAACCGCCGCCAGCGGATTCGGGTCGATAGCCGCTTCCTGATGCGGATGCTGACCTGGTCCTTGCTACCATTCAGCTTGGTCCTCTTACAAAATGACTTTGGGACCATGCTGGTCTTTCTGGTGATTTTTGTTGGGACTGTCTTTGTATCTGGCATTACCTGGGCCATTATCCTGCCAGCCTTTATCGGTCTGGTTGCGGTTTTTGCATTCCTGCTCTTTATGGTGATCTATAACCGCGATTTATTGCTTAACCTCGGCTTTAAAAATTACCAGTTTGCCCGGATCGATTCCTGGTTAGAGCCCTTTGGTAGCACGGCTAATGAGTCCTACCAGCTGGCCCAGTCGATTAAAGCCATTGGGTCAGGGGGCTTCTTTGGTAAAGGTTTTGGTGAATTTGAGGTTTACGTGCCGGTGCGGGAGTCCGATATGATTTTCGCTACTATCGGAGAAAATTTTGGCTTCCTGGGATCAGTGGTGACCATTCTCTTACTATTTTTATTGATTTACCAGATGGTCAGCATTGCCTTTAAGACCCATGATGCCTTCTATATTGGCAGTGTGAGTGGGATTGTGTCCATGCTGACCTTCCACGTGATTGAAAATATCGGCATGTCAATCGGCCTTCTGCCTCTGACCGGGATTCCGCTGCCCTTTATCTCCATGGGGGGATCGGCTCTGGTGATGAACTTGCTGTGTGTGGGCTTTGTCCTGTCGATAAAATATCAAGCCAAGACCCCAGAAACGGAATTGTTGCAGAATCCGATTGTCCGCTTGGGGCGTAAAATTGGAGGTGCCTTTGAAAATGTTAAGTTTTTACGGTCTTAAAAATTGTTCCACCTGCAAAAAGGTCCTAAAGCACTTTGAAGCAGTCGGACTAGCAGTAGAGACAATCGATATCCGTGAGCATCCACCGGCTAGTGATTTGATTGACCTGGCCCTGGACCGCTACGGTAACCCGCGCAAGGTGATTAACACCTCGGGTCAAGCCTACCGCCAGTCTGGCCTCAAAGACCAACTAGCTGGCATGACCAACCAGGAAATCAGCCAATTATTGGCAGCGGATGGCATGCTGGTCAAACGACCATTTATCACTGACGGCCAGACTGCCTCAGCAGGGGCCAAATTAGACGAATTAGACCAGGTCTGGTTGGATCAAGAATAAGTATATTGTATGGGGCTGGGAGTTTTCCCAGCCCCTTTAATTATGGCCAAAATTTCTGGCCTAAACACCAAAGCTCACACCCTTAGTCGGGCTCCGAGCAGCTGAACTGGGTGTCACTTCGCAAACTTGGACGCATTATCTTACAGATAATGGTCCTAGTTTACTCCAGTGCACCAGTTCAGGACGCTGCTCGTCACACCCTGTTTAGTCGGGTTCGACTTGGCAGACCAGGCGTCCTTTCACAGAATTCAAGACAATATCTGACGATATTGCTTGCCTTCTGCTCCAAGGATCCTGGCCTAAGCGCCAAGTCTCACACCCTGATAAAATATAATGATTCTAATTTTATTTCTTTTTTTACCCTGATTGGTGGGCGCTATTTGAAATTCATTCTCAAATAGCATACAATGTAAACCATAAGAAAAGTTTAAATGGAGGGTATTATGTCAACACTTGAAATTAAAAACCTACATGTGTCAATTGAAGATAATGAGATCTTAAAAGGGGTTAATTTAACCATTAATACCGATGAGGTCCATGCCATTATGGGACCTAACGGGACAGGTAAATCAACGCTTTCGGCGGCGATTATGGGCCACCCAGCCTATGAAGTGACTGAGGGTGAAATCCTTTTGGATGGCGAAAATATCCTGGAACTAGAAACAGACGAACGGGCCCGGGCTGGTCTTTTCCTCGCCATGCAATACCCATCTGAAATTCCTGGTATTACCAATGCGGAATTTATGCGGGCAGCCATCAATGCGCGTCGCGATGAGGATGACCAAATCTCAGTTATGGACTTTATCAACAAGTTAGATGAGAAAATGGCAGTCCTAGAAATGCATGAAGACATGGCTGAGCGTTACCTCAACGAAGGTTTCTCCGGTGGGGAAAAGAAACGTAACGAAATCCTCCAATTAATGATGATCGAACCTACCTTTGCCATCCTAGATGAGATTGACTCTGGTTTGGATATTGATGCCCTGCAAGTGGTGGCCAATGGGGTCAACGCCATGCGCGGCGACAATTTTGGTTGCTTAATCATTACCCACTACCAACGGCTCTTGAACTATATTGTGCCAGACCATGTCCATATTATGATGGACGGCCGGGTAGTCAAATCTGGAGACGCTGAACTAGGCAAACAATTAGAGGCTGAAGGTTACAAGGGAATTGCCGACGAACTAGGCCTATCACTGGACAAGGAATAGGGGGCAATCGCCATGACAAATAACGATAAACAAGCCATCTGGCAAAGCATCCAGGACTTCTCTGTCATGCATGAGGAGCCGCAGTTTATGCTGGACCTGCGCCAGGCTGGCTTTGAAACTTATGAAGATTTAGAACTACCACGGATTGACAAGGTCAAGTACCACCGCTGGCCCCTGATTGACACCACCATTGATGCCGGTGTCCAAGGGGAGATGCTGGCGGAAGACTTTAGTCAAGGGGCAGCCAAGGCCCGCCTGGTCCAAGTAGGTAGCCAAACTTTGCTGGAACAAGTGCCCCAAGACCTGGTTGACCAGGGTGTGATTTTCACCGACATCTTCTCGGCCATGCGGGACTATCCAGAATTAGTGCAGGCCAACTACTTTACCAAGGCCATCAAGGCTGACGAGTCTAAAATGACGGCCCACCATGCTGCCTTTATGAACAACGGGATCTTTGTTTATGTGCCCGATAATGTCCAGATTGACCAGCCCCTAGAGGCGAAAATCTTCCAGGATTCCCGGGTTAAGCAAGGTTTCAACCACCATGTTCTGATTGTTGGGGGCCAAAATGCCCACTTCTCTTATGTAGAGAACTACCAGACCCTAGGTGATGAAAAAAATCCAGCCTCAATTATGACGGAAATCATTGCCGCTGATGGGGCGGTTATCAAGTATGCGGCCATTGATGAGCTGGGTGAAAACACGCATGCCTTCTTTAACCGCCGGGGTGACTTCGGCCGGGATGCCCAAATTGACTGGGCCATCGGGATGGTTAACGACGGTAATATCGTTGGTGACTTCGATACCGACCTAACTGGCGTGGGGTCACACTCAGAAATTAAGGTGGTCGGCCTATCTGCTGGTCGCCAAGTTCAAGCGGTCAACTCGCGGGTAACCAACTATGCCGACCATTCTATCGGTCATATCCTGCAAAAGGGGGTTATCCTGGACAGGGCCACTCTGACCTTTAATGGGATTGGCCATATTATCAAGGGAGCCAAGGGGGCCGATGCCCAACAAGAAAGCCGCCTCCTAATGTTTTCTGACCAGGCCCGCGGTGATGCCAACCCAATTCTCTTAATCGATGAAAATGATGTCACGGCTGGCCACGCCGCTTCAGTGGGCCGGGTAGACCCAGATGAACTCTACTATCTACTCAGCCGGGGGATTCCTTTGAAACAGGCCCAACGCCTGGTAATCCGGGGCTTCCTAGGTTCTGTGATTACGGCCATTCCATCAAAAGAAATGCGTGACCTCTTAGTTGATACCATAGAAACGAAGTTGATGTCTCTTGACTAATCCATACCGGGCTGACTTTCCCATTTTGGACCAGAAAGTTAATGACGAGCCCCTGATTTATTTTGACAATGCGGCCACCAGCCAGACACCCAAGCTGGTTCTGGACCGCCTCTATGATTATTACACCAAGGATAATGCCAACATCCACCGGGGGGTCCACAGCCTAGCTGAGCGGGCTACCCAGGCCTATGAAGCCGCCCGGATCAAGCTGGCAGGCTTTATCAATGCTCAGTCGCCTAAAGAAGTCATTTTCACTTCCGGGACCACCCAGGGACTCAACTGGCTATCTCGCAGTTTAGCCGACTTTGCCCTAGCACCAGGGGATGAAATTGTCCTCACCCAGATGGAGCACCACTCCAATCTGGTCCCTTGGCAGGAAGCGGCCCGACGCCACCAGGCCAAGCTGGTCTTTTTACCCTACCGACCGGATGGCAGCCTGACTGCCGATGATCTGGCCCAGGTGATGACCGACCGGACTAAGATTGTGGCCGTCACCCATGTCTCTAACGTCTTAGGCAGCCTAGTCCCGGTTAAAGACTTTGCTCAAATTGCCCACCAAGCCGGGGCCTATCTGGTTGTGGACGGGGCCCAAGCGGTGCCACATTTGCCAGTCGATGTCCAAGACCTGGACGCTGACTTTTATGCCTTTTCCGGCCATAAAATGTACGGGCCAACTGGGACCGGTGTCTTATACGGTAAGGCCGATTTACTGAAACAAATCGACCCCATCCAGTTTGGCGGCGAGATGATTTCCCTAGTGGAACCGACACGAGCGACTTGGGCCGACTTGCCTTACAAGTTTGAGGCCGGCACCCAAAATATCGCCGGTCAAATCGGCTTGGCCGCTGCCGTTGACTATATTGAGTCAGTTGGCGGCATGGCGGCCCTGGCCCAGCATGAAGCGGACCTAGTGTCCTATGCCATGGACCAACTGCAAAAGCTAGACTTTGTTGACATTTATGGGTCTCAGCAGGCCAGCGACCACCACGGGGTGATTGCCTTTAATGTGCAGGGTGTCCACCCCCATGACCTCGCCACTGGCCTCGATCTGGAAGGCATTGCCGTTAGGGCCGGCCACCACTGTGCCCAGCCTCTAATGGCCTGTCTCCAGGCCTCATCAACGGCCCGGATTTCTTTTGCCCTCTACAATACGCGGGCTGAAATTGACCAATTTATCCAGTCACTGACTGCTGTAAAGGAGTTTTTCACCAATGGCCTTATCTAGACTAGACCAACTATACCGGGCAGTAATCGTTGACCACTATAACAAGCCCCACCATTACGGCAGTTTGGCCAATGCCAGCAATTCCATTGAACTGCGCAACCCCACCTGTGGGGATGTCATTATTCTTTATTTAGATATCCAAGATGATGTCATCCAAGACGTGGCCTTTGCTGGGGAAGGCTGTGCCATCTCAACTGCCTCAGCCTCTATGATGTCGGACCTGATTATCGGGAAAACATTGGCTGAGGCCCAAGATTTGGCCCATACCTTCTACGATATGGTGACTGCTAAAAATGAAGACCAAAAGCAACTACAAAAAGACCTGGGCGAAGCAGCCCTGTTAGCCGGCGTTAAGAAGTTTCCTGCCCGGATTAAATGTGCCACTTTGGGCTGGAAGGCCATGGAAGGCGCCTTAGACGACCGCTACGGACAAGATACCAGCCTTGATATCGAAGACCTGGAAGGAGAATAAACAATGAGTGAAGTACCAGTAATTGATGATTACAAATTTGGCTTCCACGATGATATTGAATCTGAAGTGGAAATTGGTACCGATGGCCTTAATGAACAGGTCATTCGTGATATCTCAGCCGAAAAAGAGGAGCCAGAGTGGATGCTCCAATTCCGTTTGGATGCCTACGACCGCTACAAGCAATCCCATTTTCCTAAGTGGGGTCCAGACCTATCCCATTTAGATTTTGATGACATCACCTATTACAAGCGTAAGGCCGGTACCAAGGCCCGGACCTGGGATGATGTCCCTGATAAGATTAAGGAAACCTTTGAACGGATTGGGATTCCTGAAGCTGAACGAGCCCAATTAGCTGGGGTCGTAACCCAGTACGAGTCTGAAGTGGTCTACCAAAACATGAAAAAAGTCTACGAAGACCAGGGCATTATCTTTACCGACTGTGATTCAGGCTTGCGCGAGCACCCAGAAATCTTTAAAAAATATTTCGGAAAACTCGTCCCACCTTCAGACAACTTCCAGGCTGCCTTGAACTCTTCAGTTTGGTCAGGGGGGACCTTTATCTATGTGCCTAAGGGCGTGAAGGTTGACCTGCCCCTACAAACCTACTTCCGCATGAACGATGACCGCATGGGCCAATTTGAACGGACCCTGATTGTAGTTGATGAAGGGGCCTCAGTCGAATACATTGAAGGCTGTACCGCCCCAACTTATTCTGATTCCTCGCTCCACTGCGCCGTGGTAGAAATCTTCGTGGAAGAAGGGGGCTACTGCCGCTATTCCACCATCCAAAACTGGTCAGAATCAGTTTATAACCTGGTGACCAAACGGGCCTGGGTGGGCAAGAACGCGACCATGGAATGGGTCGACGGTAACCTGGGGGCCGATGTCACCATGAAATACCCATCTTGCTACCTGGAAGGTGAGGGTGCGCGTGGTACCATGCTATCAGTGGCCTTCGCCAATGGTGACCGAATCCAAGATACTGGGGCCAAGATGATTCACAATGCCCCAAATACCTCTAGCTCCATTATTTCTAAGTCCATCGCCCGCGATGGCGGTGCCGTTAACTACCGGGGTGACGTGGTCTTTGCCAAGAACTCCCAAGGGTCCAAGTCCCATATCGAGTGTGATACCATTCTGATGGATGACAAGTCCAAGTCAGATACCATCCCTTTTAACGAAATCCGCAACGGTAAGGTGGACCTGGAACATGAGGCCAAGGTTTCTAAGATTTCAGAAGACCAACTCTACTACCTCATGAGCCGCGGCCTATCAGAAGGTGATGCCACTGAGATGATTATCCTCGGTTTCGTTGAGCCATTCTCTAAGGAATTACCACTAGAGTACGCCGTTGAGCTCAACCGCTTGATCGCTTATGAGATGGAAGGGTCTGTGGGATAGGCCTGAAAAAGCCTTATGTAGCAAGGACTAGCCGAACAAATTGATGATTTTTGCCTGGTTTCATGCCCATATTTTTTAAAGCCCTAGCGTTGCTAGGGCTTTTTTAATTCTGCTATTTCTTAGAATGGCTGCATAACTATTGAAAAAATATTTAAGTCCATGTATGATTCAAAATGAATAGCCGCTAAATCTGCTATTCCGTTTAGCGTATACGCTGTTGTCGTCAAACTGTCTGCTCATAAACGGCAGAGGCATAACTGGGGGAAGTTATGTTGCCTGACAGAGGCCTAAATCTGATCGTTGGTCAAGAGTATGGACAACTCATACTCCTTCCCTAATAGCGCCTACCAAGTGGGCGCTATTTTTTTAACCAATGTAAATCATTATTAGGGTGGTGCCTAAATCATATTGAATACAAAATATTCTAATAATTTAATTGATATTTTAGATTTTTATCGAAAATATTTTTGTTATCAAAATTGTATCATCGAGACTAGATATAAAAAAATTAATCCAATCCAGATATCATTTGAAGAGAACCAGCTCCCACACTTACTAGGATTAGGCAAAGTAGGTTGTCCAGAAGGGGCTAGGGGAGTTTATAATATTGAAAAGTGAAAGCTTACTGAATCTGATATAAAAAGGCACCATAACTATAAGCTTATTAAACCAAGAATATCCGGGTTCTATCATCTGCATGATATGTTTTTTGGTAAAAATACTGTAAAAACCTGTTTGTTAAAGAAAGACAACTTGGTAAAGACTAAAATGAATAGAGAGCTAGATATTTTGGTTTTTGATAATAACCCTAGAGAAAGTAGAGTTTATGTATTAGGATTAAAACTTGATGAGAAGCGAAAAATTTATTATCCAGCTACATTCCATCAAGCTAAAAAATCCAAATGTAAAGGGCTCAGAAGAACAGAAATAATTAGAATGACCTGGATTTAAAAAAGGTAGCCAGCTAATGCTCGCTACCTTTTTTCCTTGCATAAGTATAGAGTTGTTTGATGGTCTTAAATCGCACCATGTCATAAGTAAGTTTCTCTGATAAATCATGGACAGTTGAGTAAGATACACCAGATCCTTTAGAAATGCTATACAAACTCTCACCGCTAGTTAATAATTCGGTAATGGTTTCTTCTATCTCTTTAAACATACAATCAGTCCTTTTTAGAAATTAAATCGGATATAATCATTTTTTTATAAAAAGCTAGCTACTGGATTTGCTTATACTTACGGTAGATTACAAGCTATATCACTCTGAACGAAATTTGACCCCATTTTCTTTCAATCGTTTCAAAGTTGCTGGGCCAATCCCGTCTATTTGTAGTAATTCTTTTTCAGTAATTTTAGCAAAGTCATCAAGTGCTTCTAAATTATTCTGGAGCAGGGGATGGACAAAACGAGCACCAATATTCGCGAAGATGCCTTGGTTTTCGAGCTCTCTTGCTTTTGCGTGGTTTACAAATAGACGTTCCGTTGCAGTGATTTGTTTAGGATCAAGTTTATATAGGTACGCTCTAATATACTGATACAAGTAGTCTGATTCAGTGAATAAGGACATGACATCTAAAAAGGTGACGGCTAGTGATTCGGCTGAGTTGACGGCATAGGTGTCCAAATCATTTGCGTAATATAGGACGCTGTATTGATTAAACTCCTCAGTCGATTGAAAAAATTTGGTAATAGCTGGATTTATTTCCCACAAATGCTTAATCAATCGGTTTGCTTGGTCGAAATCTTGATTAAGCACATAAGCCATAATCATAGGTAACAGCAGACGGTCATCGTCAAAGCCATCATATTTTTTAAAGAGGGTGCGGCTTTGTTTGATGTTGCCAGTCTTAGCGTAAAGGGCCATTAACTGGTAGCGAACCCCTAAGTTATCATGAGGCACTAAATTTAAAAAGGCTTTAGCATGAGCTTCGGCTTTTGCATACATTAATTGATTAAAATAGTAATCAATCAATTCAGCTTTTAGCCGGAAGTATGGCCGGTTATCAATATCGGCATAGCCACCATCTTTTAATTGCTTACGGTGGGATTGAAAATATTTAGCTTCCAATTCAGCTAACTTGCGATAATTTTGATGGTAATCTTCACCCATTAGGATAAGTAAGGTCTGGATATCTAAATTATCAGGATCTAGCTTAGCCACCTCTTGAAGCAGCTCTCTCTGGTTCTCTGTATTTTCTTCATTTAAGGCTCTTTCTAATAGACTAGGCACCTCAAAAAAGGCATTAGCCTCACTTAGTAAATCTTCAATATCTTTACTCATGATCGCAACTCCTTATATTTTTTATTGACTGTTACAAACTTGCCTATATCAAACAGCTTAGGTTAAATATTACTATATGTTAAGCATTTTATGGAAAAATGCTTAATAAAATAGCTCGATCAGTGGCTAGGGCATCCGATTTAAGTACAATATAGGAAGTAATTAAAATAATGAACGAAGAGTATATTAGCAAGAATTGTTAAGGGCTATCAAATATATTACAGTATAGATGTAAAAAAGGAAGGGGGATTATTATGTCAGTAGTATCTCTTAGATTAAATGAAGAAGAGGAAAAGCTTTTTAAAGGGTATTCTCAGCAGACGGGTAAAACGCTCTCAGAACTTTTTAAAACTGCACTGGCAGAAGAAATTGAAACGGAGCTAGATTATGAAATAGGCGTGCAGGCACTAGAAGCTTATCGCCAAGATCCTGTTTCTAGCTCAATAGGTGAGTTTATTAAGGAATTGGAAAACGACCTATAGCTTAGAATTATCTAAAACTGCAATAAAGCAACTTCGTAAGATGAACCAGCATATTTCAATTATGTTAGTGAAAGCAAGGGTGAAGGAATTAGATGGTTTAGAGGACCCGCGTTCAAAAGGTAAGGCACTGTCTAGTCAGTTAAAAGGATTATGGCGCTATCGCGTTGGTCAATATCGTATTATCTGTGAGATATAGGATGATAAACTTATTGTGTTAGCCCTATCGGTCGGTCATCGGAAAAATATTTATGAATGAGCTTGTTAGCTGGTATGATATGCCTCATAAGTAGTTACTTGTTTAAGTGTCTGCTTATGGGGGATTTTTTATATTAATATTAGATTAAATATTTAAATTTATTTTTTCAATACCCCAGTTTAATGACTTTAGGTGGTTTTGAGCTTGTTGCATTAAGTAATTTCTGGAGAAAGTAATATTACAGTTAGTTAAATATTTTAAATAATGTCAAAATTATTTGATAGTAATTTTTCGTTTTATGAATTATAGTTAATTTAATATTTGTTATAATGATTTTAGAAGGCTAGGAGGAATGACATGCATTTAGGCGACAAGCTGAGATCGCTCAGAAAGTCAAATGGATATAGCCAGGAGGAAATAGCAGAAAAGTTAAATGTTTCCAGGCAAACAGTTTCTAATTGGGAGAATTTTAAATCCCAACCTAGGGCTAATCAACTTTATGAATTTATCAAGTTGAAAGCGTGACCAGTTGTTGAGATAATAGATATGTAAGAAATATTTTATTTATGCCCGCGCTAGCGGGCGTGATCCTTTAATTTTTGTGATAGAAGGATTTCATACCTGCGTTAGCAGGGGTTTTCCAAGCTTGATGAGAAGGGGGAGATGGTTATTTATACAGTAGCGCAGCCTTTTTGGGCAAAAAAACAGGATAGTGATGGTATATACCAATGGTTACCACTGGGACAACATCTTGAAGATGCTAGGCAGGTCAGCGGCCTATTATGGGAGCACTGGCTTTCCAAGGGGCAGAGACAGGTCATCATATCAAATTTATCACCAGCGGATGCAGGTACTGGCAGGTGTCTAGCCGAATTTCTCGGCGCAGTCCACGACTTGGCCAAGGCAACTCCTGCCTTCCAAGTGAAAAGGGGCTATACTAACACGCCAGATTTAGACAGTTTTTTAATTGAGGAACTAGAACACTTTGGTTACAAAGGCTTGTCTTTAAAAGACCTACCGAGCGCTTCAAAGTCACCTCATGCCAAAGCAGGTCAAGTCCTGCTTGAAGTTTTTGGGGTTAACAGAGATATTGCTTCAATTATTGGCGGACACCATGGTCGCCCTCTTGATAATGAGAATGAGATAAAGGACCAAAAAGCCTACGACAGTAACTATTTTCAGGAAAGTAAGGGTAATATCCATGAACTCTGGCAAGACCAGCAAAAAAAGATTTTAGACCGTGCCTTAGAACTGTCAGGTTTTGCTTCGGTAGATGAGTTGCCTACTATTAGGCAGCAAGGCCAAGTGCTTTTATCAGGATTACTGATTATGGCAGACTGGATTGCCAGTAACCCTAGCTATTTCCCCTTGCTAGAAATTGATCAAAGCCAGGAAATTGATCAAAGTGAACGTGCACAAAATGGTTTTCAGAAATGGTTTGCCACCTATCCTATAGAATTTGAAACAAAGACCAGTGAATACCTTTTTAGAGAGCGGTTTAAATTTAAACAAGCGCGAGAAGTTCAAGAAAAGTTTGTTGAAACCATTGCCTCATGTGAAGAACCGGGTATCTTTATTTTAGAAGCCCCCATGGGACTCGGTAAGACTGAGGCTGCCCTGGCTGGAGCTGAATTACTAGCAGCTAAAACTGGTCGGAGTGGTGTCTTCTTCGGTCTCCCAACCCAGGCAACCTCAGATGGGATTTTCCCCCGCATTGAAGATTGGTTAGAAAAGATTAGTGCGGACTATGATGATAAGGTATCCCTTCAGTTAGTTCACGGAAAATCCGCTCTAAATCCAAACTTCCAAAATTTAGCCAAACAAGTTGATATCGATAATGAAGAAAGCTTGGTGGCATCGGTCCAGGTAAATCAATGGTTCAGGGGACGGAAAACTTCCAATTTAGATGACTTTGTCGTCGGTACCGTCGACCAATTTTTGATGCTGGCCCTAAAGCAAAAACACCTGGCCTTAAGGCACCTGGGTTTTAGTAAAAAAGTGGTTATCATTGATGAAGTTCATGCCTATGATGCTTATATGAATCAGTATTTACATCGGGCTTTGGAGTGGATGGGAACCTATCAAGTGCCAGTCATTATTTTATCGGCTACCCTGCCAGCTAAAAGTCGCTGGCAACTAGCCCATGCCTATCTCAAGGGTAAAGGTATTAATAGAAAAGAAGTTAAAAGACTGAAAGAGTATTTGCTATATGACGATTACCCATTAATTACTTATACGGACGGTAAGCAACTGGTACAAGAGGCTGACTTTAAACCAGCAAAAAAAATTACAAATGTAGTGGTTAATCAGATTCAGGATGAAGAATTGCTACTATTATTAGATAGTTGGATGGAGGGGTCGGGTAACATTGGGATTATTGTCAATACCGTCCGCCGGGCCCAAGAATTAGGTAAGCAATGTGTCGAACGCTATGGTGAGGATATGGTTGATATTCTCCATTCATCATTTATAGCGACCGACCGAAAAGCTAAAGAACAACAACTGATGGCAAGCATCGGTAAAGAAGGTAATCGGCCTGATCGCCATATTTATATCGGCACACAGGTTATGGAGCAGTCACTGGATATCGATTTTGATGTTCTGGTAACCGATTTAGCTCCAATGGATCTTTTAATTCAAAGGATTGGCCGCTTACACCGCCATGACCGACCAGACAGACCAGCAGCTCATAAATTGCCGTGTGTTTATGTATTGGGTACTAGCCCAGACTTTGAATTTGAACCAGGTAGTGCCGCTGTTTATAGAGACTACCTACTAATTAGAACCCAGGCATGTTTACCTGAAAAGATTAACCTGCCGACTGATATTTCACCCCTAGTGCAAAAGGTCTACGATGAATCGCTAGTATTTGAATTTGAAAATAATCAAGACCACTACGATAAAGCTAGTACAGACTACCAACAATTATTAACTAGAAAAGAAAAAGGGGCACAAACCTATCGATTGAGTCCGCCGCCAAGTAAGCATAGAAATATCATTGGTTGGCTGAGCGGCACTAACCCCAATACAAGTGAAGAATATGGTTATGCCCAGGTCAGAGATAGTGATGAAAGTATTGAGGTGATTTTGCTGAAAAGACATGGTCAAGGATACAGTCTTTTCAATGAAGATGAAGATATTTCCGCAGCAATTGAAGATGCTGGTATTGCTAAAGCCATGGCACAGGAAACCATCAAATTACCTGGTGCTTTGAGTCGGAATTATAATATCGATACTACCATCAAGCAATTGGAGGAGGATTATAATAAATATTTATCTAATTGGGACAAGCAACCCTGGCTTAAGGGTCAACTGGGACTAATTCTTGACGAGCAAGGTTACTATCGCTTAGGAGAATTTATATTAAGTTACACCAAAAAATACGGTTTAGAGATGAGAAAGGAAGGGACAGATGAGTCGGTATAATTTGGTTGATGAGTACTGGATTCCAGTAATTGTTGATGACAAAGGGCATAGCCAAATGGTTTCTTTGCTTGATGTTTTTACTAATGGCTCTCAATATTTGCAATTAGCGGGTGATACCCAGACCCAAAATTTTGCAGTTTTTCGACTATTATTAGCTGTTTTACAGACCGCCTTGTTGCGATACGAGTTAGATGGTGAAATACGGGAGTTTCCTGATGAAGACTGGGGCTATGAGGATATTGACGACCTAGAAGAAGAACTAAATAATACATGGCTAGAAATCTGGCAGAATGAGTCTTTTCCAAAAATTGTGGTAGATTATCTAGAAGCATGGCGGGACCGTTTTTATCTTTTTGATGATAAGTATCCCTTTTACCAGGTTACAGCTAGTGATATTGATGCCAGCAAAATATCTAAAAAGCAAGCAAGTTCAATTTCTGGTAAGAATATTAACCGGATGATTTCGGAAAGTGGCAATAAAATTGCTCTCTTCTCACCTAAATTTGCTGCATCGAATAATAAGGAAATTCTTGCTGAAGATGAAATTGCTCGTTGGTTAATTACCTTCCAAGGATACACCGGTTTATCAGATAAAGTAATATTCGGGAGTGAAAAGTATAAATCATCAAAGGGCTGGCTCTTTGATATTGGTGGTCTCTATGTAGAGGGTAATAACTTGTTTGAAAGCTTAACGCTGAACTGTATACTGTTGCACCCGGATGAAAAATATCGCTTCAATCCACCCAAACCATGCTGGGAATTTGAGCCACAAGCCCGTATTCAGCGATATTTTGAGACAGATTCGCCAGATAACTTAGCGGAGTTGTATACGAATTGGAGTCGTGGGATTTATATTGATCCCGATATAGATGCCACTAAAGCTTTTGAGTGCCAAATTGTAAAACTACCTGATATAAAACATGAAGACCAGTTTCTAGAGCCAATGACCCTGTGGCGGCACAATGATACCGGTCCTAGTAAAAATAAATTTACGCCTAGAAAACATCAGGCTAATCAATCCATTTGGCGGTCCTTTGGTTTAATTGCCTTGCCAACCTATTATTCTGATAAGCAGCGGCAACCTGGTATCATAGCCTGGTTAAATTACCTTACACCATTGATAGGGGACCGGAGATTAACTATTTGCTCGGTGAGCATGGCTGATGATGGTAACGCAACATCTTGGGTGCCCGTGGATGAGCTTTGTGACCAGTTGAAAATTGATGACTTTGTCTTAACTGATGTTCAAGAAAATCATTGGGTGCCGAGGATTTATGATACAGTTGAAACAACCAAGCGGGTAGTGGGTCTTACATTCCGTAATTTCTTACTTGACCTGAAAGAGATTCGTAATCTAGCTACTAATGATTTTGTTAATGAACGGGTTACTGAGCTTTATTACCATATTGATGAACCTTTTAGAGACTGGCTTATAAGTATAGATAAAGACGAGGACAAAGATAAAAAAGTGATTGAGTGGTATGATCAATTAGCTTGCTTGGTTAGACAACAAGTAGACCACTTGTTAAAACAAGCTGGACCAAGAGACTATACTGGCATCATTAAAAACAAAAAAGATGATAAAGATAGTAAAATATTAAATATCGCAATCGCCCACAATAAATTTACTTACTATTTAAATAAGGAATTAAAGGAGGGAAGACATGACTAAAAATAATTTAAGACTTAGCCAAGTCGCAGGACAATTAACTAAGCGGCTAGATAGCCAATTAGGAACACCTTCAGGCAAGGCTTTGCTAGCTAATTTGCGGAACTCAATGGGCCGATCCCTGAGTGAAACTACTGAAGTCTGGCCGCTTATGTATGAGGTGCTGCCAGAAGAGTATCTTGGTCAAAGCTACCAGCTAACTAATGAAGAAGAAGCCATACTAACCATGATGCAGCTATACGCCTTGTACCATCAAGGTCAGGATAGCCCTTTATCCAGTTACGAAAATAAGACTAATTTTGGTGAATCATTAGCAACACTAAGAGGAGATAAAGACACTGTGTCCATTGATCGCCGCTTCAATGCCTTGATTACTGCTACCAGCTATGATGAATTTAACCACCATTTAAGGCAGCTATTGCGCTTGCTTAAATCACGCACCAAGGGCACAGTCAAAATAAATTTTGCTAAGCTATGTCAAGATTTGTATTGGTTTAGCAGAGGTTACGAAGAAAAAGTTCGTTTGTCATGGGCTAAAGCCTACTATAGTCAAGCTAGAAATAAAGGAGATAAAAATGATGAAGCAAAATAAATTATTTATTGATATCCATGCCATTCAAACCGTTCCACCATCTAATATAAACCGTGACGATACTGGTAGTCCGAAAACTGCCCAGTATGGCGGTGTCAGAAGGGCACGGGTTAGTTCTCAATCCTGGAAACGAGCTATGAGAGCTTACTTCAATGAATACGGCGCGCTAGATAATGTTGGGGTGAGATCTTTAGATATTGTCAACTATGTCGCTGATAAGATTCAAAGTCTCGATCCTAAATGTGAAGAGGAATTAGCGCTTGAAAAGGCAGAAAAAGTGATTAATGATGCGGGAATTAAAACTAAGGACCATAAAGCGCGTGCACTATTTTTCTTAGGAGATGTTCAAGCTGAGCAATTAGCTAAAGCAGCTCTTGCGGGAGAAGCCGATAAGAAAGTTTTGAAAGGCTATTTAAAAGATAATCCAGCCATTGATATCGCCTTGTTTGGTCGCATGGTGGCTGATGACCCGTCATTAAACGAGGATGCATCATCACAAGTAGCTCATGCGATTTCAACTCATGCCGTACAAACTGAATTTGATTTTTATACCGCTGTTGATGACCTAGCACCTGAAGACAACGCGGGAGCTGGTATGTTAGGGACGATTGAATTTAATTCATCGACTCTTTATCGCTATGCTAATATTGCTGGCCATGAATTACTAAAGCAATTGGGTCATCCAGATGTAACCGTTAAAACAATCAATTTATTTATTAAAGCCTTTTTCAATTCAATGCCGACAGGAAAAGTTAATACTTTTGCCAATCAAACCCTGCCGGAAGCCGTGCTCGTGACTATCAGACCCGATCGGCCGGTAAACTTAGTGACAGCTTTCGAAAAACCAGTTAAAAGCCGGGATGGCCATGTTACTGAATCCATGACTCGCCTATTAGAAGAAAATAAGCAAGTACAAAAGTTTGTTGAACCTCCTCTAGCTGCTTATTGGCTGACGCTTGAAGACAGTGAAATTGCTAGTGAGGGCGTTAAAACAACCAGAGATTTGAACGACCTCTTAACACGTGTCGGTGAAGAGCTAGAAACAGCTATTAATGAAACGGGTGTTTAAGGTGAAGACGATACTCCTGAAATTTGCCGGTCCCCTGCAATCTTGGGGGACCCGGTCAAATTTTGAAACACGACATACAGATTGTTATCCTTCAAAGAGTGGCGTAATTGGCTTAATCGCAGCTAGTATGGGACTTAAGCGTGATAGTTCAGATATCAAAGCCTTAAATGACATCGATTTTGCTGTCCGCATTGACCAACCGGGTAATCTAATCAGGGACTATCACACAGCCAAAAAATATAAAAAAACGGGTGACTTGGACAGAACCTATGTCACCAACCGCTATTATCTAGAAGATGCTGTCTTTGTTGTGGCTATTAGCCAAACAGAGGACCTAGTAGATAAAATTTTAACAGCCCTAAAACAACCTTATTATCAAGCTTATATGGGAAGAAGAGCGCTACCTTTACCAGCAGATTTTATTATGGGGGTTTATGACGGCGATGCCATTTCTTGTCTAAAAGACTGTCCATGGCAAGCGGCCTCCTGGTATCATAAAACCCCGGTAAAAAAATTAACGGCTTATGCTGATAGCCATTTAGTTGACCAAGGGCAAAAAAACCTGCGTAAGGACGGAGTCGAATCATTCAGTCAAAAAAATCGTTCTTTTAGTTTTAGGTATGAAACACGATTCGAAATTATTTTGCCTGCTGCAGATGAAAGACCAGACCATGATGCCTTTTCAGCCTTAGGAGGTTAGTATGTATTTATCGAGAGTAAAAATTGACACAAATAATCGACAAAAAATACGAGACTTAACCCATGTCGGCGCCTACCATAACTGGGTAGAACAAGCCTTTCCCGATGAAATGGCTGCAGGGGTTAGGTCCCGAAAATTATGGCGAATTGATCATGTTGCTGGACAAGATTATTTACTAGTGGTAAGCGAACAGCAACCAGACCTAGCCCTACTTGAGCGCTATGGTGTGCCAGGATCGGCTGAGACTAAGGTTTATGATCAATTTTTAGACCAATTATATGATGGCCAAAAACTACGTTTTCGTGTCACCTTAAATCCAGTTATTTCCAAATCCAGAGCTGCCAGTGGTCAAAGAGGGCGTGTCATGCCGCATGTGACGGTCGACCACCAAATGAATTTTTTGAAAGCCCGGGCAGAAAAAAATGGTTTTCACTTAAGCGAAAACGAATTTTATATCAAAGATTCTGGCTTTGTGCTATTCAAAAAAACTGGGCAAAGAGATTTGCGGTTGACTAAGGTGACTTATGAAGGCTTATTAACAATCTCAGACCTTGACCAGTTTAAAACAAGCTTGACACAAGGATTTGGAAAAAAGAAAGCTTATGGTTTTGGGTTATTAACTGTGATTCCTGTGGAGCAGTAATATGTCTGATAAATTTGGTGCGAAGAAAACTGAGCTACCCGAACTCCCTAGAATAGGAGACCGGGTTAGCTTTATCTATATTGAACATGCCAAGATAAACCGCCAAGATTCAGCGATTACTATTAGAGACAGCAAGGGCTTAGTTAAAATTCCTTGCGCTATTATTGGTGCTTTATTATTAGGACCAGGCACAGATATCACGCACCGGGCCATAGAGCTAATTGGAGATACTGGGACGACAATCATTTGGGTAGGCGAACGTGGTGTCCGTTTTTATGCTAATGGCAGGCCCTTAGCCCATTCTACTCGCCTCTTAGAACAACAAGCTAAGTTGGTAAGTAATACGAGGAGTCGCCTCCAGGTAGCTAGACATATGTACCAGATGCGCTTTCCTGGGGAAGATGTTAGCAAGCTAACTATGCAACAATTAAGGGGACGAGAAGGAGCACGGGTTAGAAAAGTTTACCGAAATTATGCGCAAAAACACCAGGTTGAATGGACCAAACGCGACTATAATCCGGAAGATTTCTCCAGTGGTAGTGTGGTAAATCAAGCCTTGTCTGTGGCTAATGTTTCTTTATACGGCCTAGTGCATTCAGTCGTATTAGCTCTAGGATTGTCTCCGGGCCTCGGTTTTGTCCATACCGGTCATGATAAATCCTTTGTTTACGATATCGCAGACCTCTATAAGGCAGATTATACAATTCCCACAGCTTTTAAAATTGCGGGTGAATATACCGAAGATGATGATATACCGAGGCTGACCAGATTAATGATGCGGGACGCCTTTGTCGATGGGAAATTGATGAAACAGATTGTCAAAGACTTGCAAAATTTACTACAAATTGAAGATATTGATTTTTCTATTGATTCTTTATCATTATGGGATAATAAGGAAGACCTAGTTGACTACGGTGTAAATTATTATCCGGAAGAGGAATGATTCCTTATGCCTTTAACAGTAATTACCATGAAAAATGCGCCAGCCTCGTTGCGTGGTGACTTATCAAAGTGGATGCAGGAGATTGCTACTGGCGTCTATGTGGGTAATTTTAATAGTAGAATCAGAGAGCAGATTTGGAATAGGGTAATTGAAAGTGTTGGAAATGGCGAAGCTACCATGTCTTATTCATATCGGAATGAAATCGGCTACCAATTTGCTACTCATAATACCAATAGGCAAGTCGTTGATTATGACGGTATTCCTCTAGTCCAAATCCCAATTGAGGCAAAGGCTGAGCCGAAGAGGCCTAAAAAAGGATTTAGTGTTGCTGCTAAAAATCATCAAGCGCGTTTGGGTCAAAGAAAACAAGCTACTACTAAACCGCTAGTTATCTTTGATATTGAAACAACTGGTTTAAACGAAAAGCGAGATCAAATTATCGAAATTGCTGCAGTTAAAATTCATGAGGCTAGTATCGAGCCTTTTCATAGGCTGGTCAATGTTGACAAGCAAATACCAGCTGCTATAACAGATTTAACAGGTATAACTAACCAGATACTGTCTGATGAAGGGGTCAGTATTGCTAGCGCTATTCAAGATTTTAAACTATTCATAGAAAATACAGTTTTAGTCGGCTATAACATCAATTTTGATCTTAAATTTATCAATGCCTATTTAAATGCTAGCCAACAGCCAGTGTTTAATAATAAAACGCAGGATTTAATGAAGATTGTTAAAAAAGATAATATGTTTTTAAATAACTATAAATTACCTACTGTACTTAAGAGTTATGATATCATGGATGAGGTTGTACACCGGGCCCAGGAGGATGTAGTCTTGTATCTCAAACTAATGAGCAAACTAAATAAATTTGATCATTTGAATATTGAGAAGCTTGATTTGGATGGGATCTTTTAGTCTTCTTCCCGCATACGCGGGGGTGATCCCAAAGGGATTAAGCCCTTGTGCTTTGCATAGTTCTTCTTCCCGCATACGCGGGGGTGATCCTGTATAAGTTTCGCCTTTTTTTACATCCGCTATCTTCTTCCCGCATACGCGGGGGTGATCCCTGGGCTCTAGCATAGACAGTCTGCCAGCTGATCTTCTTCCCGCATACGCGGGGGTGATCCTGAGCTTATCAGCGGGATTGCTATAGAAAAAGTCTTCTTCCCGCATACGCGGGGGTGATCCCTGAGAAAACGTCACGGCCAACTTAAAGAGTACCTTCTTCCCGCATACGCGGGGGTGATTCTACGAGGGTAGCACGCTCAATATATCTAATATTCTTCTTCCCGCATACGCGGGGGTGATCCTGCCATTCCACACGCCGTCAATGATTTCTCTGACTTCTTCCCGCATACGCGGGGGTGATCCCGATAGACAGACAGCACCCTGACGCCGAAAAAACTTCTTCCCGCATACGCGGGGGTGATCCTGCCATTCCACACGCCGTCAATGATTTCTCTGACTTCTTCCCGCATACGCGGGGGTGATCCTTAGGTCGGTATCTAATACCGGTGCATTCTCAACTTCTTCCCGCATACGCGGGGGTGATCCTCTCTACATAATTCTTTGACCTCTTCTAAAATACTTCTTCCCGCATACGCGGGGGTGATCCCGATAACCCTAATCAAATCATGGCATCAATCAGCTTCTTCCCGCATACGCGGGGGTGATCCCGGGGTAGCAATCCAATCAGCAGGCAAGCTAGGCTTCTTCCCGCATACGCGGGGGTGATCCTAATCAAGCCCCAGTCGCAGTGACTGAGGAAGTCTTCTTCCCGCATACGCGGGGGTGATCCCTATAGCCATGACTGAGTACCTGGAACGTATGCCTTCTTCCCGCATACGCGGGGGTGATCCCAGGAGGAAGCTGACAATGAAAATTAAAGTCCGCTTCTTCCCGCATACGCGGGGGTGATCCTCTGCTCTTTGAAAAAACCACTAGTAACCATTTCTTCTTCCCGCATACGCGGGGGTGATCCCTTAACTTCGCTTTGCATACGTACCTCCTAAAACTTCTTCCCGCATACGCGGGGGTGATCCTTTAGCAGGGTCTTCATTACCCATCATACCATCTTCTTCCCGCATACGCGGGGGTGATCCTAGCATGTTTGCCTTTAAATTTGCCAAAAGTAACTTCTTCCCGCATACGCGGGGGTGATCCCAGTGAGTTATCTCGGTAACTATCATCATAGACCTTCTTCCCGCATACGCGGGGGTGATCCCTTAACGCAAAAAGAAGTAGCCGAGAGAGCAAACTTCTTCCCGCATACGCGGGGGGTGATCCCGATTTTCCAAGTTCTTTGATACCTTCATCATTCTTCTTCCCGCATACGCGGGGGTAATCCCTAATTACGCATGGACGTAACGGTCGAATCAGGCTTCTTCCCGCATACGCGGGGGTGATCCTGTCGCTAAATTTAATTTTTTTATTAAAAGAACTTCTTCTCGCACACGCGGACGTGATTCTTACTAATTAGTACTAATCAAAGAATGGGCAATTGCTTAGAGGTATTTATAAAAGTTGACAAAATTAATCACAGATTGTACTATTTAGGTAGTATACAGCCTATTGGTGTATGTAAAGGAGGTAATGTTATGGCTACAACAAGTTTTACTAAAAATTTTAAAGTGAGCGGACAAAAAAGTGAATCTTTTGTTAAAATAATGACCACCCGTCCTAAAAAATCTATCGATACCCAGTTTAAGTCTAAGCGTACAAGTGTATTAGATAGAAAAGATTTACTAAGGAAAGCATTAACCTAAGTGATTGAATATGAAGTTTATCCCTTATCTGACTTGTTATCCGCTGACAAAGCAGATATAGATGTAGAAAAATTAAAGGTTTCCATGTCCTCTTTTAAGTGTAGGAGAGAAGTAGATATGGAAACCTTTTTGAGTTCGAAAGCAATCACATATGATAATTCGGCAATAGGAAGAACGTTTTTGATTGTAGATAAATATGAATTGGATAAAGGTAATTTTGTTATTGCCGGTTTTTATACCATAGCGATTACAACTGTAAATATTGAAGCATTGAGTGCTAATCAAAAGAAAAAGCTATTAGGTAATATTCCAAATAGGAATAGCTTAAAAAATGCGCCTGCTTTATTAATAGGACAAATTGGTAGAAATGATAATTATTCGCACGATGATTTGCCAGGTGTGGTAATTCTTAATGAATGCTATTCAGACTTAAGACGAGCTCAGCAAATTACAGGTGGTCGCATATTAATATTAGAATGTCGAAAAGAAACATTTGAAAAGTTTTATTCTCATCAAGGATTTAAGAAGTTTTACGATACTTCTGACGATCATAGTCTATATACTGTATATAAAAATTTTAAGCCAAATTAATAACTAGTTCTACTAAAAAGGAGCAAGTTAATGCTCACTACCTTCTGTTGGATAAATATATAATTTTTATTTTGTAATGAATTTAGTATTATCGACAATGATTCTGCTGTCTATTAAATCATGATAGCCATATATGGTGCACCTGCTTCTTTTAAAATTTATAAGCGGATGAACCAGTATTTAATAGCTTTTCTATGGTGTCTCTCACTTATTATTTATCATCCAAAAAATGTTCGTTATTAGTAAAATTACTAGAAGTATTAAGCGTATATTTTTTAGCTTCATTCATTTGAAAAAACCTATATTAGCTATTTATTGATATAGGCATTTGATATGATTGATCTGTCCTTCTTCCCGCACACGCGGGGGCGATTCCATTAAGGCCGTTATTCCAGCCGGGATGTGTTTTTTTCGCTAGGGCGGGTGTATATATGGTTAGTATTAAACACAATCAATATAATTCTTCCATATTATCTAATTTCACAAGTAATATTTTAAGCAGCCATTGATGTTATTACCTTTGGTTTAAGCTAATGCTCATCAAGTAACTGGTCAAACCAATATAGGTCATGAAAAAGTATTTTAAACTTTACTTTTCAATAGAAAGGCCCCAACCAATGATCAAGCAAACTAAAATTGAAGCCACAAGCCCAAAAAGTATCCAGGACCATTATGCTAGCTTATTGGGTCAAATTACCTGGGGCGGTGGGCAGATGTTGGCAAAAAAATTAGCCCACAAAGCTTTACTAGCCAATGAAGCCATTCTTGTCTTAACAGAGAATGATCAATTGGTGGGCTGTGGGGCTGTCTTGCAAAAGGATATTGTGCCTGAAATGACACTAGGGCCTTTTATCTCAGCTATTTATGTCAATCCTGAATACAGGGGCAGGGGACTGAGTTTAAAAATTGTCACTTGGGCTGAGGCGGTCGCCCAGGCCTTTGGTTACCAAGAAATTTATATCGTCACCCAACATATCGGCCTTTACGAGCAAAATAATTTTACAGCGATTGGTCGAGCAACTGATTTTAAAGGCAGAGTAATGCGAGTTTTGCATAAGACCTTATAAGCGGGGTACTTATTAACCTATTAAAATCGCTAGTAAGCAGCCGGCTATCAGCATTAAGGGGATTAGACAACCTGTTGTTGTTTTGTTATAGACCTTATTATAGGCTGCTCTTTTAGGCGATCTGCCCCAGCCGCTGCCTTTTTTACCGTAATATGGATTAATCGCCCTTTTTACCTGTCTTTTCATTTTTCCAGTGGTTCTGGCTTTGAGGCGTTTCTTTAAGTTTGGTTTGCGGTATCCGAATTTCATGCCGTATCTCCTTAAGAGTAGTTTCTTATCCTAACTATTTTCATTTATAATTTTCATTAGCGCGACGGCTGTTTGTAGGGGCATACGGTCAATAGTTGACTCCCCCTTGCGATAACGATCATACATTTGATGCTTAATTACGCCGTCCGTTATTTTCTCAATTTTGTAACCAGTTAAATCGCTCGCTAATAAGGCTTCAATTTTTTTAATGTCAATAATCATGCTTTGACCTCTCTCAATTTTAATAAGTCTAGTCATAGGAAGTGCGCCATTAATAGCTATCTAAAACCTTAATGTCTGCTAGCTGTTAGGCGCCTGTCATACTTTCAATGTAACTTAAAAAGTGCTTGGTGACAAGTTTCCATGAATCACTATAAGCAAAATAGCCCGTAAGCAAATCTGCTTGCGGGCTATTTAGTATGCTATGGGCTAGATAAAAATCTGTATCATGCGCAAGGCTACTCTCAATTACTATGCTTCTCCATCATCCGACTAAACCTCTGCCGGATATCATCCTGGTAGCTTAGGATGTCTTCGGCTTCGTCATTTAAGTGATAAATTTCACTCATATCTTTTAAATGCGAGGCGTCGTTATATTGACTGAGAATGGGACGCTGGTAAAGACTGGTAGCTAGACTTTTTTGGACCGCAGGGGACAGTAAATAGTCAATGAATTTTTGCGCCAGCTCTTCCTTGTCTGTCCCTTTGACAATGGCTGCTGCTGACGACAAGTAGAGGGTGCCTTCGTCAGGGTAGACCATATTTAAGGGGGCCCCTTCAGCAATCAACTGGTAGGCCACGGCCTCTGTTGTTAGTCCGACAGCTAGCCGGCCCTGTTTTAGGGCCTGGTTGACCTCTGAAGTTTCCGGGTATATTTTAGGTGCTTGGTCCGTAAATAACTGTTCGAGGTAAGCCCAGGCCTGCGGGTCTTGGTAGCCGCCCTTGGCCAGTAGAATATTGACCAATTGGGAGAAGGCTGCCGAGGCCAGCTGCGGATCGGCAATGCCAATCTTGCCGGTCAGGTTGTCTTGAAGTAGGTCATCATAGGAGTGAATCTGCAAGCCTTGGCTGAGCTGCTTGTTGACTAGCAACACACTGCCCTCGATACTGTAGGGTGTATAGGTATGTTTGGGTGATAAGTAAATGGGATCAATAGCTTGGCTTTGAGGACTCTGATAGGGGACGAATAGGTCCGGATGGGATTCATACCAGAGTGATGATCCGCCAAACATGATGTCAGCATGTTTTCCTGCCTCATTGTTCTGCAATTGTGAAAACAATTTACCGGTCGCATCCTGGACCAATTCCACTTTAATGTGGTAAGTCTGTTCGAAGGCGGGAATGATAGTAGCCAAGAGACTAGCGGAATTGGGAGAATAAATCACCAGGCTATCGATTTGGTCTGCTTGTTGCGGTTTGGTTTTATCTCGAGAAATTAGGAATAGACAGGCCAGTAAGCCTACTACTAGGCCGGCCCCACTTAACCATCTTTTTCTATGTTTTGTCATGCTTTGCCCATACTTTCTTACGATAATCGGTTGGCGTCATATTGATATATTTTTTAAAGACTTGGTCAAAGTAATTATAGTCGGAAAATCCTAGTTGGTGGGCTAACTCGCTAATTCGGACATCCTCATGATGTGCCAAGGCTTGGCTAGCAAGTGAGATACGGTATCGCTGGATATATTCACTGATGGTTACCTTGAGCGTTTCCTTGACCTTGCGATAGAGGCAAGACTCACTGTAACCAAGCGTTTTTGCCAGATGGCCATGGTTAGTTTTTCATTGTAGTGGTCGTGGATATAGGCTAGTAAATCTTTAATGATTTCGTCTTCTTTGATCAAAAGGCCAGCCAACAATTCTGAGTGGGCTTGTTGGTCTCTATCTTCGTCACTAGCCCGTTTGACTGCCTCAGCCACACTGGCCAAAAGTTCTTCCTCATTAATCGGTTTGGTGACAAAGTTGACCACACCAAACTGGATGGCTTTTTTAGCATTTTCGAAATCACTGTAGCCGGATATAATAATTTTTTGAAAGTCTAGGTCAGTCGCCTGGAACATGTCAAAGGCAGACATGATTGGCATGGTGATATCGGTTAAAACAATATCAGGCTGGCTTTCTTCAATGAGGGCTAGACCTTCTGCCCCATCAGAAGCCTCCCCCACAACCAGGGCGCCGACTTGGCTATAATCTACGCCGTATACCAACCATTTACGGATCCATTCTTCATCTTCGATAATTACTAAACGTTTCATATTTACCTTCTCCCTATACGATAGATGATTAAGCTACCTGTTTCGCTCGGTTCTAAATGCAGTTCTGCTTCTGGATAGAGGTATCTTAAGCGTTTGATACTGTTCATGAGGCCATCTTGGCCGGTATTAGCTTTTAAATTTTCTGCCAGGTCCACTTGTGCTTGGTGGCTGAAGCCTGGCCCATTATCCCAAATGCAAAAATCAATGCCTGGAGAATGTTCCCTAACAAGGACTTTTATCTGCAGGTCGGGTCTAAAGTTACGGCCATATTTAATGGCATTCTCGATGGCCGAAAGCAGGAATAACCGCGGGACGGGAATGTCTGCTAGCTTGGCTGGATACTTGATGTCATATGAAAAGTTAGGAAAGCGGGTTTGATTCACTTGGAGAAAGTGGTCGATAATATCTAAATCTTCTCCCAGGCTAGCGTTATCCATATCAGCATCCAAACCATAGCGTAAAATTTTAGTCAAGGACTTGATTAATTGATTGCAGACTTGTGAATCAAATTGGCTGGTAATCCTGATGGTTTCCAAGGTGTTATAGAGAAAGTGGGGATTAAACTGAGCCTCCAGCATTTTTCTTTCATAATTTAACTTGTCAATTTCAAGGGTCAATTGGTCTTCATTAAGTTGTTTTATTTTTGCGAGCATGTCATTCATGGCTTGACTCAAGTAGGAAAATTCTTGCTCATATTGGCCTGTGATTGCTTGCTGACTCCCATCAGTAATTGCCCTGGTTTCCGCGACCAACTGGTCTACTGATTGACTACTGTAAGCCGCCATCTTGCCGGCGACATAAGCGGCGACTGAGGTAAGGGCTAAAATCAAAGCTAGGAGACCTGCGAGAGCGAGTACAAATAATAGCATCGCTGGCATAAATAAAGTAGCTGTTAGTAGGACCATATCACCTGGCAAGGGGGCGTGGTTAAGCAGGTAGACTTGCTTGCCTTTAAGATAAAATTTCTGCTTGCAATTTGATTGGCTATCAGGAAAGGCAGGTGATTGTGTGAGAAAGTGACCGTATTGGTCTTGGAGGGCAAAAGAGCTGGCTTCTAGGTTAGTCTTTGCAAAGATATTTTCTGCGGGCATCAAGTAAGCAGCAATCTCTTGGTGATTTTTTTGGAAAAGCAGCTGGTAGCACTTGCCCCGGGTATCATAGTAAGTCAGGCTGCCTGATTGTTGGGGGTAGGTGACCAGTAGTTGCCGATAGGTGTCGGCTAGGGACTGGTCAGCATTGGAAAAAAGTTGCTTGCCCTGAGCATCCATTAAAATAAAATTGCCGTCTAGGTTATGGCGGGCTTGGCTGGTATAAAATTGGTAGTAAATATTGCGGTCAAGATCAGCATCAATGGCTAACATATCCGCTAGTAATTGATGACCAGCGCTAACGCGATCCTGATAGGTAGTGGCTAAGTCGGAGGTATCAGTTTTTAACTGGGTATTTTTATCGATATAGAAATAGGTCATCACGCACAGGAAGATGATGCTGGCGACAATTGTGACACTAAGGGTTACGAGTTTGACTAAATGTTGCTGTAATTCTTCACGGTATGATTGCATGGGCAGTCCCTCCAATCAGTATCATATTGTATATCTTAGATCAAATATTAAAAAGAAGCTAACTTTTTTGTTAGCTTCTTTAGGTTGGTAGGCTAGATTAATTAATCCTTCACTTTGTAGTCAGATTCATCAAATCCTAAAATAAATTGTACCGCGATGGTTACAACGGTAACGATTAAGATGGTAATAATCGCTTCAAGTAGGTAGGACTCTTCCTTAGAAACCCACATTGGTAAACTTAATAGGGCCGGAGTGACATAAATAAAGGCCTTCATCTTCATCAGACTGGCGAATATACCACCGGCTAGGGCACCCGCCATACTAGCGTACATCGGTTTTTTCAAAGGCAAGTTAACCCCATACATGACTGGGCTAGTTGTCCCACCCAGTAGGGCAGTAAATCCTGTTGAGTAAGCCAATGATTTCAGCTCTTTGTTTTTAGCTTTTAGGCCAACTGCTAAGCCGGCTGCTGCTTGGGAAATGTTAGCACACAGGGCGACCACGCGAATAATTGGGTCATAGCCTTGCTCGGCCACGAGGGTAATAGAAATTGGACTGAGCGATTTGTGGACTCCAATGGAAACCATCCAAGGATAGGCAGCTGCGAGCAGTGGAATGGCGATGAAGCCGACGTTATCATAGAGCCATACACTACCATCAGCAATAATATGAGAAACAAAGTCGCCGACCGGGCCAAATACCATAAAGGTTAGGGGTGCGGTTACCAGCATGGTCATCAAAGGTACCCCGAAAACTTTAATCATATCAGGAATATACTTGCGGAAGAAACGTTCAATATAGGACATCATCCAAACTGTTAATAAGGCTGACACCAAGGTAGTATCATACTCAATTAGGGGAATATTAAAACCTAAGAAATTAACCTTGGTACCTGCTTCCACCAGGCCTACCCAGGTTGGGTGGACGGTCATCAGCCCCATAAAGGCACCTAGGTAACGGTTGGCACCAAAGACCTTGGCAGCTGAAAAACCGACATAGCCGGGTAGGAAATAATATGAGGTATCAAAAATAAATTTTAGGAAGATATAGAGTGAGTCTGTTTCTGATAAAACCCCTGTGAGGTTTAAAACGAGGACGATAACTTTACCTAGTCCAGCCCCAGCCATGATCGGCACGACTGGTGAGAGCGAAGCGGTAATCGCCGCTACGACCTTGTTAAAAACGGATTCTTTCTTCTCTTCTACTTGCTCAACATCATCGGTAGCCTGCATCAATTCTTCTAATTTTTCATAAATCTCTTGGCGATTATTTTGAATCTTTAGGCTGAGTTGATCATTATCTAAGGTGATGGATTCAATACCATCAACTTTTGCCAAGTTATCAATCTTAAGGGATGATAAATCACGCAAGGTAAGCGTAATCTCCTCATCACCCATTGCTAAATACTTGATATTATCACTTCCAGCTACCGCATCGAGAATAGCTGTGCTTTCACGTTCAAACACACGTAACGCCTCCCATTTCTTTTGTTCTTATATAGATTAAAAGAAATGAAAGGGGTATCATAGGGAAACTCTCAGCTAAAATGTGGAAAAAACTACACAAAAAGAATAAGGGTGTGAGACTTGGCATTCAGGCAAGGACCAGTGGTTGGGGCTAGACCCATAGCTAGCTATTAATTTTTGGGGGCCTGATTAGCCAATCACCCGTGATCGCCAAAGCCAAAGTCGAAATTTTTGACTCATGGCCGACACTTATATAAAATAACCCTTAGGTAATTCACTTTCTATTAGTAAGTGAATGATTAAAAAAAGGAGGATATATATGCCAATATTAACTTTAGCCTTGGGGCTATTAGCTTTTGCATTTATTTATTTTTTACAGAAAAAAGGGCAATCATTTTTAGTCCGTGTCCTAGTTGCGACAGTGCTGGGGGCTGCCCTTGGTTTATTGCTACCCGGGACAACTGAATATATCGGTGCCATTGGTCAAATTTATGTTAATTTGCTCAAGGCCTTGGTTGTGCCACTGCTCTTGGTTTCTATCATTCATACGGTGATTTCTTTAGAAGACTTTGCCACCCTGCGGTCAATTGGGGCCAAAACTATTACTACCTTGGGTGTCCATAATATTTTAGGATCACTGATTGCGATTATTGTTGCTTCCTTATTAGGTGTTGGTAAGCACGCGGAAGTCAATATTCCAGCTGGTACTGAGGCGGCTGAGGTTCCTTCAGTTATTGAGACCATGGTCAGCTTTTTCCCAACAAATATTATTGATGATGCCGCCAACAACCGGGTAATTCCGATTATCGTCTTTGCCATTTTAGTTGGCCTAGGTGTCTTATTGTATAAAGACAAGGAAAAAATTACGCCTTTTACCGGCTTCATCACCGCCGCTAACGAAGTGATGTTTTCTGTGATTTCAACTGTAACCAAGTTTACCCCTTATGCCGTCTTGGCCTTGTTGACTGACAAGGTAGGATCCATGGATTTAAGTTCAGTGGGCGATTTACTGCTAGTCTTGATTGCCGTATTTATCGCTTCCTTCTTCCATTCATTTATTTCAACCCCAGCCATGGTTGCAGTGATGGGGCGGGTTAATCCTTGGCCATTTATCAAGCGCTATTTCCCAGTCTTCATGCTTGGTTTCACTACCCAAAGTTCAACCGGCGCTATTTCTGCCAATGTGGAAGCCCAAACTAAAATGGGTGTACCAGAGCGGATCGCATCATTCTCAGCTTCCATTGGTTCAGTCTTTGGTATGCCAGGCTGTGCCGCGATTTGGCCAGTTACCATTGCTGTCTTTACCATTAATGCCCTAGGGCTAGAAGTGAGTTTCTCATTCTACGCCTACATGATTTTAATGGCCTTGCTGGTTTCGATTGGTACAGTGGGGGTGCCAGGTATTGCGACAATTGTGGCTACTGCCTTCTTCCTGGGTCTGGATTTACCCGCAGAAATGGTCATTTTGATGACCCCAATCTCAGCTGTGGCTGATATGGCACGGACCGCTACTAATGTGCAAGCAGCTGGTTCCACTGGTATCATTGTCGCCGAATTAGAGCGTGACTTAGATGAAAGTCAATATGTAGCTGAATAGTTAGATTTAAATTCATAAATCATTTGAGGTTGAGATCTAGGTCTCAACCTTTTTTGTGCTTATCTGACTAACTTTAAATCTGGGGGCGTCGAACAGTCTGGGTCTTTTTTTATTGCCTCTGAAATAGCCTAACCCGATAAGTAAAGCTACTTCAGCATTATGAATTGGCTCAGGTTACGCTGATACCAGCTTCGAAATAGCCTAATCCAGACAGTAAGCTACTTCAGTGGCATGAATCGTTACAACTTGCCCCGCCAGCAGCTCTGAAATAGCCTAACCTAGCCAGTAAAGCTACTTTAGCAGCATAAATCGCCCCAACTTGCGCTGATACCAGCTCTGAAATAGCTTAACTCGGTAAGTAAAGCTACTTCAGTGGCATGAATCGTTACAACTTGCCCGGCCACCAGCTCTGAAATAGCTTAACCTGGCCAGTAAAGCTACTTTAGCAGCATAAATCGCCCCAACTTGCGCTGATACCAGCTCTGAAATAGCTTAACCCAGCCATTAAGCTACTTCAGCATTATGAATTGGCTCAGGTTACGCTGATACCAGCTCCGAAATAGCCTAACCCAGCAGGTTAAGCTACTTTATCCCCAATACTCCTGCTAGAAAAAGCGCTGTGATGATATTTAAAAATTATTTTTCTCGAATGATTTAGCCATCATGATTTCTGAGCCATACTTGCATGTTTAGCAGTTAAAAACCTTTATTGGTAACACAAAAAAGCTAGTTTACGCTTTCCGCTTCAGATAATTAAACTTATCGGCGGAGCTAAACTAGCTTTTGACAATTATGTAGCATTTTACGGCAATACTACGACTATTTGACCGGATTTATATATAATTAACCCTTAGCATGAACCAAGCGACCTTGGCAGTAAACGGCCTTAATATCTTCTTTGTTAGATAGATAGAGAATCCGTTGCAGGATATGTTCTGGTTCAGAGAAGATATCGAAGTTAGGCAGTTTACTAGTTGATACCACCTGCAGGTCACCGGCAAAACCAGGGGCGATTTGGCCAATAGGTAGGTCCAGGGCTTCACCACCACCTGCAGTGGCTAGATAAAAGGCTTCATTAAGGCCGATGCGGGAATTAGCGACGCCACGGTCATCCTGGTCGAGGCGGGTGTCAACCCCTTCTTCAAGTTGACGTGAAGACATGACGGCCTGTTTGATGTTGTCATAGAGACTCGGTGAGAAGCCACCAGAAATATCTGATCCCAGGCCGATTTGCACACCCAAATCTTTAAGGTGGCGAATTGGAATCACCGAATTGGCAAAGTAGACATTAGAAATCGGGCAGTGGGCGACAGCAGTTTGGTGGTCACAGAAGATTTTGGCATCATCATCATTGATAAAGTTTGAGTGGGCCATCACTGATTTAGGACCAAAGAGGCCAAAGTCAGCCAGGGCCTCAGTATCTGTCTTACCAAAACGTTCCTTGGTAAAGTCATGTTCCCATTGACCTTCACTACAGTGGCTTTGGACATGGCAGTTGTACTTGGCAGCCAGTTCACCTAATCCAGCTAAAGCTTCGTCCGTACAAGATGGGGCAAAGCGTGGGGTGACGACGGGGTAGACACCTTGAGGCACATCCTTGGCTAGGTCACGCACAGCTAGGATAAAGTCTTCTGTGTCAGCCAGGGCCTGGTCAGTTGAGGCATCCCGGTAGTAGTCGGGGTTGCCAGCAGGGTCATCCATAACCACCTTACCGACTAAGCCGCGCTGACCTTTTTCAGCACAGATTTTAGCCAAGGCTAGTGAAGCTTCCTTGTGGATGGTGGCAAAGTATAGGGCGGTGGTGGTACCGTGGGCTAGGAGCTGGTCAACCAGGTCATTATAAACCCGCTTGGCAAAATCCAGGTCAGCATACTTGGCTTCTAAAGGGAAGGTATGCTGGTCCAGCCATTCAGTGAGGGGCCGATCCAGGGCAATCCCAGCTTGGGGCCACTGAGGCGCATGGATATGGGTGTCAATAAAACCAGGCAGGAGGTACTGGTCAGCGGTTAGCTCAACTAGATTTTGCTGGCTCCGGTAATGATCAACCCGGTCAGGGTAGGCAGGGTCATCTTGATTGACGATGGCTTGAATCACACCCTGGTCATCTAATTCAATTAGGGCGTCTTCGTGATAGTCGACTTGACCGTAGGATGGGCAGGAGAAGTAAGATCCTTTAATGGCTTGAATTGGCATAAATACCCCTTTCTAAACTAGCTAGGCTAGCTTTAAAAAAATAATTAAGATAGGTCTAGTTTAAGCCTCTATATCTAATTTGGCAAGATTAAATTATCACTTATTTCGTAAAAATCCGAACTATTTCATTTGGAATAAGAAAAAAAGAAGGTTAGTAATAAAATTTGCTCTGTTTTTAATTTTAAAACGATTTTATAATTCGGTTTTTGCTCGACGAACCTATTACAAGCAAAAACAAGCACCTGGGGCATAAGTCCCAAGTGCTCGCTATTAGATGTATATTAGTTGCTTAGTCGGGTTTCGACCACTTGAACTGGCTATCACTATTGGTCGTTTTTTACTCCAATGATTCATTCCTAAGCGCCAAGTCTCACACCCTGTTTAGTCGGGTTCGGTCTGGCAGAACTGAAGTCGTTTCACTAGGCTGACGCAATATCTTTCAGATATTGGTCTGCCTAGCTCCAACGATTCAGTTCAGAGCGCCATCTTTGAACTTGCTTGTAGCAAACGTTTACAAACTTATTTTCCAGGATATATGGCTTGAAAGCAAGGAATACGCCTTGTTCCATAATGATCAGATGAAGTGGACATCTAATCAAAAATAAAAATGCCACCTGGCTATCGCGCTTGTTGACGATTTCCAAATGGCATCAATTAGTCTAAGGGAAAGTCATTTATCCAGCTTAAAATCTAAAGGTCCAAATACAAGATATACATATCTACATAGGTCCCGTCTTTAATCCGGAAGCCGCCGGGAATGGTCCCAACAATGGTAAAGCCTAGCTGGGTATAGGTGCGCAGGGCAGCGTAGTTGTTGGAGACCACGGCATTGTACTGCATGCCCCGGTAGCCTAGGTTGCGGGCAGTCGCCAGCGAGTGGGCCACCAATTGGCGAAAGTGCCCTTGGCCACGGAAGGCGGGGTTCATACAGTAGCTGGCATTGGCCACGTGACTGCAACGGCCGATATTGTTGGGATGAATTAGGTAGTAGCCCACAATCTCCTGGCCGTCTCGCATAACATTGACGACATCCTGGTCAGCTAGGTAGTCAGCAAAGCTTTGGCTATCGTATAAGTCTTCACCGGGGAAGGCCATGCCATCACTTAAAATGGTGTTCCAAATGGCAGTTAACTGGTCGATGTCTTGGGCTTGGTAGTTGGTGATTTTCATTTGTTAAATTCCTCTTTCAATATTAAATTAATAAGCTTAGGGCTATTTTAGCCTATTTAGCCGCGCCAGGGCTATATGATTATCATAATTTCATTAGTATCAGATAATCACTGATCACATCGAGCTTGAAAATATTGTCACTGATGGCTTTGAACAATTGATGAATGACAAGTCGCAAGCTAAAATCTTAGTTAAACTAAGTGGCGACCAATAGTATTAACTCGTTACTAGACATAAAAACCACCAAGTCTCTAAATTTCAGGACTTGGCGGCAATTTTTATTTATAGGCAATAGCACGATTCGGTTGTTTAACATGATAGATAAACTTTTGGACAACGTAACCCAAGGCATAGCTCATGCAGATTAGGCTAACCAGCCAGCCGATATAGGGCAGGTCGGTTAGCAGATATAGGAGGGCATAGGTGGCTAAGAAGGTCAGAACACCAGCGTATTTACTCTGGATAAAGCGATTAGCTAGACCTATTTTCCAGAGGGCTGAGGCGGTGATAAAGACGGCTAAAACCATCAAGGCCAGGTAGAGCATGAGGGCTAGGGCGCCCAGTGACCGACCTACCGGACTGATGAATAAGATAACCGCTAGAATTGGTACGACTAAGCAGGCCGCTAAGCCTATTAATATGGTTGACCAAATTTTTTCCTGACCGTTGTGGAGGGGCAGCCAATTTTGCTTGAACAGGCGTTGAGCCAGCCACCAGAGCAGCCAGGCTACCAGGATGGCCCCGATCAACTTAAGCAAGTAACGCATCATTTGCCGGCTAGCGGGTTCTGGTTCTCTCTGCTTAACTGGCTGCCAGTTGATGGCGCCAGCCACGCGATCAGCTGGTACTTGATTTTCTTTAGTCGTGTGGTAGTTGAGATTGCCCTTAATTTGGGCGCCATCATTTAAGCTAATGGTCTCAACACCGAGATAGGCATCGCGGCCAATATTGTGGTTAGCAGTCAGGCTAGCACCGCCAAAGAAGAGGTCCCGCCCCAAATCTGCCTGGAGGGTCAGGCTATTAGCAGCCGCAAACAGGTCCCGCTTGGCCCGAGCCTCATTAGCTAGTGTCAGACGATTACCCGTCATAAAGACATCTTGGTCGGTTTGTCCATTAAAGGTGACCTGGTTACCAGCAATAAAAACAGGTCCTGACACCTTGCCATTAACGATGACCGTCTCACCACTGGCAAAGAGGGCGCCATTGACATCGCCATCAATTTGGACAGTGCCACCGGATGCCAGCAAGCTCCCGTCAATATCTTGACTGACCACTAGGTGCTGGTCAGACAGGACCTGCATGCCCTGGGCCAAAGTGACTGGTGTAAAGTAAGACAAGTAAAGTAGTAAACTAAGTGACATAGCAACTAGACCCCAACATAACTTCTTCATCTCCATTACCTCCTTATGGCAATTTTCGCCTCCCCTAGTCAGCTTAATTATATTCTCATTCATGAGAATAATAAAGGATTAATGAATGAATTTATAAAGTATTTCTTAGCAGAAACTAGGATAAAATTGCTAGCTAGGCCAGTGATTGTTAGCTAAAGCTAGCCCCTAGTCGACTGATATTTGTCCTAGTTTAAGTCAGCTAGTTAACTATTTGAGTCAGTTAGCTTATAATAAACTTATAGTAAAAGAAAACGAATTCAAAAGCCGATAAGGAGTGAAGATCATGATTGTAACAACAACTAACCAGGTCGATGACCGCCAAGTGTCTAGTTATGAAGGCATTGTCTTTGGTGAGGTGATTACCGGTATCAATGCCTTTAAGGATATCGGGGCTGGCTTTAGAAATATCTTTGGCGGCCGGTCTCAGGGTTATGAGGATGAACTCAGCCGGGCTAGAGCATCGGCCTTGGCGGAAATGTCTGGCCGGGCAGAGGCTATGGACGCAGATGCGGTGATTGGCGTTAAGATGGATTATGAAGTCCTGGGCGCGGATAACGGCATGCTGATGGTGACCTGCTCGGGGACAGCCGTCAAGCTAACTTAAATAATAACCATTAAATATTTGCATAAGCTGACTAGCATACTAGGCTAGTCGGTTTTTTTTATTTAGCTGATTGACAGTCATATACTTGCATGCTAAACTAGGTTCATAGGTTAGTTAGCCAACTAATGAACTGAATGACCAGTCAAGTTGATATAGAAAGGAGGGGGACCATGGAAATACCGATTTTTATCCAGATTTCACAATTTGTTGAAGACGAAATCATGAAGGGTGCCCTCAAGGCCCATGACAAGGTGCCTTCAACTAACGAATTTGCTAAGACGATGTCAGTTAACCCAGCCACAGCTGGTAAGGGGCTCAATGCCCTGGTCGACAAGGGCGTCCTCTACAAGAAACGTGGCCTAGGTATGTTTGTCACTGATGCAGCCTACGACCTGGTTCAAGCTGACCGCCGCCAGATCTTTAAAGAAAAGACTGTCCCCCAATTTATTCGCGACAGTCAGCATCTAAACCTTAGCCTTGAAGAACTATTAGCAATTATTAAGGAGGCCTACCATGCTGGAAATCATTGATGTCAGTAAAAAATACCGTAGTAAAACCGTTCTCGACCATATCTCGGTCAAGTTCACCAATCCTGAAGGGATATATGGCTTGCTAGGGCGCAATGGGGTTGGCAAGACCACGCTTATGGAAATTATTTCCAATCATTTGACCCGCTATCAAGGTCAAGTTTGTATTGATGGCCAGGATGTGACCAAGTCAGACCAGGCTCTCAACCAAATTCTCATGTTTGGCCTGTCTTACCCCAAAACGAATGCCTTGTTAAATGGCAAATTAAAGGATACGATCGCACTTTACGACCGGACCTTGCCTTATTTTTCTAAAGAAGCGGCCCTGACTTATATCGCTGCCTTTGACCTCAAGCCAAAAGATAAATATAAGAAATTGTCCACTGGTAACCGGACCCTCTTCCAAAACTGCCTGGCCCTAGCTAGTCGGCTGCCGATTGTTATTTTGGATGAGCCAACTAATGGCTTGGATTCGGTCAACCGTAAAACTTTTTTCGACCTCTTGATGGCAGAATACAGCCAACATCCGCGCACTTTTATCCTATCGACTCACTTAATTAGTGAGGTGCAAAATTATTTGACGGATGTCATTATTATGGATCAAGGGAAAATCGTAGTAGGTGCGCCAGTGGAAAAAGTCCTCAGCCAAGCCCTGGTTGTCTCTAATTATGGCCCAGACCTGCCGGGCATCGTTGGACGCGCCCATTTGGGTAGTCAAACCAGCCAGTATCTCTTTACTGATTTGGACCAAGTTAGCCGACTAGAGATTGAAGCGTCTGGAGGAAAAATTGACTACATGGACTTGCAGACCCTGTTTAATTACCTAGTAGGAGGTAAACACGATGACTAAACTCATGACCCCTTTTTGGTTCGCTGTTAAAAAAACATTAATCGCTTTAGTCTTTATTTTACTGGCAGCCATGGGTGGTATATTATTACTAGCCCTCATCGCTATGGCTATGAATGGCTCTGTAAATATATCACTTGATGAGGAATGGGGCACCTTCATCGTCCAAGAAATCTTGCCCTTGGTTGCTAAATTATTTCTGATTGTCACCCCGATTCAAGTTGCTGAATATTTGTTTGATACCACCATTCGCTTAAGCATTCGGCGACAAAACTATTTCATCCTCATCTCCGCTTTTACTAGCTTAATGGTTTTGGGCTTAACCTTATTGGATAGCCACGACCTAACCAATAATTTTTGGCTGACTTTCTTTGGCTACCTGGTGATACTTTTCGGCGCTCAGGTGCTGGTGCACTTGGTTTACCGAACTTCTTATTTAGTTGTCATGCTAGCTGTGGCACCTGTTTTATTTATTTTTGGCTTCGTACTTGGTTTCCTGCAGAATATGTCCCTGCATTCGGCCAATGCCTTGGCAAATTTTATGCATTTTGTTACCAATCACAATATCCTGATGATGGCAATTATTGGCGCAATCCTGGTTGCCATCCTTAATTGGCAGATTCGCACGACCAGCATCCAGGGCAAGGACTAAATTTGCTGCTATCATGGTACAGAGAAAAGCTCATTTTTAGCTGATTATGGTATGGAGCTGGTGACCTGGTCGGGAACCGCTGTCAAGCTGACTTAAATAGATAGGAGTTAATCATGAAATACCTTAACCCTTACATGAGAAAGGTGAAAAATACCCATCCGCTCATGGTGGCCTGTAATTTATGTGAGGCAGATATATTAGTCTATCAAAAGGGTGGGCGGGGCAATTTAATTAAGTTACAATTTCCTCGAATTATCGAATCAGAATTTAAGCTGGACCCTGACCAAGGGGCCTTAATCTGTCCCTTTTGCCAGGCCCAATTAGGTTCCCTCAGCGAATACAAGGGCAATCCAACTTATTACCTGATTAGGGGGTTAACCAATAGCCAGCGGCTCAGCCACTACAAAATGCCCTGATTGCAGGTGACTAGTCGCTAAAAAATTATGACTATTTTTTAAAAAGTGACTACCAGGCTTATTAATCCAGTATAATAAAAGCAAGCTACAGGCAGGCAATGGCGTATCGTGAGCGGCCAAGTTATTGAAAATGTTTGTAGCAGATAAGTGTCACAAGGAGGCAGACCATGAGAACAAGTGAAGAGTGGGCTAAGGCCCTTAATTTAGAACCCCATGTTGAGGGTGGTTATTACCGGCAGATGAATAAGAGTGAGGAAAGGGTCAGAGATGGGGAACGCGCCCTTTATACCAGCATTCATTTCCTCTTAGAAGCAGATAATCCCTCCCATTTCCACCGCTTGACCTGTGATGAAATTTGGTACTATCATGCTGGCAACCCCTTAACAGTCCACATGATTCATCCTGATGGCAGCTACCAGGCCGTTGAGGTGGGCCCAGAGCCAGAAAAGGGCCAGGTCTTGTCCTATGTCGTCCCTAAAGGTGTGATCTTCGGCTCAACAGTTGAAGCAGACTATGCCCTGGTTTCTTGCATGTGTGCACCAGGATTCGAGTATGACGACTTTGAACTGTTTGACCGCCAAGACCTACTGGACCAGTATCCAGACCATGAAGCAATCATCACACGCTTAACCCGTTAAAAGAAGGGTGTGAGCTTTGGCGCTTTGAACTGAATCCTTGGCATAAAAAAACGACCAATATCGCAGATATTGTGTCGGATTTTATGAAAGGATTTCAGTTCTGCCAAAGCGAACCCGACTAATGAAGGGTGAGAGGTTGGGCGTTCAGGCATAGACCACTGGAAGAAATTAAGCCAATAGCTACCAGCTAGTGAGCCTAATTTCTGAAGTGGCGACATGCCTGCCCAGCCGAACCCGACTAAAGGGTGAGAGAAAAAGCGTTTTGAAGCGAATCTTTAGAGCTAGCCAGACCACCAGCTAGAGCCCGGGGCTAAGGCCCAGGGCTTTTTTCAGATTTCTTAGCGGACTAATTGCTAATGTTTAATCAAAGTGATATGATTATGATATCAAAATAAGAGGAGCGATCTGATGGTTGCTGAAAGAAATGATGGACCAATAGTGGCAGAAAAAGTGATTACTGGTAAGAAAAATGGCCTAGCCGTCTTGTTGGGCTATCTGGTCTTACTAGTTGTTGCGGTGGTTAGCCTATTTATGCCCCTAGCAATTTGGGTCAAGGTGATTTCTGTGGCTTATATCAGCCTGGCCTGGATAATTTTATTTGGCCTGAAGGTATTGAACCCCCAAGAATCCTTGGTTTTGACCCTGTTTGGTCGTTACACCGGTACGCTAAAAGGGGAAGGTTTTTACTTTGTTAATCCTTTCTCCCAGGCTGTTAACCCAGCGGCTGATACCCATCTTAGCCAGAGTGGGGATGTGCAGAAAAAGGAAGACCAGACCGCTAAAGGGCAAAATACTGCGAACGTAACCTGGCCTACTAGCAAGAAAATTTCCCTCAAGGTGATGACCTTAAATAATAGTAAGCAGAAGATTAACGACGTCCTAGGTAACCCGGTGGAAATTGGGATTGCCGTGATTTGGCGGGTTGAAGACACTGCCAAAGCGGTCTTTAATGTTGACAACTACAAGGAATACTTGTCCCTACAAACCGACTCAGCCCTGCGCAATATCATTCGCCAGTACCCTTATGATGTCAATCCCTTGTTTGAGATTGATACCACCGGCGATGGGGAACCTGATGATGGCTCACTACGGGGGTCCAGTGAGATTGTGGCCCTGCGCATCAAAGAAGAAATTCAACGCCGGGTAGAATTTGCTGGTTTGGAAATTATTGAAGCCCGGATTACCCACTTGTCTTATGCCCCTGAAATTGCGGCCGCCATGCTGCAACGGCAACAGGCTTCAGCCTTGATTGATGCCCGGGCCATAATCGTGGACGGTGCCGTGGGTATGGTTGAAATGGCCTTAGAAAAGTTGGAAAGTCAACAGGTGGTAGACCTAGACGAAGAGCGCAAGGCAGCCATGGTGTCCAACTTGCTAGTGGTCTTGTGTGGCAATAGCGAAGTGTCGCCAATCGTCAACTCGGGAAGTCTGTATTAATATGGCAGCCAAGAAGCAAGTCCCTCTGCGGATTTCCCAAAAACTCTACGACCAGCTGGCTGCCTGGGCCGAGGATGATTTTCGCTCGATTAATGGACAAATTGAATATTTGTTGACCGAATGTGTCCGCCAACGCAAAAAAAGATGGTCGCTATGTCAATCCTGACATGGACCAGCCCTTGGATATCGACATCGAATAAAGGGCAAATATATTTTTTTACTAGCCATTTGAGAAGGGATGATGCTCGTGATTCGAGAAATTAACCTGCTGAATAATAAAAAAATGATTACTGCCATAAATTTGGCAGGTATTCCCTTGTTTATCTTGGGCTTGGTTATCTTCTCAGTGCCAATCAACCAGGCTGTCAGCCTAAGTATTAGCAGTTCGCTAGATATCTTTAAATTTTTAATTTCTTATCTGGCCCTCTACCTAGTGATTATCCTAGTTCATGAACTGATTCACGCGGTCTATTTTTGGCTTTTTACCAAGGACAAGGGTCAGATTAAACTAGGCTTTAAAAGTGGCCTAGCCTATGCCACTAGTCCAGGTAGTCGCTATCTATGGTGGCAATATTTAATCATTGTCCTGGCACCCTGCCTTTTACTGAGTAGCCTTTTAGTTGCTGCCTTTCAGGTGGGCTGGTTGGGTGCAGGCCTCTATTTGCTACTGGCTGCTGCCCACTTGGCCGGCTGTGCGGGTGACTTATGGTATGCCTGGTTGGTAGCCCGTTATGGCGACCAGTACTACGAAGATACCACGACCGGTCTTAGAATCTGGGAAAAGAATAAATTGCCTGGTTAAAACACCTATTTATAAATTTAGAGAGCCTGGGATATCAGTCCCGGGCTTTCGCGTTTATAAGGCTATCGGTCCGATTCCTTCCAGTGGTTCATGCCTGAACGCCCAGCCCTCATACTCTTTAGTCGGGTTCGGTCTGGCAGAACTGAAGTCCTTTCATAAAATCCGGCACAATATCTGCGATATTGGTCGTCTTTTATTCCAAGGATTCCGTTCCAAGCGCCAGCCCTCACACCCTTGTTTAGTCGGGTTCGCTTTGGCAGACCAGTAGTCCTTTCACCCCAGTCAAAATACTATCTGCGCTATTAATTGCCTAGGGTTCCAAGGATCCTGGTCTAGGCGCCAAAGCTCACACCCTTATTCAGTTGGGCTCCGAGCAGCTGAACTGGCTGTCACTTCGCAAACTGAGACACATTATCTTTCAGATAATGGTCCCAGTTTACTCCAGTGCACCAGTTCAGGGCGCTGCTCGTCACACCCTTTTTTATTGCTGCTTTATATAGTTGTTTTAGATATAATGGTGTTGACTGGTTGCGCTATGTTTTTGAAAGGTGGATGACTATGTGGCAATCTCAATTTGAGGCGCCTATTTTGGACCGGGGTTATTATTACTATTTAAGTGGCCAGGTGAAGTATTTTTTTATTGAGGAGCACCAGCTGACTGGTCAAGTAGCTGGCTCGCATTTGTATACGGTGAAGTTAAGCCTAAGAGGCCAGCGAATTACCAAGGCAGATTGTAACTGCCCCTCTGCTGGTGAGGGCAAACTATGTAAACATATGGCGGCCGTGATGTTTACCTATGAAAAGGGGGATGCTCCTGCCAGCTTTAGCTACCCGGATGACGTATACTTTGAGGACTATGTTTGCTGGGATGAGGATGAAGCAGATTTTGCATACGGCGCGCAGTGGGAGGAGTCGGATGATTACCAGCTTAATGGGCCCCACACCAGCCTAAAGGTAGGGAAAAACCGCCCTGATACCAATAGCCTGCTAGCCTCTTTATCAGCTGAAGATTTATTAGACTTTGTCAATTATTTAATGGCTAAGGATGCTAGGATAGCAGGCGACTTGCTTCGCTATTTTAATGTCCGGTCGATACCACAAGATTTAACTTATTACCAGTCCCAAATTGAGGCCATCAAATTCAGCCATGAAGCGGATGGCTACATTGACTATTACCAAGGAGAAGTCTTTGTCCAGGACTTGGATGAATTTATGACCGACCAAGTCACCCCCTTGTTTAAGCACGGTGAATACCGGCTATTAATTGATATCGCCGGCTACCTCGTAGAAATGACCGACCAGCTGGATATGGATGGGTCTAATGGGGAGCATATGGAGATTATGTATTGGCCCCGGGAAATATTTGAAAAAGTAATCAACCAGGCTAATCAGGCTGACCAGGACTATGCCTTTAAGATCCTCATCGCTTTAGCTAATGAGCCAGAGGGGCTCGGCTTCCGTGAGGCTTTCATAAAGGATATGCTGCCGCTATTTAACGACCAGACAAAGCGAAACTATTATCAGAACCCATGAGACAGGGCTATTAAGAAAAGCTAGCAGCCTAGTTAAAATTTATGCTGCCATGATTAAGGAAGTACCAGCCTGGTTAAGCACAATACCTGGCCAGAGGGGACTTTCTTTTTTTAACCCACTAGTAAGAAAACACACCACAGCGACCTGGCCAAGCGCTGATCAGTAAATTAAGACTAGTAATTCAGCCAAAAAGGTCTATAATGTAGTAGCGATACTTATCTTAATAATTGGAGCGAAGGAAGAAAATGAATAAACGATTGGTTTTTGCCAGCTTGGGCAATATCTTATTGATAGAGGCCCTCTTGCTGCTGGTGCCACTTTTTGTGGCGTTTTACTACCAGGAATCCTGGCTAAATGTGTCTAGTTTCTTAAAAACGATGGGCCTGTTACTAGCAATCGGCTTTACCCTCAAGGCCTGGATGCCCAAGCAGGCCCGATATACCCTAAAAGAAGGATTTGCGATTACCGCCTTGGCCTGGTTTTTCCTGGCCTTTTTTGGTGGACTGCCCTTTGTCTTTGCCGGGGAAATTCCTTCCGTCATTGATGCTAGCTTTGAAATGGCTTCTGGCTTTACCACGACCGGCGCTAGTATTCTGACTGATGTAGAGGCCTTGAGCCAGTCCATGCTCTTTTGGCGTAGCTTCTCCCACCTTATTGGCGGGATGGGGGTTTTGGTCTTTGCCTTTGCCATCTTGCCGGAAACTGGTCAAGGGTCGGTTAATATTATGAAGGCTGAGGTGCCGGGGCCAGAGTTTGGCAAGGTGGATTCTAAAAACCACCGCAGTGCCCAGATTTTATATGCCATTTACTTGGTCATGACCCTGGTCTTGGTCCTGCTGTTGATGCTGGTTGGCCTGAAACCCTTTGATGCCATGATCCATGCCTTTGGGGCCGCTGGTACCGGGGGCTTTTCTAACAAGGCCCAGAGTGTCGGTGCCTTTAATAATCCCATAGTGGAATACATTTTAGCGGTGGCTATGTTCTTGTTTGGGGTTAACTTTAACCTCTATTACTTTGTCCTGAAGAAACGTTTTAAGGCCTTCTTTAAAGACCAGGAGCTGCAACTCTTTACTATGGTGGTTGGTTTAGCCACCCTGGCTATCATGCTTAATCTAAGTCCAGGCTACCACAGCATTGAGCAGCTCTTCCGCGATGCCTTCTTTACTGTAACGACCATTATTTCAACGACGGGCTATGCCACTGCTGATTTTGGCCAGTGGCCGCTCTTCTCCCATATCGTCCTCTTGATGATTATGTTCACTGGGGCCATGGCCGGATCGACGGCCGGGGGGATTAAAATATCTCGGCTCCTGGTTTATCTAAAGACCATCCAGGCAGAAATCTGGCGGTCCATTAATCCGCGCCGGGTCAAAGCCATTGTGATAAACGGCAAGGCCATGGAAAAATCCTATCTTTTAAATGTTTTTATCTATTTAGGGGTTTATATCTTCCTCTTTGCCATGGCCGTCTTGTTGGTGTCCATCTCGCAAAATGACTTTTTAACCGCCTTTTCTGCCGTGTCAGCGACCATCAATAACATTGGTCCTGGTCTGGGCCTAGTGGGGCCAACAGGTTCATTTGCGAGTTTTACCCCTTTTGCGAAAGTGGTCTTGACCATCGTGATGATTGCCGGGCGTTTAGAAATTTATCCGGTCTTGATGCTCTTGATGCCGAGCGTCTGGAAAGAAAAAAATTGAGGTGACAAATGAAAGTAGTAGTATGTGGGGGCGGCCAGGTCGGCCAATCCATTATTGATTCCCTTTGGAAAATTGCTGACATAACCTTGCTGGATGCTGACCACGATATTGTTGATATGCTATATGACAAGTATGATATCCAAGCCGTTGTTGGTTCAGCCATCTCTATGGTGGCTCTGAGGGAAGCAGAGGTGGACCAGGCTGATATTTTTATTGCCGTGACCAATTCGGATGAAAAAAATATTATTGCCTCTATTCTAGCTGAGAACCTGGGCGTGGATTATGTCTATGCCCGGGTGCGTGACCCCAAATATTATGAGGAAGGGGACTTCTTCAAGCAATCGCTCGGACTGACTGAGATTATGAATCCAGAACAGGACTCAGCTCGGCTCATCCGCCAGCTTCTGCGCTTCCCAACCGCTAACAGCATTGAAGATTTACTCCACCGCCAGGTCCAGTTGGTTGAAATCACTGTCTCTAAGGAAAGCCCCTTGACTGGTAAAAGCCTGCAGACCCTGACCCAGGAACTCAACCATGAAATTTTAGTCTGTGCCATCGAGCGGGACCACCAGGTTATCATTCCTCAAGGGCAAACTGAAATTCAGGCGGGTGATAATATCTATATCACTGGCACCCAGCCCAACCTGAAACAATTTTACAAGCAGATTCGCGCCAATAGCCGGCCCGCTAAACGGATTTTAATTATTGGCGGGGGCAATATCAGCCACTACCTGATTGGTGAGCTCCAGTCACGGCCCCATACCATTAAGTTGATTGAATGGGACCGTCAGCGCGCCGACAAGATTGCCGCCACCTACCCAAGTGTTGAAGTGATTTTAGGGGACGGGACTGACCAGGACCTCTTAATTGAAGAGGGGATAGCCACTTATGATGCGGTGGTCACCCTGTCGCCAGCCGATGAAGAAAACATTTTAATTTCGCTCTTTGCCCATTCCCTGGGTGTAACTAAGGTCATCCCTAAGGTAGACCGTCCTTATCTCTTAAAACCGATTACCCATCTGGGCTTAGAATCAGTAGTGACCCCCAAACTTCTAGTATCCGACCGAATTATCCACCGGGTCCGCAGTTTGATCGCCACCCAAGATTCTTCAGTCGCCAATTTCCACCAATTGGTTAATGGTCAGGTTGAAGCCTTAGAATTCAAGATTTTCCGCGAATCAAAAATTACTGAACAAACTTTAGCCGACTTGCGGCTTATTCCCGATACGCTGATTGCAGGGATCGAACGGGAGGGTCAGATTATTTATCCAAAAGGTCATGACCAGATCCAAGCCGGTGACCGGGTTCTAGTAATCACTAAGCAAGCCAATATCCATGATATTAATCAAATTTTGGCCTAAGCAAAAAAAGAACCTAGCCCTAAAGCTAATTCGAGTAGATTTCATCGCTGAAGTAGCTTATGAGGTGGCGTAAAGCTATTTGGGACCTAAGTCAAAAGCTAAATTGTTAAAAACCCGCCGCTGAAGTAGCTTAAATGGTGGTGTTAAGCTATTTGGAACTTAGATCAAAAGCTAAATTGTTAAAAACCCGCCGCTGAAGTAGCTTAAATGGTAGCGTTAAGCTACTTGGAACTTAGTTCAGAAGCTAAAACGCCAAAAATTCGCCGCTGAAGTAGCTTAAGAGGTGGCGATAAGCTATTTGGGACCTAGGTCAAAATCTAAATTGTTAAAAAACCGCTGCTGAAGTAGCTTAAGAGGTGGCGTTAAGCTATTTGGAACTTAGATCAAAAGCTAAAACGCCAAAAACCCGCCGCTGAAGTAGCTCAAATGGTGGCGTTAAGCTACTTTAACCTGACTAGGCTGTTAATATGCCTATAATAGCGAAAGCCTGGGACTTGAGTCCCAGGCTTTTTATCATTTGTATTCAGTTCTATGCGCCAGCCCTCACACCCTGTTTTAGTCGGGTTCGGTCTGGCAGGCATGTCGCCACTTCAGAAATTAGTCTCAATAGTTTGCAACTATTGGCCTAATTCCTTCCAGTGGTCCATGCCTGAACGCCCAGCCTCGCACCCTTTTTTACTCTCCAAAGAATTGGTGGGCGATTTGATGGCCTTGGTCGATTTTAGCCCATTGTTGGTCGTGGCTTAATTCATTACCGACGTCACAAGAGGCAAAGCCACATTGGTGGGAGAGGTAGAGGCGGTCTTTAGGAATATATTGGCTGGCCTCTTCAAGCATGTCTAAGGCGCGGTCAGCGTCATCCAGGTCGGCCTGTTTACTAGATAGGCAACCAACTACCACTTCTACTTCTGGCCGGTCGGCAAAAATCTTCAAGACTTCCAGCGATCCAGCCCGGTCATCATCCCATTCTAAATAGAAGCGGTCATAGCGTTGTTGCTTCAGGAAATATTCAGCCACTTCACTGTAGCTACCGCCACCCGCATAACGCGAGGCATAGTTACCGCGACAGTTGTGGCCATAAACCTTGAGCCCTAGCTCGTGGGCATAGTCAGCCACCGCGTTATTCATAGCAATCAGCTGCTTAGCTAATTCATCCAGGCTGGCTACTCTGAAAGTATCTAGGTCAACTTGGTGGTCATTAGAGTCACCAGCAAAGGCGTTCCACACACAGTCATCTAGCTGGACAATTTCGCCACCAGCTGCCTGGTAATCATCCAGGTAATGGCGGTAGGATTGGACTAGGTCATGGCGGAAGTCAGCTAAATCTTGGTAGTAATTGTCGGGACCGATGGCACCTTGAGCTACTATTTCGTAGTAGATATGACCAGGTGTTACAATCGGAAACTTAAGGCCAACTTCACTAGGGGCATGGGCTTTTAGCCGTTTAAAATGGTCGATAAAAGGGTGGTTATGACCAGACAATTTGCCTTCAACTGCTAGGCCAATATCCTGGCGGGTTTGGAAAGATTTGTCGTCTAGGTCCTCACCATGGTCAGCGAATAGGTAGCCGTGGTCAGTGATATAACGGCGGATGCCTTCTAGCCCCCAGGCAAAGTCTAAATGCCATAAGGACCGTGATAATTCACCATCGGAAATTTCTGACAGGCCATGGGCCACTTGTTGGTCAATGGCCTGGTGGACATCGGCGGTTTCAGTTTCTAGGTAGCCAGGTAGGCTGTCATAGAAAGGGTAGGCGATATCATCGCGATGCTCAATTTTTTGCCGGTAGTCCAAGAGGTCACTCGGGCGTAGTAGGGATCCAACAGTTAAGAATTTTTTTGAATGTGTAGTCATATTTTGTCACTCCAAACTTTTTTGATTAAGGCTAGTTTAGCCAATTTGGGTGACAAAGTATAATACCGGCTAACTGGCTGTAGACATAGTATAGAACTATGAAAGTCAGCTAGCGATTAATTTTGATCGGTTACCTAGTTCACCCGGTACATTTCTTCCCCTTCAACCAGGAAGGAAATGATACACTGGCTGGCCTCTTCGGCCATGGCGCGCCGGGCCGGGTGGGTAGCCGTCCCCAGGTGGGGCATGGTGAAAACCTGGTCCATTGTCAGGAGTTCAGGGCTGATTTTAGGCTCTTCCTCAAATACATCCAATCCGGCGCCAGCGATTTGGCCACTTTCCAAGGCCTTTATTAGGGCTGCTTCGTCATGGACGGGACCTCTGGCCATATTGATAAAGTAGGCAGACGGTTGCATTTTTTCAAAGGCAGCTTGGTCAAACATGTGGTGGGTTTCATCGGTAAGGGGTACGTGGACCGTGATCACATCATTATGGGCCAAAAGGTCATCAAAGCTCATATACTGGGCCTGGTAGTCGGCTGCCTGGGGACTTTCATGGCGTTGGTAGTAGGAGAGTTGGACATTAAATGGTTGCAGGAGTCGGGCCACCTCTTGGCCGATACTACCAAAGCCAACAATGCCGACTTTTGCGCCTAGCAAGCTCTGGGTGAGGTTTTCTGGCTGGGTCTGGTCAGGCCACTGGCCGGCATGAATCATGCCGCGGAAGTGGTCGTAGTGACGGATAGCCCCCAGCATGATTAAGAGGGTGGTCTCCGCAGTTGGTGTCCGGACGGCCTGGGGCGTATTGGTAACCAGGATTCCTTTTTGGCGGGCATAATCAGCATCTATGGCATCATAGCCAGCCCCAAAATTGGCAATGATTTTCAACTTTTTCCCGGCATCAATCTTGTCGGGACCAAACGCGCCTGACCGGACTAAGACTGCTTCATAATTAGCCAGCTTGTCCAACAAGTCCTGGTCTGACCAGTCGGCTTGACTAAAATCCACTGTAAAATGTTCACTTAATGACTTTAAATGGTCGGCCGGAATCGACCCTTGCACTAATACTTTCATAAGATACCTCCTAAATCTGCTGCTGGCAACCAGCAGTCGCTAATGACTTGTCACATCTATAAGTATACGCTATCATTACGGAAACTTCAGTAAAAGAGACTGAGAATAAGAGGGGAGATACCATGTCAATTCGCAGCGACCTATTTGCATTAGCCGAGGAAAGCTATGGCGATTTTCAAAGCCGGCTCTTGCCAACCATAGACCGGGATAAAATTATCGGGGTCAGGATTCCTATCCTGCGCCGATACGCTAAGGACTTGCTTAAAGAGTCAGCCGGACAAGACTTTATGGCTGACCTGCCGCATGACTACTATGATGAACAGATGCTCCAGGGCTTGATGATTAGTCAGTTAAGTGACTATGACCAGGTGGTCGCTCGCTTGGCGGACTTTTTACCCCATATTGACAACTGGGCGGTTTGCGATAGTCTGCGACCCCAGATATTTAGCCAGCACCGGGCAGATCTCATCAAGTTGATTCCTGGTTGGTTGGCTAGCGATCATGCCTATACCGTGCGTTTTGCCATCAATATGCTGATTGTTCATTTTTTAGGCGCCGATTTTAACCCAGCTCAGCTGGACTGGGTGGGCCAAATTAAAAGGGATGATTATTACATCCAAATGGCCATGGCCTGGTATTTTGCTTCAGCCCTGACCAAGCAGTGGCAGGCAGCCATAACTTATTTTGAACAAGCTAATTTACCAATTTGGGTCCACAATAAAACCATTCAAAAGGCCCGGGAAAGCCGGCAAATTAGTTCTGAAGCTAAGGCCTATCTTAACAGTCTAAAAAGAAAGCAGGACAAATAAAACCATGAATCAAGTCAAAGAAAATAAAAAAGCAGCCCAAAAATTATGGGCTACCAACAAATATTTCGTGTTATCCAAGTCGCAACGGATTTACCAAGACATCCGCAATTATCTGAAGACCGACCCGGTAGACCCTCAAGTGGTTCAAGATTATATTGACCAAGCCCAGGCCCTAGCTGAAGACCCTGGGGCAGTGGTTAATGCCACCCAGCATGTCTGGGGCTATTTTAAGGATCAGGCCAATGCTAGTGAGCGAAACAGTTACCAAGATATCTTAAGCCACTACCAATCCGGCCAAATTGACCAAGGGACGGTCATTAAATTTTTAAATGATATGCTGGCCCAGTATCCCAATGACTATCTTAGCCAGCAGACCTGGTTGGACCAAGCAGACTAGGTTAAACCAGAACATGGGGCATCAGTGCCAGCCTTCACGCTCTTATTTTGCCGAGATTTGAGCATCTTAACTGGGTCCAAATAGCTTAGCCCCACCACTTGAGCTACTTCAGCCCAGGTATTTCGTGAGATTAGCTGGAGGCCTTGTCCTCAAGTAGCTTAACTCGACCACTTAAGCTACTTCAGCCCAGGTATTTCGTGGGATTAGCCGTTGAGCTTGGTCCCAAGTAGCTTAACGCGACCACTTGAGCTACTTCAGCCCAGGTATTCGTGAGATTAGCTGTTGAGCTTGGTCCCAAGTAGCTTAACCCCGCTACCTGAGCTACTTCAGCCCAGGTATTTCGTGAGATTAGCTGTAGGGCTTGTCCCCAAGTAGCTTAACTCGACCACTTAAGCTACTTCCCTAGAGCATAATTCCACCTGCTGCCCACCTACCAAGCAAGTAAAAATCCTGGGACTAATGCTCAGGATCTCGCTATTATACGAATATTATCAGTATAGTTAGATTCGAGCAGGCATACTATATCCGTACAATTTAAAAATGCTATGGCTACAGCAAAAAGTCAAGGCTGACCTGCGTTAGACTCAAATCCTTCGATGTCTTTCAGACCTCGCTAGCTTTTGGTCCAACTATCCAGCCCTCTCACCCTTGTTTAGTCACAATGCCATTGGCCATTTTCAAAGTGGCAGGTCTGTCCGTTTTGGCCTACTTGATCTAATTTAGCAATGAGGGTCTCTCCTTCTTGTTGGGCAATTTGAGCCAAGTTGGCCTCGATCGTGGCTTGGTCCTGGGCGCCTGATATTAAATACTTTTGGTTAATGACTAGGGCCGGGGCACCTTGGATGCCGTAAGCCTGGACTTGGGCCAGGTCTTGGAGAACCGCTTCTTCGGTTTCCGGCTTGTCGACCTGGTCTTGCCAAGCGGCCAGGTCAATATCAGTCTTAGCCACTGCTGCCTTAAGGACGGCTGGATCAGCGATATCCTGGTTGTCGACAAAAAGTGCGGTTTGGATGGCATCAAAGGCATCCCAGTAGGCTGCTTGACCGCCAACTAGACCCGCTGCCTTAGCAGCAATGAGGCCCGGTTTGGAAGTAGGGAAGAGGAAGTCGCTAGCCGCCATGCCAGCAATATTAAAACGGTGGTCATCATCGTTTTGGTTGGCGTGTTCCCAATGGCTTAAAACTTCATCTTTAACGGCGGCGTGGCTGCCAAACATTTGCTCAAACTGGCTGACCTCCCAACCCAGGGCAAAAGACCGATGAATAATTTCTAGGCTGGGATACTTGGCTTGGATTTTGCGCATCCTAGCTGACATAGGAAAGCAGAAGGAACAGATAACATCGTGGAAAAATTCAATTTGCATATTTAACTCCTTTTGGGCTTGGAACATAGATCTTTGGCTTTTGCTATTGTAGGAAAACTAGCAGCCTAGTCGAGTGGGTCTTGGCAGGAATGAGGTCATTTCAGAAATTCATTCCTGAGCGCCAAGTCTCACACCCTCAATACTAGAAAAACTCAGCCAGACTAGCAATAAAAATGCTTAATTGGTTTTTTATCCAGGTCTTTTCATTAAAAAATGTGTTTTTTATGAAAACTGATGCAAGCTAGAGAGGAAATTGTTAAAATAGCACAAAAGACTTTAAAGGGGTTTCATTTTGTGGAGATAGCAATTAAACACCAGGAAGAGTTTATAGTTGCTGGTTTAAACCGGCAAGGTATAGACCGGGATGTTTGTCCGGCAGTCTGGTACGAACTATATAAAAAACATGATTCTAATGTGCTGCGCCGGCTGACCTCCGACCAGCCAGTAGGGGTGTGCTATGGCATGGATGATGCGGGCATGTTAAATTATTTGGCCGGCTTTGCTATGGCAGACAGCCAGGATATACCCTCGCTCTTTCTCGACTACTGCGTGGTGCCAGCCGGAGAATATGCAGTAATCGTAACCACCGGGCCCGTTCCCTTAGCCAGCCGAGCAGCCCTCAAATATTTCTTCCGTGAATACAAGGGCGACTATAGCTATAACGGTGGCGCCTGTCTGGAAATTTACCTGCCAGGGGACTTAAGTGCTGATGACTACCAGATGGAAATCTGGATTCCTGTTCAAAAAGCAGAAAATGCAACAAATTAGCTTAATATATTTAAAGAGAAAACTGCCTAACACAAGTGGTTAGGCAGTTTTTTCTGCTTTTAAGCAAGTATAAAGGTTATAAATTAGCTATTCTTCACGATTGTTATAAATTATCGAGCTCAATGATTTCTCCAATATAGGATTTATTGAGCCAGAAGGCCTGCCTAGTCATGTAATCACCATTTGGTAATTGGTCAGCATCTTTTTCGATATTGCCGCGTTCAATATTTAGTTCAGCAATTTTATAGGCTGATTGGGCTGCCCGGGGTCTTAGATGAGATATTTTAGTCTCTTGAGCTGTTGGTAGGTTATTAAAGATGCGTTTACCAGAAAGTGAAAATTTGATACCGTTTCTAATAATTTGTTGATTTGCTAGCCACTCCTGTTTTAAGGGTCCGTTTAAATCTTGAGCCGGCATGTGCCAAAATACCGCATGACTCAGACAGTAGTCTTCACCATCATTTTTAAAAACGACAAATAAAAAACGTGTTGTCTCAAAATACTCATAAATATCAGAATCTTCCCACTCTGTATTAACGAATTCCCTGAAGTTTATATTAGACAAGGACATATTTTCTCTAATGGTATTATTTTCTTCAACCCGAATTGTTTTTACCAAAGTATTTGATTTAGTAAACTCCTCTGCATGACTAGACGTAATACCTAAAATTCTCATAGCGATAACACTGAATAGGTTTTTGGCAGTAATATTTTCTAAATCAAATTCTCGCACTAAGTCTGCTCGGCTATATCCTTTGTATCTTTCGATTTTAGCTAAAACTTCTTTTTCAAAATCTTCTTGGCTAGCAAAGCTTTCACCAATACTTTGGTAAGTGTCGATACCTTTGAAAACATAATTATTGAGAAAGCTAGTCATGTAGCCTTGTTTAAGTGAATAAGCACGGCGTTTCGCTTTAATCTCTTTATTATAAAATTGTGGTTGTTCACTCTTCTTGGCTGTAGCACCTTTCGTACAGGCACCTAGATACATGGTGTCACCTTCAGAGAGCTCGTGAGCTTTACCAGCTTTAATTTTTTCAATTATCTTGTTGTAGTCATCGATGATAATTTCTAAATCCTTGCTGAGGACCTCACTAAAGAGATGGAACAATTGGACGTGCGTGATGGTATATTGTGTACGAGCTAACTCTTTTTTAAATTCGTAGAAAAGAAAAAGTACTAGATTTAATTTCTCTTTAACATGAGAATCCTCAAAAGAATTTGGAACAGGTCTGTCGTACGGAATCATACCGATCACAAGCCGTTCCTTGGCACTATATGTGCCGTTTTTGTTTTTCTTGTAAGGTGTCAATTTAAGTTCTAGACCAGCTTCTTCAAAATCGGGTAATGGGCTACTGTTGGGTTCGAAGCCAAAATAATATTTTTCGACTAAGTTACCTAAACCACCTTTAGAGCGCGGGTTGTTGTAATAGCTAATTTGCTTAGTTAAGTAGTCAACATCATCTAAATTTTCACTTACTATTTCTGCGCTATTAGCCAATATATCAACAAAATTTTTACCTTTTAATTTTTCTGCATAATGGTAGATAGATTTTGGGTCAGTTTCATCATATGGGAGCAGATAATCAGTCAATACTTTCACCTCATTTTATGGTATTATATAGTATTTAATCCTTAATCTCATATTACATTTGTAGTACAATAAATATTGTAATTCGGAACATACGTTCCTAAAAAAGGGGTATTGTATGAAAATTTTCTCCATGTTCGATGGTGTCGGTGGCTTTATTATCGGTTTAAATAACGCCGACGAAAACTTATATCAAACAGTTGTATCTAATCAATACGAGCCATCACGAAAGTCTCAGGACGCTTATGAAGTTGGGGTCTACAGATTTCCTGATATGGAACACATACCTGATGATGTGGCTACCATTCCTGACGAAAAGTTCGCATCAATGAAAGAAGATGGCATCAACATGATTGTTGGGGGATTTCCTTGCCAAGATTATTCAGTGGCACGTAGTAAAAAGAATGAATTAGGCATTGAAGGGAAAAAAGGTGTACTTTTCTGGGAAATTATTCGTGCGACAAGAATTATTCAACCCGATTATTTAATTCTAGAAAATGTTGATCGGCTTTTAAAAGCGCCTTCTAAACAAAGGGGACGTGATTTTGCAGTTATGTTGGGTGCCTTTAATCAACTTGGTTACTCAGTTGAATGGCGCGTAATAAATGCTGCTGAATATGGGCGAGGCCAACGTCGTCGTCGGGTGTTTTTCTTTATTTATCATAATAGTACTAAATGGGGTCAATATATAGAAAATCTTTACGAAGACAAACTACAGACTGATTTACTAGGGAATCGCAATTATGATAGTTATGCTTCTTATATCTTCAATCAAGGTCTATTCGCTAGACAATTTCCTGTCAAAGAGGCCCCAGTCAAAGATAGAACCCAGTTTGTTAAACTAGCCGACGATATCAAAGAAATTTCCGATAGCTATGATGCGGGTAAAATGTGGAATTCTGGTATTATGCGGCACGGCTATGTTTATAGCGCCGAGACAGAGCCACAAGGGGATGAGGAACCACTTAGCTTAGGCGATTTAATTCAGGAGGAAGCTGAAGTTGATGAAAAATATTATCTAACAGACCAACAAATTGAAAAATTTAAGTATTTGCGTGGTGCCAAGAAAATTGAGCGCACTTCAGCCACCGGTCATAAATATACATTCTCAGAGGGTGGTATGAGTGAATATGATAGTTTGGAATTGCCAGGCCGGACGATGTTAACTTCAGAAGGTACGGTCAATCGCTCGACTCATTTACTAAAGATTAACGGGCGTTATCGCTTCCTTACACCTATTGAGGCAGAGAGACTGCAAGATTTTCCAGATGATTGGACCCGGTATAAGCAAGATGCCAATGGCCAGGTATCAGAGGTCAGCGACCGGATGCGACTCTTCTTTATGGGAAATGCTCTGGTAACGGGAATCGTAACTAGAATAGGTATTGAATTAAAGAAAATCATTGATGAAACGAAGTAGAGAACATTAGTGTATCTTAGTAAAATTTATAGAAAATAAAATGCATAGTAGGGGGTAGGTTAGCGCAATTCCTTACTATGCTTTTATTAATGACAAAAATATTTAAAAGTGATTATCCATTAGAAAGTTTGATGAGAAAGTTTTTCAATCGTTGGCATGTTTGCAGGTGGCCAGTCTAAACTTAACAGGTCCCCAGGTGCCAACCATTTGAACTGGATATGCTCAGTAATTTGTGGTTCCTGATCATCTAAATAGCAGAGGATGGTGGTCAGGTTAACCTGACCAAAATCATATTGGTAGGAGACCTGGTCAAAGATTTCTGCTTCAACCTGGCAGTCAATAAGAAGTTCCTCTCTTAGTTCGCGCTCCAGGGCAGCTTGGGGACTTTCGCCAGCTTCAATTTTACCGCCCGGGAATTCCCACTTGTAGGCCAGGCTTTTATTGGGGCCGCGCTGGGCGCAGAGGATTTTGCCGTCACGAATCATAATGGCACCAACTACATTAATTACTTTCATTTTATCACCTATTCCTTGTCTAATGATTTGACCAGCAGCCAGTCGCACTGGTGGTCGTCGCCCATAATAAAGGCGTGCTGGCCAAAGCGTTTAAAGCCGTGCTTTTTATAGAAGGCCTGGGCTGGATAGTTATGCTCCCAGACGCCCAGCCAAATGTGCCGACACGCTAGGTCCTGGGCGATTTGGTGGACCTGGGCCATCATCAGGCTACCAATGCCTTGGCCCTTGGCTGACTTGGTCACGTAGATGCGTTCTAACTCCAAACCAGCTGGGAAGTGGTCCTCGCTTTGTTCAGGTCCCCAATTGATTTTAAAGTAGGCTAAAATTTGGTCCCCATCTGTCACAAAGTAAAATTGGGTGTGGTCCTGGCCTAGCTCCTTGGCCAATTGGTCCTTATTGTAGGCGGTTGCCAGATAATCCTGCATATTGGCATCAGAGGTCGTGCCGGCAAAGGTATCCTGGTAGCAGGAAATTGATAGTTGACTTAGTTGTGCCACTTGGTCAGGCCTGACAGGTCTTATTTGCATGGGATCGCCTCCTTTTTCTAATAGTTTAACGCAAAGATAGGGCGCCGCCAAGCTTGCTGCTAGAGGCCATAGTAAAATAATCGCCATAAAAACAGCTGACCTAGTGCGTAAGCGGTTAATATTTGCTATGATAGAGGCAAATTACTTTAGACTATGGGGGATTCTAGTAATGGCAGTAACAATTAAAGATGTCGCTGAAAAAGCGGGGGTGGCTCCCTCTACTGTGTCGCGGGTTCTAACCAACAATCCCGCCATTTCAGAAAAAACCAGGCAAAAGGTTCAGGCGGTCATGGCAGAACTTAATTATGTACCTAACTACAATGCCCGCCGCCTGGCTAGCCAGCATTCGCAAACCATTGGCCTCGTCTTGCCGCTAGCCTCCGATGCCTTTTATCAAAACCCTTTCTTTCCCACCATTTTAAGGGGAATCAATGAGGCGGCCGCCCAAGAAGATTATGTCCTGCTCCTATCAGCTGGTGACAGCGCCGACCAGCAAAAAGCCCACCTGGAAAACATGGTTTATGGCAAACAGGTAGCTGGTTTAATCTTCCTTTATGCCTCAGCCGATGATCCCTTGCTGGCCATGGCCCGCCAGGCAAACTTTCCTAGTGTGGTGGTCGGGACGCCGGATACGGGCCAGGTCAACGCCATAGACAACGATAATTTCGACCTGGGCTACCAGGCTGGTCGCTATCTATTAAGCCAGGGTTGCCAAAAATTAGCCTATATCGGTGGCGACAGCCAGCAATTCTTTATTCAGCAGCGGGAGGCCGGCTTTTTAAAGAGCCTGAGTGACCAGGCCGATATTATAGGTGATAGCTACAATGCGGTGAATTTTTTACCCAATGATGGTTACCAGCTGATCATGGACCTCTACCACCAAGGCCAGACCTATGATGGCTATGTCGTGGCTGATGAGCTAGTGGCTCGGGGGGTAGTCAGCGCCCTGCAGGCGACGGGCCAAGACCAGGTCAAAACCATCGATTTCCGCTCCTTTGCCAGTGAGGATAGTGGTCAAGACCTCTACCATCCTTACTTCAACCTGAACATCCAGACTTTGGGACGGCGAGCAGTTACTATTCTGTTTGAACAATTAAATAGCAGCGAGGAAGCAAGTGGTCGCTATATCTATGAGGTGGTGGCTAGTGATTTGGTGGGCGCGTAAAATAAACCATCCAACTAGGTGACTACCTGTTAACAGCGTTAAGATAAGAATTTAGGAGGTAATAAGATGGCATTTCCAAAAGATTTTTTATGGGGCGGGGCAACCGCTGCTAACCAATTTGAAGGGGGCTACAATGAGGGTGGCCGCGGCCTAGCCAATGTTGACCTAGTGCCTCATGGTGAGGACCGGGCAGCTATTATTGCTGGCCAGCAGGTCCACTTAGATTTTGATGATAGCCACCATTATCCAGCCAAAGAGGGGGTTGATTTCTACCACCGCTACAAGGAGGATATCGCCTTATTAGGTGAAATGGGCTTTAAAACCTTTAGGATCTCCATTGCCTGGTCGCGTATTTTCCCCCAAGGTGATGAAAACCAACCTAACGAGGCGGGCTTGGCCTTTTACGAAGATGTCTTTAAAGAGATGCACAAACATGGCATTGAACCCTTAGTGACCATTACCCATTTTGATATGCCAGTCCATTTAATCAAAAAATATGGGGGCTGGAAAAATCGCCAGGTCGTTGGATTTTATGAAAAGCTCGTTCGGACCCTCTTTACCCGCTACCAGGGCTTAGTTAAATACTGGATTACCTTTAACGAGATTAATATGATCATGCATGCGCCTTTTATGGGGGCGGGTCTGATTTTGGCTGATAGCGATAATCCCCGCCAGGACCAATATACAGCTGTCCACCACGAACTGGTGGCCTCAGCCCTGGCTACTAAAATTGCCCATGAAATTGATCCAAATAATCAGGTGGGCTGTATGATAGCGGCGGGTACTTATTATCCTGCTTCGCCGGACCCTAAAGATGTCCGCCAGGCCCAGCTGGATAACCAGGGCAATTATTTCTTCGTGGATGTCCAGTCACGGGGCGCCTATCCAAATTATGCCCTCAAACAATTAGAGGCAGAAGGGATTGAGATTCCTTTTGCAGAGGGGGATAAGGAGCTCTTAGCTAAGCACACCGTTGACTTTGTTTCCTTCTCCTACTACTCTAGTCGGGTCTCAGCCCATCCCGATAATCTGGACAAGTACGACCTGACCCCGGGTAATATCTTCCCATCCGTCATTAATCCTTATTTAGAGGCTAGTGAATGGGGCTGGCAGATTGACCCGCTAGGTTTCAGAATTACCATGAATGACCTCTATGACCGCTACCAAAAACCGCTGTTTGTAGTGGAAAATGGCTTAGGTGCCAAGGATGAAGTGACGGCAGATGGGCGCATCATTGATGACTACCGAATCGATTACCTACAAAAGCATATCGCTGCCATGAAGGCTGCCATTGAAGAAGATGGTATTCCAGTGATGGGCTATACCTCATGGGGGGCCATTGATCTCGTTTCAGCCTCAAGCGGGGAGATGGCCAAGCGTTATGGCTATATCTATGTTGACCGCCATAATGATGGCTCTGGTGACTTTAGCCGCCACAAGAAGAAATCCTTCGACTGGTACAAGCAGGTCATTGCCTCTAACGGGGAAGACTTGTCTAACCAGCCAGGTTAATTAGTTACTTAAGTCTTAGACTAACCAGTAAATAAGTAAGCAAAAAGGCACAACTTTAGCGTCTCTTGTCTAAATCGGACATTAAAGTTGTGCCTTTTTAATGTCCTCATATTTATCAATAATTTTTATCTGCCTAAGTGATTATTGTGCTAAACTAGGTGCTATAAAAAATCGATGAAGGGACGTTTTAAATGAAAGACCAAGGCCATCAGTATCTACCAGCTATCAGCCTCTACAATGAATTAGCTTATCCCGCAAGCACCTGCTTGTGTCTAGGGAGGATTGCCAAATGAAAAAACTAGCCTCATTCGGTCAAGTGTCAATCTGGCTCATTTTATTGGTGCTAGTGACGGGTTTAGGCCTAGCTAGTCTATTCCTAGGTGCCGAAATCTATGGTTTTCAGGAATTTGGCCGCCTCATTTTCTTAACGGGTGGGCAAGTAGGTTTACTGATACTGGCACTGGCATTGCTGGTCGGCCTAGGTTTTATCCTTAAAAAGGTGCCCAGTCAGTGGTTGGCCCTTATTTTAGCCGTCCTCTATTTGCTGGCGGGCCTGTATCTCATCTGGGGAACACCGCCTCACTTACGGGCTGACCCGAGAGATGTCATGACTTCAGCCCTGAATATTAGGCGGGGGAATTATGAAAACCTACTAGGCTATCTGGGTACCCACCCCCACCAGCTAGGTTTGGTTAGCTTTGAGCGTTTCTTTTTTAAATTCTCTCAGGCTACTAACTTTTTCCATGCCCTCTACCTGGCCTTGACCATGGGCAGCCATGCTTTACTGATTGCTAGTTTTAGCCAAATTTTTGGCTGGCAGGATTTAAAAACTAAGTATTTAATGGTATTAGGCTTTCTATTTACCCCAGCCCTGTTTTTTATCAAGTTCATATACGGGTCAACCCCAGCTCTGTTCTTAATCTGCGCCAGTATATTCTTCCTCACCCAATATTTTAAGTCTAATGCTTGGTACTGGGCCTTGGGCGCCAACCTATCATTAGCCGCCGCGGCGATTATTCGTAATAATTTTCTCATTGCCATCATTGCTCTTTGTATCACCTACTTGATCTATGGGCTCAAAAGCAAGACCATGTTGAAACAAGTCTTGGCCAGTCTGACCTTAATTGGCCTATTTTGGCTGGGTGGTCAGCTGCAAGTAAACCACTACCAGGAAATTAGTGGCGTCACTTTAGACAAGGGCATGCCTAAAAACCTCTACCTAGCCATGGGGCTACAGGCAGATGACCGTCCTGAAGGCCGCTTTCCGGGTTGGTATAATCGCTATAACAATAATGTTTATAAAAAATACTACCCCGATACCGCCGCCATGGAACAGGCGGCCGCCCAAGAAATCAGGGAACGGGTGCATGCGATGGTCAAGGCCCCTCAAAAGACAGGCAAATTTTTTCTGACAAAAATTGCTTCAACCTGGTTGGACCCCAACTTTGAATCAGTCTGGTCTGGCCCCATGATTAGTAAAAAGACCGGACCATTTAGAAGCGACTGGCTAAAAAATATCTATCAATTTAAGGGCAACTACCAGCTGCTGGTAAAAAGCGGCCATGTCCTGCTAACAACTGGCTACCTATTTGCCGCTGTCGCCCTGGTGGGAGGCTTAGTCAAGCCTTATTTTGCTGATCATTTAACGCTAAGCATGATTTTTACCTTTATCAGCCTCTGTTTTATCGGGACCTTTATTTTTCACCTGTTTTGGGAAACCAAGTCCCAGTATGTCTTTACCCATTTTTACTTGCTCTTATCAATGGCTGCTTTTGGTCTGGGCACATCTTATCAAGGCCTTAGCAAGCTTTTAACAGGGAAGGGCGTAAAAAATTAATGTCTAAAAAAAGCGATTGTAGTAGCCTAGCTCTACAATCGCTTTTTTGTTCTCCTAAATTTAGTCCGCCAAATCAATGCCCTTGCTGGCCAAGTTAGCCAAGCACTCTGCCAGATAGGCCGCGTCATGCTCAGGGTAAACTGGGTCAGTCATGGCTACAGCTTCTAAATCCTGGTAGGGTGGAACCTTTTTACCCCGATAATTGGGGTCGGACCAAGCGGAATCAGGTTGGTAGTCCCGGTCTAGCATTTCCTGAATGACCAGATCGTGGTATTGGTAGAGTTTATAGGGTGAGTGGTCAAAGACATAGTTAACCGTGGCATGGGGACGGCCCCAGCCGGCTCCGCGTAGGGCGGCGCACTCCCGGTGCTGGCCTAAGAGTTGCTGGCGGGGGAGCTTAGGGATCAAATCTTGGTGCCATAAACGCATGGAAAAACTCCTTTTTAAAATAGTTTGATGTACTTATTGTACTTTTTTTGGCCTAGGCTTGTAAATGATTAGCTATGAGAGCAGCTTTTTGCTAATCTTTTAGTGAGGAGGAGAATTATGAATAAAACAATGAGGGATATGGTTAGCATTGGCCTAGCCTATCTCGGTGTCATTATTGGTGCTGGTTTTGCCAGCGGCCAGGAAATGTTGCAGTATTTTGTAAGTTTTGGTCAGGGTGGGATTTGGGGCTTAATCTTGGCAGCCATTTTATTTATGGCTGGCGGGGTGGTCCTCTTGCAGTTCGGCTCCTATTATAAGGTCCGGGAACACAGTGAGCTCTTTAACAATATCTCGTCACCTTTTATATCAAAGGTGATTGATTTCTTGATTAATATGACCCTGTTTTCCACTGGTTTTATTATGATTGCCGGGGCGGGGACCAACCTGGAACAACAATTCGGCTTGCCCATCTGGATGGGGGCCCTCTTGGTATCAGCCTTAGTTTATATGACAGCCTTTATGGATGTCGACCGGGTGACTAAGCTAATTGGGGCGATTACACCCTTTGTTATTATTTTTCTAATCGGCATTTTTATATATACCCTAAACAATAGTCCTCATAGCTTCCAGGAGGCCATGGCCATCTCGGCCGCCCAACCGACGACCCTGCCTAACTGGGCCCTATCGTCATTAAATTATACTAGCCTGTCCTTAACCTTGGCTATTTCCATGGCGGTGGTGATTGGTGGTGAGCAGTACAGTCCCAAGCAAGCTGGTTTTGGTGGTTTATTCGGTGGGGCCTTAGTATCAGCCCTGCTCTTTGTATCCTTTTTCTCGATTGCCCTGAATATCGACAGTGTCAAGGATTCATCCATGCCGCTTTTGACTTTGTTTAATAACTTTGATCCGCGCCTGGGTCTCGCTATGGCTGTGATTATTTTTGGTATGATTTACAATACTGCCATTGGTATGTATTATGCCCTGGCTAAGCGGGTGTCACGTAGTCAGCCCCAACACTTTAAGCGCAACATGCTGATTTTGATTGTGATTGGTTTTATCCTGTCTTTTGTCGGTTTTGATACCCTAGTCGCCTACCTCTATCCCTTTGTCGGCTATTGTGGCTTTTTCGTGATTGGACTGCTTTTGATCCAGTGGTTTATTCACTACCGCCGCATCAACAAGGAAATCGCCGTCCGCGATGAGGTCCTGGAAAATCGCCTGAATAAATTGGATGATGACTACGACTACCAGCACGAGGACCAAGTGGCCTTTAATGAACTGGTAGAAGCCTCTAATATGGACA